>PBPR01000017.1:0-4957 GCA_002724775.1 Methanobacteriota archaeon
CTCTTTGAAGCGTAAATCTTCAGCTCTACAATTCATGAAACCNGCTTCTAGCGCTTCATGATCTAAGTCTCTTCCGATGAANACGAAAGTACACTCTCTTTTGTCATCTTTTTCCCACATTAATTCNCCNCTATAAGCNCCTCCAAATAGCATNTGTACTCCCTGAAATACNAATTTATTNTCCATACCTTTNACTGACAGTATTCCTTTGTATCTGAATAAATCAGTGCCCTTTTCATCAATTATTTTTCCAATCCATCTATTAAGTTTGTTTACGTTTAACGAGCCTTCAAACTTAGAACTAATTGATGTTACACGCTGATCGTGCTCGTGCTCAGCGTCAATATCAAGGAACTCTGGGTCCATTTCTAGTGTTCTTTTTAAGTCGAATGAGCCGATTCCAATCAATTCTTTTGGATCTATGACTCCATGTTCAGTTTTAAAAATTGGCGCAAAACTGTTAATTGACTTAATTTGTGATTCAACATTTTTTAATTCATTTTCATCTACCAGGTCGGTCTTGTTCAGCAGGATTTTATCAGCAAAAGCAATCTGTTCTACAGATTCATTTTCTATACCCTCTGGCTTCTCCTCTTCAACATGCTGAATAATATTTTTTGCATCAACAACGGTAATGATTCCGTCGAGTTCATATCTTTCGGAAATTTTATCATCAACAAAGAAGGTTTGGGCCACGGGAGCAGGATCAGCTAAACCTGTAGTCTCAATTATGAGCCCGTCGAAGTCTTTTATTCGATCATACATATCATACAAAAGCTCAGTAAGATCTCCTCTTACGTTACAGCACAAGCATCCATTCACAACTTCTATAATTTCTTCTTCTGAAGTTTCAACCAATATATTTTCATCTATTCCAATATCACCAAATTCGTTCTCAACTATTGCGAATTTCATTTTGTGTTCGGTACTTGAGAGGATGTGATTCAGCAAAGTAGTTTTCCCAGAACCTAAGAATCCAGTTAGTACCGTTACCGGGACGCGCCTTAGCTCGTTTTTGTCGTCTGCAGCCATTTTAATCGATTNGCACTTCTTAACGGCATATTTAAAACCTACATAAATAATACATTAATAATATAATAATAATATAAAAATATTATTAAAATAATATAAAAATAATAGGATACTAATCTTTATATAGGGGCCTCTAGGCCGTTTGCTTTATATGCTGTCTTCCTCGATGTAGAAGTATGGAAGGATACTGCGTAAAGTGTAAAGCCAAAAGAGAAATAGGTAACGGACAAGAAGTCACAATGAAGAATGGTCGCAAAGCAATGAAAGGATCATGCGGAACTTGTGGCACTGGAATGTACCGCATTCTTGGTAAAGCATAAGATAGTTAGCTAAAGTCAATTTAGCCAATAAAGTAGTTGCCACACTCTCAAATTAAATAATTAATTTTTTTTAAGAGTTCGCCTCTACTAGCTTACGTTATTCTTCAGACTGAGCTATATATTTTTCAATAATATTCATATTTCTTTTATTTGATTTCCAAAATACGTCAAATATGTCTCCGGCAACGGGAATTATTCCCATAGTTGTATCTAGAATTATATTAGCTAGTATTGAAAGAATAGCGCGCTTTGGCAATTTCATTTTCATTGCAGCTCTCAACATATACAGAGAAAAAATACCACTTACTAAATCTCCACCTCCGGGAACTAACCCTAGTATGGCATCCATTCCAAATTTTATGTTTGTTCCAGGAATGGTAAAGCTTTCATCTAAATTTTTACTAAGCTGCCTTAAACGAACTAATTTTTCTTCTAAAATTTCTTTTTCTTCGCTATCCATTATCTTATCTGTCTATCTAAATAGTCCTTTATTTTAATTCTTAGAGATGGAGTTTCAGCTTTCTTTAAATTAGGTTTAATTACTGAAATGAGCCAATCGTATATCTTAGAATTAGCAATTGAATAGATAACATTTCTACCTATTTTTTTTTGAGTAATTAGTTTAGCTTGTTTTAGGTGAACTAGATGTCTTGAAATTGTAGTTTGATCTTTATCAGAAGTTTTTGTTAAATCAGATACATTGTGTTCTTTAATCATTAAAGTTTTGATTATTTTCAACCTGGTTTCGTTTCCTAGTGCTCTGAAAATAATACTATTCATTAATATATGTATAAATGTACATATATTAATATAACTACAGACCTGCAGCGGCAATAAAAGCTAACATTGCAACTCCCATCCCTTGCTTTATTTTCTTTTGACCTGAAAAATAATCGCCATTACGGGCATTTTGAAATCCTACTAGCATTACAACATTTGCAATAGAAACTCCAATAGCATAAGCATTACTGGCCATTCCACTAAATTGCGTAATTGCTGTGAAGCTTAATGACCAAGCCACTATGAGTAAAATTCCAGTAATGAAAAGTGATTTTGCTATGCCAATTCTAGCAGGTAGTGTGAATCTATCGGTGTCCCCTTCAAGGTCCTGTATGTCTTTTACTATTTCTCGTGCAACAGTTGCTAGAAAAGCTAACCCAAACATCCACAATGTAGGTCCAGGATCACTGACTACCATTCCAGCATAAAGAAAGACAGCTCCGGACATAAACCCAACGGCTATGTTGCCGGATAGTCCTAAAGCTTTCAATTTATTTTCATATGAAATTAAAGTTACTGTTCCAATTAATGCAATGATAAATGGTAACTTATTAGCAAGTCCAAAAAGCACTATCAGTAATCCTGCCGATAATAGAACTCTTGAATAAACAAGAGTTTCATCAGCACTAATTAAACCAGCAGGAATAGGCCTATTTGGATGGTTTTCCTTATCAGATTCACGATCATTATAATCATTCAGTGCATTTCCTCCCCCCACAAGCATCATAGCAGCAAGTGAAGCAATCATAATTTCAACCTGAAAATCTAATATATCATCACCTGCAGCAATATAAGAGCCAGCAACTACAGCAACTGCAGTTAGTAAAACATTTCCGGGCCTTGTTAGCGCAATATATGGATTCATTTACAATAACTTCCTAATTCCTTACCTCAGCCCCAATCCCATTCTTAAAGATAGGTATTCAAAATAGGCTTTTCGTCCATATGAAAAAAGCTGTATGTTGCCCACCAAGTTATCATATCCAACGCGTTAACTAGATTATTTAATCCAGTAGCATTATTTCCATATCCTCTAGCTTCATTATCCATCCAATCTATCATTTCTTGCACCGTATCACATGTTTGGTNGTAACACCAATAACCATCAACTAATCCACCAAATCCAAGAGTTATAGTATCTAGATTATTTTGAAATGAAGCGTGATCGCTTCTAGCAGTAGTGTCCTCGTAAATTATTATCTCNGGCCTATCTTGTTCAACCCAAACATCATACTTCCACGTATCTTCTGAATTATTGTCAGCCCCAACTAGGATGTCTTGCTGCATTGAAACATTTATTGCATCGGAACCAATCCATTGACTGAGAAATACAAGATCAGGCTGATCAAGTTTATTATAATTTAGAGAAGGGCCAATGTAAATTCTCATTGGCCATACTTCACTATCTTTGGGATATCCATCAGTATCTGGTTGTGGATCTGGGTCGCAATCTCCGTCNCCCCCACCATGTTCGCCACCACAGGGAGCTCCGCCGCCTCCGGGCCAGTTAACACCAGCCATATCCAAATTAATATAATTCATAACAGTAACGTCAGGATATCTATCAGCTAGCGTATCTGTCCAGTAATCGCTGCCACGTAATCCACCTTCTTCGCCAGACCATAAGCAATAGACCATTGTTCTTCGAGTATCATATGGCATGGCTGCCATTGCTTCTCCCGCGGCAAGTACCATGGACGTTCCTGCAGTGTTATCATACGCTCCAACTCGAGTCCCATATGTTCTAGATCCTGTTATGTGAGGGTCTACTAACCCTCCATTTATTGGTGGAGCAATATCAAAATGAGCTCCGAAGACTAGCCATTCATTTGGATATAATGCTCCGTCTCGAAATCCACATACATTGTAAGCTTCTGGATTTACATTTCCTAGTACATCTTCAATTGCGAATCTCTGAACTTCTACTCTGAGTCCATATGAAGTCATCTCGGCAATCAAAAATTGAGCAGCGTCCTCGTAAGCTAAGTTCCCTTGCCCCGCCCATCGATCTAAATATCCAACAGCCCCATCTGCAGGGTCTAAAATATCTGGAGTTTCATCTGAAATGCGAGCTATACTGTTAAACACAGTNCGCCCNTCGACAAATCCNCTTGAAAATAGACTTCCNTCNTCTACAGTATAAGCAGCAGAGACTTCACGNTTCAGACTAATCTTGACAGGAATNNTGTTNCCTGCTNTNNCTTCAGTTGAGTTTAGAGTANAAAANGAAGCGTATTCTTCGGGTTNAANTCTTGATACAGCTAGACCTTCTTGATTCATTCCACCTCTCTCTACCCAGTCATTCCAGCTCTCACTAGGATTTCTAATTGGCCAAATCTCGGTTCCATATTTCGATAGGAAGATAAATGCAGTATCTATTCTTGGGGGAGCAAGAATTGTAAGTTGTTCAGTTTCTCCAGTTCTCATATCTAAAACAGTTCCATTTTGTAGATAATTCGACGCAGGATCTACTACCATGTGAGGGATGAAAACAGAAATGTCACGCTTTGCAGAAATTACCAAGGGTTGGAATTCTCCTGCAACTAGAGTAACTGGGTTAACTACAACATCATTTGGAGATATGNCANTNTCTTCATTATTTTCNAGACATCCTGCAAACGATACAGNNANNAANANCGNAACTACNNAAATGTTNAACANTTTGTTNTNAGNNNAGTTTNTGCGCATTATNNTATCNTATTATTACTAGANTATATAGTTTGTTTANTCTGATAAACAATCTTCATGCATNCATACAGGAGGTTCAAANAANATTTTTNNNTCCGTNTTTATCTCGTGNATTCTNAGNACACTNNNNCCANTNA
>PBPR01000017.1:5028-11748 GCA_002724775.1 Methanobacteriota archaeon
ATTTTNTGNCCTTCNGGNATTAAAACNTCCATAGCGAAAAATTCCATTTTNGCTCTNATNNNNACNCCAGGAATAACATTTTGATACTCAGTACCACCTTCATGGTATCTTAGATCCATNATCGCNTGTCCAATATGTATGCATTCATTATCNGCGCTACAGTCTTCCATTAAAGCNTATATCGAGCCGCCAGGGCCGGCAGGNGTTACATCAAGATGTAGTTGAGGCAGCCCACCNAATCTAAAATCAGAAGTAAAGNCNTTTGTTTCAAAGACAACTTGATCATTAGTTGCCTCCATTCCAGGATAAACACTAGTACCTAGTGCACTTTCAGAAACTAAAGTAAGATTATTTCCACCTAATGGCATCTCAATTACTCTAGAATCTTTTGCAGGATANCTTTCNTCAACTCTCCATTCTCCTCGGTTNTTTTGTATTTCCATGTACAAACTTGGCTTAGGTCCTTTTTCTTGCAAATAATATGTAAACCATTCTAGTAAATCTTGCATCCAATCAAATCTAACCATTTGAGGATAAGCTTCAGATCCTCTTCCAGGATCAGATCTCTGTTTTTGATAATCCGGCCTGTCAGGATAATCGTGGTCCCATTGTCCCAGCAAAACTTTTGCTTCTATTCCTGTATCTAGCAAAGTATTNATCACGGGAACAGCCATATGNGGNTCAACGTTCCAATCATGAAATCCTTGCACAATGTATACAGACCCTCTATAGTTTTCTAAAACACGATCGAGGAAGTATCTTTCATCCCAATATCCGCTAACNTCACTTCCTCCAAATACATAAGCTTCACCTCCATACAAACTAGACGCTAGGTAATCTGGACAAGCGTTTTGCAAATTNTGTTCTTCTTTATCAGCTTCATATCCATACGANCCATAAACAACATTGTGCATGAAAGGCGCACGAGCTTCAGATGAACCATTTTTCCACATGAGCTCTCTAACACCAATCAATCCAGAAATAGGAACTATAGTTTTGAGATATTCATTTCCATACATTGCAGCTTGCCATGGAGTTGAACCATCGTAAGATTTCCCAATCATCCCTACATTTCCGTTAGACCATTCTTGGGTAGCAAGCCATTCAACGGCAGCATTGATACCTTCCTGTTCTGCAAACCCCATCAAATCCATACAATGATTAGAATTTCCAGTTCCAGTTACAGATACTTGAGCAAAAGCAAACCCGTGAGGCAATAAATTTTGAATTACACTTACGCCCAACCAACTACCAGGCTGTGAAACATCAGGCGTTGAAGCTGAAGTTTCTCCAAAATAAGGACCAAATTCAGCTATTACGGGGACTTTCATTCCTGAAGGGACTTTTGGTCTCCAATATGCTAAGCTGATTTGTGGGCACTCTCCTCCGAATTGGCATGAAGCAGCAGCCCCACCTTCACTTAATGGTAAATCATAGGGAATCATTACGTGAACAGATTCAAACTCATTATCAGTTTCTAACAAGTCGTATGTTCCNTGATTAAGAACAAAACTATATGGTTGAGTAGTNTCATAATTCAGTTGGCCCCTNGCCCAAACAGGAACTCTCATCTCGTATTCGTCTTCAGTAGTTTCTTGAACTAATANTAGATACCCACTCGAGACAAATAATATTGCTACTAGTACTGCGAAAGTTTGCTCAGATAATGAATTCGGTTTCATTTAGCTTAGCAGCAGCTATCGCTCGAGCCGCAATTACACTGACCTTTGACACCTTCAGGTGCAGGATTAGGATTATTAACTCTGAAACCTTCACCCATTTCACTTATAACATAATCAATTTCTGTACCATTAACTTTATCGACATCTTCGGATTTAATGATAACTTCTAATCCATTGGATTCAAACATAGAATCTTGATCTGATTTTGCATCAAAGCCTAAAGCGTATTGATAGCCTCCACTGCAGCCTGCAGAGTAAACTCCTATTCGAAGCATTTTTCCNTCCATATCCTGCCCTTCTTGGGCCTTTGAAATCTTTTCTGCAGCTAAGTCAGTTACACTTATCATAGTTAATCTATTTTCTTGTCTTTTTTATAGTTTACTGGCATCACAGAGCNGCATTCTTTTTAGCNAAAGATTTAGATGAATTANTCTTGCCAATTGGATTNTAAGCACGAATGGTATTTTTCAGACCATTTAGCAGTACTTTAGTCCAGCTAGGTTTNATTTTCATATCATAAACAATAAATGGANTTTTGTAAATTTCTTTTGCAGTCCATAGGTACATNTCAGAAGCNGTTTTAACNGCTATACGCATATTTTTTGGTATGAACTTAAATCCTATTTCAGCTTGTTTTTGCCATTTNAAATANAGTCTGATTTGAGATNTTACAAANGATTTGAATTGTTNAGGCTTTCTTCTTGCTTCTCCTCGTGTAAGNCCAGTTAGTCCGAATTTATCTAAGTCTTCTTTAGGAAAGTATGTTCTTTTNAAATCCAAATCTTCATCAATATCTCTAATAAAATTAATNAATTGCATAGCTTTTCCCAAATATCTTGCAGANTCATTGGCATTTTTGTTTATGTTCATGACTTTATTCATCATCAATCCAATTACNTCTGCAGATCCATACAGATATGTGTTTAATTCATCAAGATTTTCATAGTTTGATTTGTACGTGTCCATTTCCATCGAGTGTANNAATGCATCAACCCACTCATTTTCGAACTGTCTCTTTTTGGAAAGTTTAACAAACTCNGTTATTACTTTATTATCAGATTCTTTTCCTGATAAAACNTCATANTATTCATTTTTGAAATNCAAAAANCCTTCAGTATCTTGTGGAACAGAATCGACATAGTTGTCAGCTATNCTGACNAAATTATAAAGTTGAGTTACTTCTTTNCGAACATTGGCAGGGAANAATTTAGTACTGTAATAGTATGTTGTACTACCTTTTCTAAAAATCTCATCCGGATTTGTCGTAGGTTTTCTATTTCCATATGTCTCGGATGAGTAGACGTTTTTGGCCATGTCAGAATTCACTTTTTTTTCTAAGCTATTTAAGGAGGCCAACTTAGTGCCTAAGTTTAGTTTCATAATTTATTCAACGTCCTTAGGGTGTCTTTATTGGCTAGAATAATCCCTTCTTGTAATTCGCCATCTACAATTCCTCTTGTGCCTAAACCGCCCAAATAAATTTTTGTATTAGGTAGTTCTTTTACTAACTCTCTAGCAATCATTTTCGCATTGAAAAGGTATCTTGCAATAGTAACAGATATGAAAACAATGTCTGGCCTAGCATGCGTTACAAAGTCAATAATTGCTTTATTTGTCACGGCTCTCTTATCTCCCATGTACCAAGCTCCACCGATGTTAGTAACTCGATATTTTCTAGTTTTGAGAAGCCCTTCCAGAACTAAGTTAGACATACTATGATCGTCACCTTCAGGATTACAGATAACAGCTAATCCTTCTACCAATCCCTTCATTTCGATTCTAGCATTGTAGTGTTGTATTATCTTCCTCATAATGTTGGTAATCATGTGTTCTTGAGCAATACCGATTTCACCATCGACCCATAGCTTACCAGTTTCAGTCATTACTCCAGTTACAGAATCAACGTAAAATCTTTGTAAGCCAACCAACTTAACTAATTCATCGGCCTTTTCAAAGGACATTTCTTCATCACCAGTTTGTAAGCATCTAGCTAGTAGAACTTCCAATTCTTTTTGTTTTTCAATTACTTTATCATCCAACTTAGTTTGATTTTTAACAAAGAATTTTCTTACTGAGCCCGAATGGTACTCCTTTGGTACATCATCGATTGTTAGATTCTCTACAGAACCTAGGTATTCGATTACCTTTTGTTTCGATGTTTTTTTCTCGCTATCCCATTTACTTTCAACAAGATAAGCGTATTTTTTGCCTTTGATATTTTTTGTTCTTACGTATACTATGCTAACACCCCCTCCTTTTTCATTTCATTAACTAAAATTTGGGAAGAAATAACAGTGGTTGGAACTCCAACTCCGGGATGATTATACTGACCAGTGTAGTACAAATTCTTAACTTTAGAGCTTTTGTGTTTTGGTCTAAAAACTGCAGTTTGCCATAGAGTATGGGCCATCCCTAACCCAGTTCCTTTGTAGGCATTGTACCTACTTTTGAAATCACGATGTGTAAATAGTGATTTTACAACAATATCATCTTTTATTTTCTCACCAGTCCATTCTTCAAATCTGGTGAGAATTTTATCGAAATATTCTTCGCGAATAGTATCGGAGTCTTCTAAATCGGATGCAACAGGAACCAAAAAGAACAAATTTTCCATTCCTTTAGGAGCTACATTATCATCGATTCTTGAAGGACAACAAACGTAGAAATTTGGATTATCTGGCCATTGAGGTGTCTTAAATATTTGATCAAAGTGTTCATTCCAGTTTTCGTTAAAGAAGTAATTGTGGTGAGTCAAACTATCAATCTTTCGTTTGACCCCAATGTAAGCCAAATGCATTGATATGGCCATGGTTTTTTTGTTCCAGTAATTTGACTTGTAAGTTTGATTGTTTTCATCTAACAATTGAGTTTCACCATGGTGGTAGTCAGCATTGTTTACTACCAAATCAGCAAGGTACTCTCTATTTTCAGTTACAACATTATTTGCTAATTTTCCTTCAACATTAATCTTGGTTACAGCTTCATTAAATTTGAATTTTACTCCATTTTCTAAAGCAATCTCGTAGATTTTTTGAGCAAGCCCATTCATTCCGCCTTTAGGATAGTAAATCCCATGATGGTGATCTAAATAAGACATCATACAATACATACCAGGTACATTCCTTGGATCGCCTCCTAAGAACACAGTAATCCATTCAAGTAATTTTTGAGCTTTATGATTTTTAAAATATTTTTGGACTCCTTTATGATAGTTTGAAAAAGCTTTCAGTCTTAGTCCGTTAGCTACCATACTTGGGGTGAAAAAATCAAATATTGAATTATAAGTACGATAAACAAATCCATCCATTGCAATATCATACTGTTTTTTGCAAACTTCTAGATACTGGCGAAGTTTTTCACCACCATTTTCCTCTAACTTATCAAAAATCTCATAGTTTTTTTCTATATCGCTTGAAATATCAATTATTTCCCCATCATCAAAGAAAACACGATACGAAGGATCTAATTGTTTTAATTCTAACAATTCAGATGCATCTTCACCAAATTCTTCAAAAAACTTCTCAAATGCTTGAGGCCACATGTACCAAGAAGGCCCCATGTCGAACTGAAAGCCATCTTTTTCTAACAAGCTAGCTTTTCCGCCAGGTTGTTCATTTTTTTCTACAACTGTAACATTATGGCCTTCTTTTGCTAAAAGGGCAGAAGCGACTAAACCACCATATCCAGCCCCAATAACTACAATGTCTTTCACTGGAGTTCCTCCTCGGTTCTTTTGCCTAGTAGATGCCTGAAGCAGTCTTCTAAATTTTCAAACCTAAATTTATATCCAGAATCTAATAATTTTGAAGAGTCTATTTTGATACTAGACAGTGCCAGTACATCTCCGAATTCTCCCAAGACTGTTTTCAAGGCAAAACCAGGCACAGGTATCAGGCCAGTCAATGGCCCAAATTTACCCCAAATGACCTTAGCTAGAGTTGAGGCCCATTCTTTTTGTCTAACTGGATTGGGAGATGCTACATTTACTGGACCAGATAATTTTTCGTTGATAATAGAATGATAAATTACATCCACGACGTCGTCTAGTGAAATCCAGGACCACCATTGTTTTCCACCAGCAACAGGAGGACTTGACCCCAATCTAGCAGCATTACCCAAAACTTGTAGAGCTCCACCTAATGGTGACATTACGGGAGCGATTCTTAGGAACACCACTCGAATGCCGGCGTCGATGGCTGGTTGAGCAGCTTTTTCCCATTCGCTGACAACATGTGAAAAATAATCATCTCCGCTTTCCTCACTTTCAGATAGTAAATCTTCACCTCTGTCTCCATAGTATCCAACAGCAGACGCACAAATCATTACTTTTGGGGGGTTGTTCAGGGAAGCAATATGTTCTGAAATTAGTTTTGTTCCTTCTACTCTACTTTTCAAGATTTCATTTCTCTTCCATTTGGTCCATGGTAAAGGTATCATGCCGCCCAACGGTTTGCTTATAGGCTCTCCAGCCAAATGTACAACTACGTCTTTACCAGACAAGTTACTCATGGTTTTATTTTCTAAGTTCCAACTAAGTTCTCCCTTTTGAGGCCTACCTCGGACTATGTTTTCCACAGTGTGTCCTGCAGTGGTTAGGAATGGCTTAAGTTGAGATCCAATTAATCCAGATCCTCCTGTAACAGCAATGTTTAGTGATGAGCCACCGTATCTGGATTGAGAAACCAAATCATTCTTTGTTACATTTCTTCGGTAAGCAAACATTTGTTTAATTTTCTGTTCTGCAAACGCCCCACCGAATGTTTTACCAATAGTGCCAAACGGCAGTTTGTAATCAATCTCATCAATCAATTTTGATGATTTAGAATCAATTTTTTCAAATAGATGAGCATGATTCCATGAAGCAAAAGGACCGCTAACTTGCTCATCAAGGAATTGTTGATTCTTAATATAGTCATAATGCCTAGCAACCCACGGTAGCGGAATTGGCCCTAGGTTCATCTGGAGGTGAACTTCGCCTCCATCAATCCCTCCTTTCCTCTTCTTGACTTTCACAGGCTCAAACGGAGGAGTAAGTCTC
>PBPR01000018.1 GCA_002724775.1 Methanobacteriota archaeon
TTCACAATAGGTCCGGACGGCGGAGGAATTGGAATTAATCCTGGAGATGCAGACTTTGTAAACGCACCTTACGAAATTTCAGTGAATATGAATAATGAAACAGGAGACTTTTTCAACAATGGTGTAGAAACTTTAGATATTTCAATTGGTTATCTAAAATATAATTGGAGTAAAGGAACATTTGCAAATCCTGGCGATGCGCTAGAAGAAATCACATTTATCAAAGCCGATTTATTCAATCCAAGAGGTAAAGTTCCAGATGAACTTAAAATTCGAATTGTTTCTAATACTGAAGATGGTATCGAGAGAGATTCCATTGAACTTTATGCACCTCCTACCGAAACTAGAGAGCTAAATGAGACTAACAAAAAATTCAATCTAGGATTTGAATATTATGAATACAATGTAGATCCTTCAGATGGTTCTGATTCGTTTTTATCTCACATTGTAGCTGATGTAGAGGGTGTGCCTGTATGTGAAAGAAGCTTAGGCGGCGATGAGGTCTGTTTAGATGAATTGAATATGCCTGAAGCATCCTTATGGCTAGAAGTAAGAAATGAATCTACTGCTGAAAGAAATTGGACTGTTATTGAATTTCATTCAACTCAATCAATAGATTCGTTAGTTTATGGCGATTATGAATATTATACTGAAGACGGGAGAGAGCCCACTTGGAGTGATCATGATTATAAGCTCTTCACAGGATTAGAAATTACAAACTTACCCGAAAGTCTTGTCCTTCAGGGAAATTTGAATCTTGATGATTCCAATGATAATGCATTTAACAATACAGATCCAACTGCCGTAGATGATTCGGCTGTTGGAGGATTGATTAGTGATTTATTACTAGGCCTTGCAGGAAGAATAGTTTATGTTGGAGATTTGTTGCGTTCAATCCCTCAAGCTGTTTTACAGTCAACTATAGGGGAAGGCGATGGACAAGTTGAGGTAATCATGCGAACTAGGCAAGATGAATTAGCTTATATAGAAAATTTATTTGTTTTCTTAACAAGTGACAAGTATCTTGATTTAGATGATGGAAGTGGTGATGATTTTTTTGCGATNTANAATCAATCAGCTTATCTAGATGAGAATGCACCGAATAACAGATCTTCGNTTTCTCAAAAGAANCTTGNTTATAGTTTCAGTGCACGAGTTACAAACATTGGAGATATCTTCTTCTTTTCCGAGGATGGCCTCACCAATGTTTCCTTAGATATGAAACCTTCACGAGATAAACCCTTCAGAGTCTATTTNGAGGGCATAGATAGTGATGAGTCNACNNCNCATTGGGCAAATATTACNCTAAGTAATATTCCTTCTAATATAAATTTAAATATTGATAATGGTAATTTNCAATATGCNGGCGGTAATAACTCAGACCAATTAATTGATCAAATTACNTTTACTAGTTTTGCAAGTAATATTTATTCAAGAATTACGCTAGAGCANTTACCCGGNTCAGCNGANATAGTTAGCTCNGGNGGCGATCTCAGATTAGTTACAGATAGTTGGTTTAATTTTTCATTTTTGATTACAAACGTAACTGAAAACGANAAGGCAACGGGATGGATATGGGANACTTCAAATTANAATGGTAGTTCTGTAATGCTTTATCAGGACAANATAGGNCAGNATAATGAGATAGCCAGTCTTTCNGGAGATTTGGACTGGATTCAATCNTTGAGATTAGATGGNGATGGNTCNGGNGAANTAGCTGANTTTAAGATAACACACAGGCAGCCAGTTCAGTTTAAGGTGGGTGCTATTGATGATACGGTTTATGAAGAAGATCATTTAGGGTTAGACGCCTATGTTTTTGTTGATAGCCTTCCAGCAGAAATTGTAGTTGCAGTACCATTATTGAATTCTACAGCAATTCTTGGAGGAGATGTCTCTGAAGTTAACGATTTGGAAGATGTAGCCCAATTCATTGAGGCATTATCTGAGTTAGGTAAAGCATTGGTAGATACAGTGGCAGGTTTGTCAATTAATTTAGTTACAAATGTTGAATCCTTTGAAACAGTAGCGAGATTTTTCTATGATGTTGATGAAACTGTTTCAGTTACAGCTTGGGTTGACAAAGGTAATGTTTCGTTATTNGACGAAGAACCTATTTGGGTAGAAGGTCTTTGGTCAAGTCAGAAAGATATAGGTGAAGAAACAATATTGGGTGCACGCATGTTACTCAAAGATTTACCNCAAACAGTAGATGCAAATTANACNTCTCGTGGTGATAAGATAGACTTAGAATTAGAACTTGCCGACTTTAACTATGCATCTAAGTCAGATTATATCATATTTAGGGAGGAAGGAATAATTGGCCCGCAGGTTACAGCTTTTATTGAAGGAATTCCAGCAGGCCTGGACTTAGAACTAAATGCAGATCTGGTATTAAATGCGACAGTTGATAATTTGACTTTAACAGGTGACATTCAATTCAAAACAGATCAGCCGGTTGGCCCGATATATCTAGTGGTAGATCAAAAAGAAGATGAAAATCCTTACCATTTGGAAGCATTGATTCCTAAACTTCCTAGCGATATGAATTTATCCTTGAATATTCGAGAAAGTAATTTTGGAATAGACATAAGTTCTAACCAACCGATTGATTTTCTAGCTTTAGACTTACAGCTTGGCGATACAGAGGGACTTGTTACTAACTGGGTAGAAGGTGTATCTCTCAATATGTCAGATGATGGTGCAATGGATGCCAAAGTTTACGTTACTGGAATTTCACCTAAGGTTTCACTTAATTTACTGGATGTTGAACAAGTAGGAACAACAGTGGATGTGGTTCTTGAAGATTTTAATAATGATTCTCCTGCCATGAGTAGTATTTTAGTGGATGTAACAAATTTTGCTAATAGAAGTGTATTACTTAGAATTGATGATTTGCCAGAAGAGGTAGATGTTAACGCCTCAATTTTCTTATCAGATCTAGAAGATTCAGATGGTCCAATCATAGGAAATATATCATTACTAACAAACAAGCAATTAGGCTCTCTTTTCGCTTCTATCTCTGATGAAGAGTCAGAGACAAATCTTGAACTTTCAATACCTGAAGTTCCTGAGAGAGTAGATTTAGATATAGCTCTTGGAGACGACATCTATGCTAATTTCAGTTCTTCAAGCGCACCCTCTAGAATAATTTTGGGAATAGAGTCTGGAAATACTACAGATATGGATGCTACTTGGACACACGGAATATTGTTGAGGCAGGATGATCAAGGTGATGTTCTAAGGATGTATCTTGAGGGAACTTTAACTTCAGCTAAGTTATCAACTGAATTTGGGGAACCAGATATAATCAATTTGGATTTGGGTGATTGGTCGCCTGTGACTCCATGGATTTACTTGGACATAGATCGCGGTAAAAACGAAACTGCAATTGAATTATTTTTAGACGAGGTACAACAAAATAATAATATCAAGGCTTATTTCCAAACAGGTAAAACTGGAGACAGAGATCTTGATGCAATTTTTGATATAAGCCAAACAGCTGGAATCGGAAGAGCTTATCTAAGAACGCACAACATGACTAGACCTTCTTTTAATGAAGTTTACTTTTCATCAGTACCTAAAGATTTACGTGCAGATATCATTGTCGGTAAAGAAATAGATATTATTTACAAAGCAGACCAAGGAATGGAATATATTTGGGTCAAGACAGCTAACAAAGATTATGGTTCATGGAAATCTGCTCAGGCTATAGTTCATGATGTTCCTGAAGCATTCCACATGGGTATTAATCCTAATTTTGAGTTTGACATGGATAAATCCTTTGTATTCCAAGGATTCCCAGATTTGTTTGTAACAACCAGTTCTCAAGAGATAGATATTATGCTAATGGTCGATGAAGGATATACTGGCGGACATTCAGGTACTTTTATTGATGTTAAAAATGTAGGAGACAATACCACTATGATTCTAGACGGAGTTAACTACGTAATAGATTCACCACAAGGTATTGAAAGTGCATATCTAGTAACAACAACATCTCCAGCAACACCACAGTTCCATTTAGATTACATGGTAATTCATGCAACAGACATCAAGCATGTTGAAATAATTCCTAATCAATTGTTTGGTTTATATCCTGTTTTTGAAATGCTCAACAGTGAAGGAGGTCAGTTATCTTTTGCAATAGGTGGTGAGCTCACTTTAGGCCCAATACAATTAGAAACTTCTGCAGTTATGATGGATCTTAGAGTAAAGGAAGTTGGAGGATACAACATACTTCCAACATGGCTTGGTATTCAAAAGAACGGAATGGATACTGAGTTTGGTGATGATGAGAAGCATTACATAATGCCAGAACCAGGCATGAGTTTGATTTCTTCCATAGGAGCAACATTATGAATTCCGTAGAGCAACGTAAGATAATAGGTAAATTTGTTGTAGTTATAATAGCAGTTTTATTGATATCATTGTGTTATTCTTACTTTTTGCCTAGAACTGAAGTTGAGATAGATACAGTATATCATAGTTCATACTCAGGTTTGTTTGTTCAATCTAAAATTAGTAATAGTGGGACAAAAGAAATTACAGATCTCAAAGTAAAGTTAGGCGTTTGGAACAATACGGAATTACTTGAAAGTGAAACCCATTATCCAGGCGTATTAAGTCCAAAACAATCAGTTAAATTACCCGTTTTGATTTTTGACGGCCCTCATGCAGATTCGTATGAGCTAATAATTTCAATGGAATTTAATTCCGAAGAAGGCAAACAAATTTTGAATTACAATTATAAAATTGCAGATTATGGAAATTTAGCTTGGCATGATCAGTATTTTAGTTTCTAGTGCATTGCACTAATTTTTTTATTAACATCTCTTTAGGTAATCCCGACTTAATCCCGGACTTAACCTCATGAGCAAACACATAATTTCAGCTTCAGAAATGGAGAGATATGGATATTGCCCCCTATCTTGGCATTTAGATCTAAAGGGTATAGATGCAGAGGGTGAAGAAGTTACTTCAGGAGTAGAAAAGCACAAGGAAATAGGCACTTCATTGACAAATTTATTGGTTGAAGAAAAAAAATCTCGAGAAACATCGTCTACTTTGTTAACTGTGGTTGGAATGATAATGGCAGTCGTTACTGTTGCCTTAATTATTCTATGGATCTCGACAGATAGCTTGCGAATGAATTTAGGAGTTATTCTCTTAATAATTGGAATAGGTTGGATGCTAGTTGCTTCTTTTTTCCTTTACAAACTTTTAGTTTCTACTGAAAAAATAGATAAATTAAGAGACGATTATAAACTCGGTGAAGAAACAATTGAAACTCCAGATGGATTAACAGATGATACACCCATCCTCAAATCGACGGAATATAATTTAGCAGGCCGTCCGGATTTTATAATAAAAAAAGATGAAGAGCGTATTCCTGTTGAAATTAAAACAGGCCGTCCTCCTAAAGCACCATTTTTTAGTCATGTATTACAAATCGGAGCTTATTGTTTGCTCACAGAAGAGACTTTTGGTAAAGCACCACCATCCGGCCAAATAAGATATGGAATCGACAACAAACCTCACGATGTGATATGGGATAAAAAATTAAAAAATCTTGTTATCGAAAAACTTGAAGAAATGAATGACATTCTCGCAGGTAAAATGGAAGCTCATAGAAATCATAAGAGAGCAGGTAAGTGCAATAGTTGTTCTCGAAGGAAAAATTGTCCTGAACGTTTGGATTACAATTAATAGGCATAGATACTTATATCGTCTTTCCAATNAGNGCACTCTANATGGTTCCCGTGAAAGTAGCTATCTCTGGTCAGCCAGGTACTGGTAAAACCAAAACTGTTCTGAGAATTGCTAAAATGGTTGAAGAAAAATTCAATATAGGTGGATTTACCACACATCCTATAGAGGAAGAAGGAGANATAGTAGGTTATAATCTTAAAGATTTTATAACACAAGAAGAAGAGTTATCAGCCTCAGTACGATGGGATGTTAAGCCAAAAGTTCCAGGAAGGAATCCAGAATCCACTCCACTAGGTATTAGACTTGATGCCGTAAATAGGATTGCAACAGCCTCAGTTCAAAAAGCAATTGAAGAATCAGATTTAATTTTGGTTGACGAGGTAGGTAAACTAGTTTCAGAATCTAAAGAATTCAGTGCAGTTCTCAAAGAGGCACTAAAATGCGGTAAGCCTATGCTAATAACAATGCATAAACGTTCGAGAAATCCCTTACTTCAGTCTATAAGAAAACGGGATGATTTACGAACGCTCGAGGTAACTCCNATTAATTCAGCTATTTTGCCATCAAAGGCAGTTAACATACTAAAAACTGGAATGGTTTGATAGAGCATCAAGAAGGTAGTGCAAATTTCCTAGCTAATCTTTCAGGAAAGGACAAAGGCCCTGGAAAAATCAAAGGTGTATTTTACAATCCTTCAATGAAATTTAGCAGAGATCTAAATGTTGAATTTGCTAAAACATTAAATTTTGATGGTTTATTTTTAGATGGAATGGCTGCTTCTGGAATCAGAGGAATTAGACTAGCTTTAGAATCTAATTTTAACGTAGATTTTTGTGATACTTCTAAGTTAGCAATAGAAACAATAAATGATAACCTTAAACTCAATAATTTGACGGCTAATGTTTTTCATGATGACGTACAAAATGTGGTGAAACGGAAAAAATATGATTGGATAGATATAGATCCTTTCGGAACTCCAGCCCCTTATCTAAACTCAATTATTGAGAACGTTAATGATAATGGAATATTAGGTATAGCTGCTACAGATACGGCAGTTCTTTGTGGTGCTAAGCCTTCGGTTTGTTTCAAAAGATATGGTGCATATTCTATGAAAAGAGTAGCTGCAAAGGAGGTCGGGGTGAGAATTTTATTAGGTAAAATTCAAACATTAGCCAAAAAAAATGGAAGAAGTATTGAACCTTTGCTATCTTATTCAGAGGGTCATCATTTGCGAGTTTTCCTAAGAGTAGTAAATGAAAGAAATATTACTTTAAAATGGTTAAATAACAAAATGGAAGTTTCAGACTCAGAAGTGAAAGATTCAGCGGGACCAATTTGGCTTGAAAACATNATCAATCCTGAATTNATCCCAGANAAATGTGAGGGTCAACTGGGAAAGTTTTTTGAAATTNTAAANAANGAAGCACANGGCCCACCTGGNTTATTTGATATCAATGATATGGCTCGAGATGCTCAAGTTGGTCAGACACCTAGAAAACTAAAAATAGTANAAAGCTTAGAAAGTGAAGGTTNTTTTGCCAGTGTCAGTATTTTTTCACCACTTGGAATTAAAACAAATGCACCACACCAAGCAAGAACACAGGCAGTTAAAAATGCCCAATCTTTATAATGACCCTTTTTGTCCATACAATTCTATGGAAGTTACAGTAGTAAACAAAACTAAAAACGAATTAGAGTTTGAAATTCATGGTGCAAGTGAAACATTACTTGGTCCTCTTATGAATCACACTCTTGCAAATTCAAATGTTGAGTATGCTTCTTACTACATGGGACATATTGTACTAGATAATCCTAAATTTTATGTTCGTACAAAAAAAGGCACTCCAAAAGCTTCGGTAATGAAAGCTGTTGAGAAAATAATCGCAGATATTGAAGTCACAGCCAAAGCGATTTCAAAGTGAATGAGTTTAACTGGTCAACACATAGTTGGCTCAGAGTCTTTTCTTTCGAAGACGTCAGGTATTGAAGGTAAACTTAGGAAAGATCCTGAAGATTTTGAAGTCGAAGAAATTGTGTCAATTCCAGGTAGATCACATTGGATTTGGATGCAGAANAATTCAAACGGTAAGCATTCGATAGTTGAAATAAAAGCTAAGAATTGGGATACTCATGTATTAGTGAAAGAACTATCACGTAACTTGAACATAAGCCAAAAATCTATAGGTTTNGCAGGTACNAAAGACAAGAGAGCTATAACTACTCAACATTTTTCTTTACGGGTAGCTAAAGAGAAAATACCAACATTAGATTTAGAAAATATTGATATAACTTTCAAACACAAGTCAATAAAGCCAATCCGTCTAGGCAATTTAGTTGGGAATAAGTTTAAAATTAAAATTGCAAACACGGTAAANGGTAGAGAAAATATAGATAATATTCTTTCNGAATTACGCGGCTTTTTTCCGAATTATTTTGGTGTACAAAGATTTGGAACAGTTAGACCTATAACACATATAGTCGGGGAGAAAATTGTTCGAGGAGATTATGAAGGTGCAGTTTTTGATTATTTAACGATAGATTCACCAAAATTTGCAGGCGTTGAAGGGCGTGAATATCTACTTAAAACTAGAGACTTTGCAAAATCTATAGATAAATTTCCGGCACATATGTTGTTCGAAAGGCAGCTTTTAGGACATTTATCTAGAAATGAGGGAGACTTCACAGGTGCAATTTTACAGCTTCCTGAAAGTTTATCAAAAATGTTGGTACATGGGTATCAAAGTTTAATTTTCAATAAAGTTCTTGATTTAAGAATGAAGGAGGGAATAGATGCATTTTTACCTCAAATCGGAGATTTTGTTATGCCGGCAGATGGATATGGCGGCCCTGATCAAAGAGTTACCATTGAAGTTTCTGAAAGAAATCAAGCTAAGTTATCGAAAAGATGCCGGGAAGGCAAAGCTTGGATTGCGGGATTGTTACCTGGAGCTAATAGCAACTTTTCTAACGGTATACAGGGAGAACTGGAGAGACAAGTTATGGAGGAACTAGATGTTAAATTTGAAGATTTTATAATTGATGATATGCCCGAGTTATCGTCTTATGGAATGTATAGGCCATTATTCCAAAAATATAATGATATTGAACTTGAATTCGACTCTGGAGATCCAATATTTAGTTTTTGGTTACACAAGGGCACTTATGCCACATCCTTTCTGAGAGAAATAATGAAATCATCGGATGTGACAGCTTATTGAAACAAATCAAGTGTATAATTTTTGATTGCGATGGAACGCTAGTAGATAGTGAGCCCTTAACTAACAAAGTGATAGCCGAAATGGCAGGTGATTTAGGTATTCAGATGACTTGGCAAGAAGCTACTCGAATGTGGGGAGGTAAGACAATTGATGCTGTTGTTTATGGAATGAGAGAAATGTCAGGTAAGGATTTACCAGACGATTGGGTTCCTAGATTGGTTCAAAAGGTGTCCGACGCTTATAAGCATGATTTAGTCCCCATGGAAGGTATTTCTGATTTCTTATCTTCTTTGAGTTTAGATACTTGCGTAGCTTCAAATGGTAGACCTGGGCATGTAGAAAATTCACTGAAAATAACAGGTCTTTACAAGTACTTTGAAGGCAGAGTGTATACAGCTTCAGAAGTTGATAATCCTAAACCTGCACCGGATCTTTTTTTGTATGCAGCTAAAAAAATGGGTTTTGAAAAAGAAGAATGCGTAGTTATTGAGGATAGCATACCAGGAGTTACAGCTTCTGTTCGAGCAGGAATTCGAGTTCTTGGTTTAGTTAAGATGAGTTCGAGACAAGAATTATTGGAAGCTGGTGCCGAACCTTTTACAAACATGCGTCAGTTGCCTAATTTATTAGGATTGTAATGAAAACCAGTATCAAAATAGTGTCAATTTTAGTTGCAGGTCTTATTCTTGGCGCAGTGTTCAATCAAATGTTGTATGATGCGGATTTGGATGGAATTCCTAACTCTAGAGATGCTTTCCCAAGGGATTCTAATGAGTGGAATGACAATGATTCAGATGGGATAGGTGATAATTCAGATCCTGACGATGACAATGATGGCTTTAACGATACGGAAGATTTTTTTCCTTTCAATTTTTCAGAAAATTCGGATAACGATTTAGACGGGATAGGAGATAATTCAGATTTTGATGATGATAATGATGGCTTTAATGATTCAGAAGATTTAGATCCTTTCAATGATCTAGCGTTAAAATTTAGTTTTAAGAATGTAAACTTAATTGATAGGCAAAATAACCGACAGACAGCACCATTTATTTTCTTTTTATATCAAGGAACTGAGCAACTCAAGCGATTTGATAATGAAGGCAATCCTTGGTATGTTCCTTGGCAAGAAACTTTCAATTTGACTGCAGATTTTGAATACAATATTCCGGATAATCAAACATTACACGAATTTACAGTAGTAGCATATTTTTTGAAATTTCGTAATTCTGAAGAGTTGGATATCAGTGGCTCAAATTCTAGTTACAGGGAGACCATAATTTTTGATTTAAAAAATAAAACTTGGTTAAATTCATCCAGTATTTTAGATGGGAGCCTAGATGATAGTGATGACTCAGATGACGCTTCCTTAACTTTGGATATCGATGTTTTTAATTTTGGATATCTTAAATCATTTAAGTGGACATTCCGTATGGTCGATTACCAATTTAGTTATAATTTCGATCCTGCGAGATATTCGTATTACGTGGGTCAGTCACATAAAATTTTTGATTACAGTGATTATCTAAATTTTGTTACAATAAATGACCCTGAGTTGATTGAAATTGCAGGTATTTTGAGAAATCTTTCAATTGAAGAAGAGTTTGATTCGTTGAGGGAAATTGATTTTCTTCTCAGTTTCTCTCAATCGCTTAAATATTCTGAGGACAATGTAACCGCAGGAGTCGGTGAATATCCNAGGTATCCTATAGAGACTTTAGTTGATCAAACCGGTGATTGCGAAGATACATCTGCATTGTTAATTTCATTGGTTGAGATTTTAGGTTATAACGCATCTATTATCTTAATACCTGAAGCATGGGATGGCTATGGGCACGCAGCAGTAGGCATTAATGTCACAGGAGCTTCAGGAGTTCATTACATAGTAAACGAAGGAGAACCAGATGAAACCAGCTATTATTACGCAGAGACAACTGCTCCAGGATGGAGGTTAGGTGAAATGCCCGATTTAGATTCAAACAGTGCGTATATTTACGAGGCAAAATGAGTGACTTAGATAGTGAGCAAGAGTATTTGGTTAAAGTGGACGAAGAGGTCTACGGTCCTATCCCAGAAAAAAGGTTAGTTCAAGATNTAGGTTCAGGNCAATTATCTAAAGANGCAAGATTTTGGGANGGTGAAGACTGGTTACCGATTGGTTTTTTACTACAGAATAATGTTTGGAATGANGACGATTGGGGAGANCAGGAAGAAATAATTCTNGATGGTCCGCCTCTTCCAGCCAATTTAGCTTGGAAAGATGTGAAGATTAAAGATAGATGGTTGATGATATATGGCGATCATTTAGTTGTTGAGGGAGGAGGTTTTCGTAAAGAGGATTTAACTTCAATGTTAACCGGAGAACCAAGTGAGGGAGGCATTCCTATTGTAAAAATTTTGAATGTAAGCATAACTAAATTTGAAGATTATTCAAAAGTAGAAATAAGTAGCTTTCACAAAATGTACGAGGTTTACACTTTAGTTTCAAATTTAAGTAATTCTGATACAGATGACTTAGTCAAAGAGTTAACTAATTCGAAAGTAAGGATTAGCTATTCTTAGAAATGTGGTTCTATTTTTTGCATTACAGCATCTTTTGGCATGGCACCAACTAGTCTATCTACTAATTCTCCATTTTTGAATATCATCATAGTAGGGATGGACATAATTCCATGAGCCGATGAGGTGTTTGGATTTTCATCAGTGTTCATTTTTGCAATGACTATATTTTCGTTCTCAGAAGCTATTTCTTCTAAAACAGGACCGAGGGCTTTACAGGGTCCGCACCAAGGCGCCCAAAAATCAACTAGTACGAGATTATTGTCGGCAATAGTTTTTTCAAAATCGTTGTCAGTTACTTGAATTGTACTCATTTTTTTTCCTATAGCAAATTAAAATAATAGCTATTACATTTCAAATGAGAGGCCTAGTTATAGGCTTTTTGATAGAATAAAATGTTGCGCAAATTACAAATAGCGTCCAAGACAGTATCAACAATAAGAGGCAATATATCATGAAAATAGGCATATTTTTTGGTTCAAGCACAGGTAATACAGAGACAGCGGCAGAGTTGATTGAAGGGCACTTCAGTGAGCACGATTGCACTGTTCAAGATGTTAGCTCAATAGAAGCTGGGGATTTACTAGGATATGATTTCCTTGTTATGGGTATATCCACATGGTATGTTGGNGAAGCACAGGATGACTGGATTGACATTATCGATGACATGGAGGGAATGGATTTTAGTGGAGTTAAATTTGCTATCTTTGGCCAAGGTGATCAATTAGGATATCCAGATACTTTTCAAGATGGGATGGGTATGATTTATGAAAAAATGATAGCCGGAGGTGGCGAATGCCTCGGTTTCACATCGACAGAGGGCTATGACTTTGACGAATCACGTGGTGTAATTGATGATAAATTCTGTGGATTGTCTTTAGATGAGGACAATCAAGGTGAAATGACAGATGAAAGAGTAGAAGCTTGGTGTAACCAACTTCTCGCGGAACTTTAATTAGTTTAAAAGACAGCTAACTGCCAGCCTTTCTCAACCACTTGGCTTATTCTCCTAGGTGCTGATGATATATTGAATTTGTAATCACCCATAGTTGGAGACAGTCCTTCTTCATTCAACGAAGCTCCACATAGAAAAATGGGACATCCTAATTCATGGATGACGCCAATTGAAGTTTGTATTTCCTTTATTCTATTTTCCTTGCTTTCTTTAATCCAATTTATTCCATCGCCTTGTAGCATTACAGCCAAGTTCTTTCCATCTCCAGCTTGATATTCAGCTATTCTTAATGCTTCTCTAGCTTTCTTATAGTCATTTAGACCGCTTACAACTATGTACAATACTCCTTTTGAGCTCATTAATTTTGGATGATAATTTTTGAGGCAGTCTTCCTATCTATTGAAAAATTTCCTTTATCAGTCTCCACATTGTATACATTATCGTCATTATTCTTTAGCATTATTTTATTTCCAGGCCTTATTCCCTGCTCATTTAAAATTTTAGACAATTGTTCGTCTTCAAATATCAATTTCACAGTACCTTTTTTTCCTTTACTGCAGTTACTCAATGGCAAATATTTGGGCGAGTCATTTTCATCGATATTTATTTTATGACAAAACAGTTCAGACTCTTTCTCAGGGTCAACTCCCAAAAATGTAGTTAGCTTATGCTCTACATCTCTCGTCAAGACATGTTCCATCCTACAGGCAACTTCTGAGGCTTCATTAGTTTCGACACCTAGAATTTCTGTTAAGAAGCGTTCAAGAATATTGAACCGATGTTCAATTACGTCAGCAACATGCTGCCCCTGTTTTGTTAAATGAACTCCGTGATAAGCTTCGTAATCTACAAGGCCTAAATCTCCTAAACGTTGAATCATTTCAGTTACTGTTGCAGGTTTTAATTCTGTTTTTGAAGCGAGATCAGACGTTCTAACTCTTTTATCATCGGCAGCTAANTCATTAATATTTTTAATCATCATTTCGGCACTCTCAGAAAGTGCATCCATACTTGCCATATTCGTTCAAAAAGTCATAGATATAAAAGATATACTTTCAATTTTTTAGGGAAGCCTAAATTATATATACTCCTATTTTTTAGGCTAACCTAAATTAGGGCGACCTAAACCCTAAAGGAANCAAAAATGTTGAAAAAAACAAGTGTATTTGCCCTCGCTATGCTGTTCATATTCACCAGTTTTACTGGTTGTTTAGGCGGTGATGATGACGATGATACTACAAGCACGTCATATTCAGAAGATTTAATTATTGCTTTTGAGGTTAAAGATGACTACGAGAATCCTGATGAGAATCCACAAGTCATGGCGGATTACCTCACAAATGAATTAGAAATGAATGTAAAATTATATCCGATTACTTCAGAAGGCTCAATTATTGAGGCTTTAAGATTNGGCAATGCTCATATCGCATTTATGGATGGAGCAGCAGCATGGGTCGGCTGGAAGCAATACGGCCTTGATGCTCTAGCCGCAGATCAAAAATCTGATGGAAGAACTCATTATGATGCGCACGCAGTAGTTCTAAAAGATTCAGAAATGGCTGCAGCCTATTTGGATGATGATGATTCCACAGATCCATTTTCATTACTAGCAGGTAAGACATCCTGTCACACTGGATGGCTAAAGTCTGCAGGAATGTTACTTCCTATGGGATTCTTAATTGGAAACGGTTATGCTAATGTAATTGGAGATCCTAATGATATTGAGTCTTTGAGAGCAACTGTTCTAAATTTCTTCAGTGAAGACGCAAGTATACCTGACTCTGGAACTCCATACCATGGTTATTCAGGTGCAGTAAAATGTTTGACTGAAGGTGCAGGTCATGTAGCTTTCGCAAAAGATTCTACAGTTGATAGCTACTGTGCAAATGAAATGGCTGCAGATAACGAAGATTGGTGTCTTCCAAGAGATGATTACGTTCTTTTACCTTCTTATGGTTCAGCACCTTCTCATCCAGTAATGTATAATTCTGAATTCGTTAATGCTGAAACCAAAACTAAGATTCAGAATGCTTTGGTTGCAATGAATCAGACAGATGAAGGATTGGCCATTCTAGATAAAATTCTTGGAACTCCAGGAATAACTAAGGTTACAGCAGAAGAGCACTTAGGCTCATATGGTAACTTAATTGAAGATATTCCAGGAATTAATAACTACTACAAAGACAAGTATACAATCAATGATACAGTAACTCCTACAATTTCTAAAATAAGAATTGCTTATGAGGTTAAAGACGACTACGAGAATCCAGATGAGAACCCTCAAGTAATGGCTGACTTCATAGCAGCTCAAACTGGGGTGGAAGTCACGCTTTACCCTATAACCTCAGAAGGATCAATCATTGAAGCTTTAAGATTTGGTAATGCAGATATCGCTTTCATGGATGGAGGTGCAGCATGGGTAGCATGGAAACAATACGGTTTAGCAACTATGGCTGCAGATAAAAAGTCAGATGGTAGAACATACTACAATGCGCATGCATGGGTACACAAGGACTCAGAAATGGCTGCAGCACATTTGGATGATGATGCTTCAACAGATCCTTTCGCTCTGCTAGAAGGTAAGGTCTCCTGTCACACAGGTTGGTTAAAATCTGCAGGGATGCTTTTACCAATGGGATACTTAATTTCTAACGACTACGCAGAAGTAGTAGGCGACTCTGATGATATCGAATCATTGAGAAATACAATCTACAATTTCTTTAGCGATAATGCAAGCATACCAGATTCAGGTACTCCGTATCATGGCTATGCAGGAGCTNTGAAGTGTTTATCTGAAGGATATGGAGATGTNGCATTTGCTAAGGATTCAACCGTTGGNTCCTATTGTGGTAACGAAAATGCTAGTTTGAATGAAGACTGGTGTTTACCTATGGATGATTATGTGCCACTACCAGCATTTGGACAAGCGCCGTCTCACCCAGTCATGTACAATCCAGAAAAACTAGATGTTCAAACTAGAACTGCTATCTTGAATGCAATGCTAGCCATGAACAACGAAATGTATGTCGAAGACTACGAAATGCAAGGTCAAACATATACTGGATGTTACAATGTAATTACACACCAAATAGACAGTGATTCNGAAAGGAAAACCTGTGGTGGGGAAATTATGTCTAACATATTAGGTACGTCAGGTTTAGTAGAAGCTAATACCCAAGAGCATCTTGGATCTTACAGCAGCTTAATTTCAGNAATTCCTGGAATAAGTACCTACTACGACACAAAATACGAGATTTCTGATTAATCTTAGATATTTTGTGGATAAAGTTGTTTCCTCTCACAAAGATTTCGTCCAAGNATTGTGAGAGGAAATTACACGTGCAAATGAATCTTAACACATGAGTTCATNTCACACCGATAGGTTCATTGAGCACAAACCTCAGAGTACCGATGATGTAACGGTAAATAGTGCGACCTTTACGGAGGACTCCAGAGGTATATGAGCATCGTAGTTAGTGCAGTGGATTTAAAGATAGGCTATTCTTCATCTTCAGTCCTTGCTAATATTGACAATTTGCAAATAGTCAAAGGAGAAATAATTTCCATTATCGGAGAATCAGGAATAGGCAAAACTACGTTACTTAGAAATATAGCAAAGTTGCAAGAACCATTAGCTGGAGAGTTACTAATATTTGGTTTAGATGCGCGTCCAAAAAGAGGGAATGTAGGCTACATTCCACAAAAATTAGGTCTGATTAAGCATGAAACAGTTTATTTTAATGTATTAGAGGGAGCCATTTGCCACGAATCAATTTTTAGATCAGTATCAGGTTTTCATGATCAAAAGGTAATTGACAAAGTTGAAGAATCAATTAAACTTATGAGACTGTCCGATAAGATTGATGAACCTATCAAGTATCTTTCAGGTGGTCAGCAAAGACGCGTTGCGGTAGCAAGGACTATGGCTCAAGGAGCAAAACTGATTCTTGCGGATGAATTTCTTAGTGAGCTTGATGACAAAACAGCAGATACTGTTTGGAATGTAATGCATGATTATGTTAAAGCAAATCAAATTACTCTGATTATAGTAGAGCATAACATTGAAAGAGCCAAGTTAGCAGATCGTTGCTTCAAATTAGAAAGAGGCGAAAATAATTTTTCAACTCTTGTGGAAGTGGAAAAATGAAATTTGATAGTTCAACACTGCTCAGAAGGAAAAAGTACCCTATGTTCTTACTTTTTGTTGTCTTAACAACTTGGTATGTATTTGTAGATCTAGTTGATGGAGATTGGAATAGTCTAGAGAACAGTTTAGAAAATTTATCAATATTTTTTTATGAATCCCTTTGGCCGCCCAACTGGAAAGTTTTAGAGGCTAGGTCTTATCCTGTATGCGATAGAAATTGGGATATTCTCTGTTCTCCTGCATACATTGGAATAGTTGAAACACTAAAGATTGCTTTTGTTTCTACAGGTCTTGGATTTATCATTAGTTTACCTCTTGCAACGCTTGCTTCTAGAAATTTGCAAAACGATTCAATCGCTATACCCTTTAGGCTATTACTTTCAGGAATGCGAACGCTGCCTAGCTTAATTTGGGCAATTTTCTTCGTTATTTTAGTGGGATTAGGTCCAGTTTCCGGAGTTTTGGCTATGACCTTCTACACTATTGGTTACCTTGGCAAATTACAATATGAAACAATTGAAGGTTTATCTAAAGATCCATTAGATGCAGCTAAAGCAATGGGTCTCAGTAATATTGAAATAATCACAAGAGTAGTTGTTCCAGAATCAGCCAACAATTTAATTTCACAACTACTATTTATGTTTGAATATAATGTAAGGCACGGTTCGGTTATAGGTATTGTCGGAGCAGGAGGTATTGGATACTACATCTCTACTTATCTTAAATTTTTGCAATATGACAAAGTAATGGCTTTGTTAATTGTATTATTTTTCGTAGTGGTAATCATTGACTTGCTCTCAATCAAGGCCCGCTCATATTTTGTTGAAGATGCAAGTTTAAAGTATCCAAGTATGATACGTATGATTTTAGGAGTTAAATAAACATGAATTATAAATATGTCGGAACAGGTATCATAGCTATTTTGCTAATTGCAGGTGCCACCTGGTTCTTCATGATTAGTTCATATGAAGAAGATTTAGGAACTAATAACGAGTATGCAGCAGTAGATTCAACAAGCAATTTAACTACCGAAAAAAACAATTCATTACTTGACATTTCATTTTCAAAGTCAGATGAGCCGTTAGAATGGTCAAAGTTAAGCATTAGCATTGACAATGGTACTGAAACCATGGATTGTTCAAAAGGAAATTTTACTTCTAATGATATAGGTAGATCTAAAGTTAAGCCTAAGTTGAGTTCTGACGGAATGACATTCACTGTAATGGTAGATGCTACTTCAGAAGATGAGTTTACATATCTTGATTTACCTAATCTTATTGAAAGTAATCAATCCTTTTTTAACTTACGATTTTCTAAAACAGATATATTTTTATCAGAAAATGTAACAGGAACAATCATTGAGGGTAAAAATTTTGAAGATGTTGTAAATATTCCAGATCAAGACTTCACTGTAAGTAGCAAGGAAAGATTAGATTGGTATGATTACAAGCTTAGCACACACCGAGTAGAACCTGAAGATAAAATATATATAATTAATAACAATGGAAATTACTTCAAAATCAAATTTTTAAGCTATTACAATGAAGATGATGAAGCTCGTCATGTTTCATTTTTAGTTGCAGCGTTAAACGGTAGTACATTTCCAGCACTTTCCAATCCGTTAATTGTCAGTCCTGCAAAATGTACGATTATTGAATCTATTTCAAAATCAGATTTCTGGGAAGAAGATGAGGATATAATTATCTACGAGAATAATTTCGATATTTGTTCAGACTCTTGTACAATTAAAATTTATATTACTTACGAAAATGTATTAGTCAAAGGTACTACACAAATTAAGTTAATTTAGTTAATATTATTCGCAGCATCATCAGATTGAGGTGTAATAAACATTTGACTTTTTTCTGGATTAATCACAGGAATAATCATGTTCGAAGTAGAAGACAGCACATGTATTGGACATGCATTTCCACAAAGAGGAGCTAGATAATCTTCCCCGGAATCTGATAGTACTAATCTAATTCCATGCCCAGCAGGAATAACTGCGTCAATTGCTTGAAATTCCATTAGCATCATTACTCTATCATTAGGCAGTACAGTTTGTGGCTCGGATCCACCAGCATGGTATCGAATATCCATTGTTGCGTGACCTAACCTCATACCAGTAGCTGCATCTTGCATTTCTGCAAAAATTTGCCCACCGTCGAAAAAGGCAATAGTATCTAAATGTAGTTTAACAAGACCTGAAATGTGTGTAATTTCGCTTTCAGATGGGGCTGGACAATCTAAAGTAATACTTTGTTGTGTTACGCCACCAACGATAGATAATCCAGTTACAAACGCACCAGTATTTTGGCAGTCAGCCAAAGAGATAGTTTTCTTTTCATTATCCTTTGGAGGCCACGTGGTTTCAGTTCTCCATTGTCCGTCATTACTCTGAATTTGAACATTTAAATCAGGTCTTGGCCCTATTCCCTTTAAGTAATATTCAAACCACTCAAACAGGTCCTGAGCCCAATCCCATCTAGTCATATTATGAATGGCTTCAGCTCCATATCCAGTTTCTTGGGCATTGTGCTTTGTCCATTGGTCTGGGTAATTATGCTCCCATTGACCAAGCATTCCTTTCACATCGAAACCAGCTTCTTCATATCTTTGATACCAAGGATTTCCGTCAGGGCTACTGAATACTTG
>PBPR01000019.1 GCA_002724775.1 Methanobacteriota archaeon
AATAAATAATAACAAATTAGACGATACTTTGAAATCTATTGACGGAAAAATCACAAGTCAAAGAGAGATAACATCCAAAGAATTATTCAAGGAATGGAAACTTAACAGGAATGATAGAGAATTTACGCTCCTGATTATTACAGCAATAACTGAGAATGATAAAGAACTATCTTGTGTTGTATATGATGAGTGGAGAAATGGATGGAGTAGCATGTCAAGGACAACTGGATTGACTGCGTGTGCAATTACTAATCTTATAATTGATAAAGGGATAAAGAAAACAGGATTAATTGCCCCCGAAGATATAGGAACAAACCAAGATTATTTTGATTACATACTAGATTATCTAAAAGGAAATGATATAAAAATTAATTTCTCAAATGACTAAAATCTTTTAAGGAAAGAAGAAAAGCTATGAATGCCAAGAATGCTCCGAGCAGGAAAGCCTCTTGTTCATTATAGTGAAGTAAAATTTCGCCAACTGAAATACTTCCAACTCCACCTCCCAACAGGCTAAATGAACTCAATAGACCCATTGTTCTAGCTCTAAGTTCATACGGAACAGTGTCTGCAACAATGGCACGAGCTCCTATGAAGAATGTCATGTAAATCGGAATCGTAAAAACGATTACTATCAAAATAACATTTTCTGTAAAAGAGTATGTCAACATTGATATTATTACGAAAATGGATGAGAGACGTATAGCCATCTCTCTTGGATATTTATCAACAAGTTTGCCTGCAGAAGGTGCCGTCACTGCATGTATAATCCCACTTCCGAGCATAATAAGTCCCATAGAGCTGCTCGAGCCTGTAACTTCTGTCAAATAAACAGGAGATATTGTTAAAAAGAACATATAACCCATGAAAAGAATAAATGTAATCATAAATAGCCTATAAAGACGCCTAAAATATACCGTAAAATTCTCATTATCAGCCACAAATTCTCTTTTCTTTTCAGTAGATGACATGTAACCAATTACTGCAACTAAGCCCAGAAAAGCTGTTAGCATAAAAGAAAAAATAACAGGACCTTCTCCTAAACCATATTCGTCTGAATTTACTAAAAAACCTCCCGAAAAAGCACCAATCCCCCAGCCTAATCCTAAAACAGCCTCTAAATGGCCCATAAATGTACCTCTTGCAGAGGAATCTAATTCCGAAAACATAGTAGCAATTTGGATCATACCCCCAAGAAAAAATGACTGGACTGTGCGAACAATTACTAACTCAAATGGACCTAACCAAGGTAGNGGAACATACAAAACAGCTGAAAATATTGAACAAAGAACAACTACATTTTTTCTACTACGCCATCTATCAGCAATATAGCCCCAGAAGGCTGAACCCGCAACAAGAGCAAAGCTTGGTAGACCTACAACAAGACCTAAAGTTCTTGAATCTCCTAAAAAACTAGCTTGAAGTCTGATTAATGTAAATGAAAGGCCTTGAGTTAAATTGTAGCAAAATGCACCTAAAAGCGCTAGTTTGATTCTGTTATCCACATATGCTAAAAAATTCCCTATATAATTACGCACTGTACCTTTTTGTGTAGCAATCTATACAATATCATGGCGGATGACATTGTGTTGGTTAAATTAGGAGGGTCATTACTTACAGAAAAAAAAAGTCAAACGCCAAAAATACGTGAAAATAATATTAAAAAAATATCTGAAATAATATCTAAAATAAATAAAAAAATTATACTCATTCACGGNGCCGGTTCCTATGCACATCCTCTAGTTAAAAAATACAATATTCACAAAGGATTGGATGGTACTCAAGAGCAAATAAGAGGCATCACGAAAGCTAAAGAACAAGTTAGAGAATTAAACGGTATTTTATGTAAATATATGAAAAAAAATGGTTTACTGTTTGAAAACATAATCCCGTCTCAAAAAATTAAGATAGATAAACACAATCTACCCATAAATTTTCCTAAGGAGGACTTTGATGAAGTTCTCGCAGAAGGGAAAATAGCTATAACTTTTGGAGATATTGTCGATACTGAAAATGAGGATGTAGGAATTTTAAGCGGAGATANGTTACTTCTAAAGTTAGCTGAATTGTATAAGCCAAAAAGAACATTTTTCATCATGGATTATCCNGGAATTGTTAAGGGAAAATTAGATNACGAGAATTTNACAATTTATGATGAAATTGATTCAAGATTTGTAAAAAACGTANCAATTCAAGAAGATAATGANCGACCTGATGTTACNGGAGGNCTCCTGAATAAAATTNAATGCGCATTGCAAATCGCAANGGTTTCGGAATGCTGGATTAGTGGATTAGATNATTTTGAAGATTGTCTAAATGACAANCCAATTGGAACTAAAGTGATTGTTTGATTGGTGATGAAGAATTTAATATTGGGATACTATATCTTTCAGTTCTAGATTCAAAAATGTCCATTAATGAATGTATTGCAAAAAGTGGACTAACTGCAGATCAAATATCAAATACCATATCAATACCGAAATTTCAAAAATATTTTGATAAAGAAGTAAATGAAGAACTGTTGATATTTTGTAAAACTGACTGGATCACGGAAGATATACGTAAACATGTTGCTTTGAGTGATTCTGAATCTGAAATATTAGAAAAAGTCATTAATGAGAATTTAATGAAACACATAATTAAATACTGGAAAGAGGGCGAAAAAGTTAAACGAGATTTTGAGACTCGAAATTTATCAGAATGGATAATTAGTGAGTTTGTCTTTTTGTCAGGATTCGCCATGTGGTTCAGAGAAAAAGATAAAGATAATGAAACCGATTTGTCAAGCCTACTCTCAAGTGTAACTGGCGAAAATATTGAAGCTAAAGCAAATATTGAATTTGATCATGAAAGACTCAATTTAGTGAGCTCAATACCTACCCAAATAATTCAAAAACTAATGGGAATTAATGCTGCTGGCAAGATAGCATATCGTAGCCTAGATATGGCCGTAATGAAAGCCATGTCTGAAGGAAACCCAGAAATAGCAAAAAAAATGAAATATGATTTAACTAATAAACAAAAAGCTTGGTGGAAATTTTGGTAATCACTCTACCGTCTGAGTACCTGGTTTGAATAATTTTTTGGTTTCTTCATCCCTTTCCTGAGGATTAATCCTACGGGCCAAATCTCCGTTCACATCAATGAAATAAAGATATCCTTTTTCTCTTTTATTTGAACCTTTTGAAATAAGCTCTTTGTGACCGCCTTTATGCTTCCATACAGAACAATCATCTTCTACAAAATAAAGAAAACCATCTGGTTTAGGTAATTTTAACTTTTTAACTAACTCTGCCATTATTTTTGGTTCACCACGATATTACAAGGTGTTGGAAGTTTATGAGAAGACTTACGTAATGCTTCTTTCGCTTGGGAAGCAAATTCATCTGACGTTCTAAGTGTAATTAGTTTTTGACCTGATTTAACTCGGGCTGCAGTACCTACAGTTCTTCCAAATGATTTCCTCATACCCATTGAAACACGGTCAGCACCAGCTCCTTGAGCTATCTTATTGTGCCTTAAAACATGGTGAGGGTAAGTACGGACTTTGAGGTGATAACCGTCTCGTCCTGCATGTGTTTGAATGTAACGATTGGCAGTAACTCTGGCAGACTCTAGTGCATTGTGTCTTACTAAACATTCTTCTTTAGCTGATAGCGTAACTTCTACTGAAAAATCTGCGATCTTATCTCCAACATCGAATTGTGTGATACGGCTAGCTGGAACACCTCCAATATACTCCTTACGAGTGTAAGCTCGCTTCTTTCCGCGAAACATATGTGCTGGATTTTTCTTTGCCATAATTAACCTACTACTGGCGCCAGATTGAGTTCTATTTAAATGTTTACATAACAAAAATTATGGCTTAGAGTATTAAACCCCAATCTGTGTGTAATGGATATGAACATTCATGAGTATCAAGCAAAACAGCTTTTCAAAGAATATAATGTTGAAACTTTGCAAGGTGTCGTTGCGACAAATGCTAGTGAAGCTGCCGAAGCATGCAAAACTTTAGGAGGAAATATATGGGTTGTAAAAGCACAAGTACATGCAGGGGGCAGAGGTAAGGGGGGTGGAATAATTCTATGTAAAACTACTGATGAAGTTTACGAGGCTGCTGACAAGCTAATTGGTTCAAATCTAGTAACTCCACAAACAACCTCAGATGGTGTAATGGTTAGGAAAGTTTATGTTGAAGAAGGATGCGATATATCAAAAGAACTCTATCTTGGAATAGTACTTGACAGAGAAAGAGATTTACCTGTCGTAATGGCATCTACAGAGGGCGGAGTAGAAATCGAGGAAATTGCAATCAAAGAGCCCGAAAAAATTTTGAAAGTACATGCTGATCCTGTTACCGGAATAGGAAACTGGCAAGCAAGGAAGATAGCGTTTGGCTTAGGGCTAAAAGGAAAACAGGTTAACTCTTGTTGCAAATTTATTATAAGTCTCTATGAATTATTCATGAAACTTGATTGCTCAATCGTTGAAATTAATCCACTAGTAGTAACATCTGAAGATGACATAATAGCTCTTGATGCTAAAATTAATTTTGATAGTTCCGCTCTTTTCAGACACGCGAACATAGAAGAATTAAGAGATTTGGACGAAGAGGAACCTCTTGAATCACAAGCCACAAAAGCTGGACTAAACTACATCAAATTAGATGGAGAAATCGGTTGCATGGTAAATGGNGCTGGTTTGGCTATGTCNACCATGGATATCATAAAATTACACGGTGGAGAACCTGCAAATTTCTTAGATGTTGGTGGTGGTGCAAGCGCTGAACAAGTTGCTGAAGGATTTAGAATAATTCTATCAGATCCAGAAGTTAAAGCTATTTTTGTTAACATATTCGGTGGNATAATGCGATGTGACTTCATTGCTGAGGGTATAATCACTGCAGCGAAAGAAATCGAAATAGGTGTTCCTCTGNTTGTTCGATTAGCTGGTACCAATGTAGACTTAGGAAAGAAGATGCTATCTGAGTCTGGNCTAGACTTGATTACTGCTGATGACATGGANAGNGGGGCAAGNAAATCCGTAACNGCTGTTGGAGGNAAACAATGAGTATTTGGTTAGATTCAAAAAGTAAAGTCATTGTTCAAGGTATAACTGGTAAAAACGGACAATTTCACACTGAACAGATGCTGGACTATGGAACTAAAGTTCTAGGAGGAGTTACTCCTGGTAAAGGTGGACAAGAAACTCTNGGTGTNCCTATTTGGAATACNGTGAACGAAGCTGTCGACAATGGTGCTAATGTTTCTTGTGTGTTTGTCCCACCACCATTCGCTGCCGATGCAATAATGGAATCTGCAGATGCTGGAATTGAACTAATTGTGGCAATAACTGAAGGAATTCCTGCACTAGACATGGTAAAAGTTAAGAAGTATCTAGAGCCAATTGAAACTCGTCTTATAGGTCCTAATTGTCCGGGCTTGATAACTCCAGGCGTAAGTAAGGTAGGAATTATGCCAGGCCATATCCACAGAAAGGGAGATGTTGGGATAATATCGCGATCAGGTACGTTAACATATGAAGCTGTAAATCAAGTCACNGAGAAAGGTTTAGGTCANTCNACTTGTGTGGGCATTGGAGGAGATCCTGTGAANGGAACGAACTTCATTGATTGTCTAGANGCATTTGAAAATGATTCGCAAACAAAATCAATGATTATGATTGGTGAAATAGGAGGAACTGCTGAAGAACTGGCAGCTGAGTATGTCAAGGAATATGTGACAAAACCGATAGTTGGATTTATTGCAGGTAGAACTGCACCTCCNGGAAAAAGAATGGGCCACGCTGGTGCAATTATCTCCGGGGGAAAAGGAACTGCTAGAGAGAAAATGATGGCAATGGAGAAAGCAGGTATACGAGTAACAGATAACCCAGCTAAACTTGGAGATACTTTAGAAGAAATAATTTAGGTAATGAANAAATATGCCAACCTTTTCAGAATAGCATACCACGGAAGCAAGTTCCATGGATCTCAAATTCAACCCAATGTTGTAACTGTTGAAGGCGTAATCAAAAAAATTCTTATTGAATTAGGCGCTACAAGTCCATTTTTTGCAAGTCGAACGGACAAAGGTGTGAATGCCACATGTAACATAATAACTACCACTTCAAATAAAACATGTAAAGACTATATTGGTGATTTAATTGAAAAACTAGATNCTTANCCAATATGGGTTACTGGATTTACTGATGTAGAACTTAGTTTCAATCCTAGAATTGCCATAGAAAGAAAATATAAATATTATCTATTTAATGAANAAAATAAAGAATTGTTCAATAAAGCGATACAATTATTTGTTGGTAAACATGATTTTAAGAATTTTGCAAGAATACTAGAAAAGGATTCTGTGGACACGAGAAGAAAAATTAACTCAATTGATATAATTTCTAAAGGTAATATTTTAATTTGTGAAATTAAAGGAATCTCATTTCTTTGGCATCAAGTACGGAAAATGATAGGTGCTGCGACAGATGTNACACATGGAAGAAGAGAAATTATTGATATTAAAAAGGCATTAAATGGTGAAAAAATAGAGTTTACAATGGCCAAAGCTGAATTTTTAACACTGAATNATATTGAATACGAAAACATAGTTATTGAAAAAGTCAAAAACGAAAGAAATATGAGGAAAAAATACGAATTATCAAGAAGTNACAATTTCTTTTGGGAAGAATTNCTTTAGTTTAAAAAAAACATAAACTTTATATAGAAGTTCAAAAAANCNCAAGAATGAAGTGTGTTGGCAAAGTTTCACATTTGAATTCACGCAATCTTGCTATTGTGAATACAAAAAGTAAAGTGCCAAAAAACACTAAAATCTATGATTCAGAGAAAAGAATAATCGGAAGAGTAGTCAATATTTTCGGACCTGTTAGTGAACCGTACTTAGCAATTGCTCCGAACAAAGGAATGCGTATAACAAAAATTATCGGTAGNGAGGTTTACAAAAAATGAAATGCCCTGATTGTGATAACGAAAACATAATTTCAGAGGGCGATGGCATTATGTCTTGTGAAGCATGTAACTTAATTTTTGATTCTGGCCCTCAGTGGATGAAATACAANCCTGCGGAATCAGCTAAAGAAAAGGCAAAGGTCATTGAGGTGAAAAATAGATCTAATGCGGTTCTAAAATGGCAGACTGAAGTAAGAACTAATGTTTCACTAGGTAAAAATATACTTTTGGCTTCAGAAGAAATAAATCGAATTGGCGAAATGTTAAAGCTGGAAAATAAAATTATCGAGTCTGGATTAGAGATTTTTTCNAGCTCCTCGAAAAGGGGAATAGTTAGAGGAAGAAGTACCCAAAAAGTAGCTGCGGCTTCCGTTTTCACAGCATGTAGAATGAATAATCTACCAATAACCTTAGATGAAATATCAAATCTTTGTAGTTTNAACAGAAACGAGTTGAGTAAGNTACATCGCTTGATAAAACGAAAACTAAAATTAAAAATTAATATTTCTAGCAGTATAAATTTTCTACCTAAATTTACCAAGAAATTAGCTCTACCTAAAAATGTTGAGACTGAAGCTAAAGAAATAATAAGATTTGTTGAAGATAGTGATTATAGGCAGGGAATTTCNCCCATTGCACTTCTTGGAGCTTCAATTTACCTCGCATGTAAAGAAACAAAAGTNAGAAGAAGTCAACTAGAAATAGCTAAAACACTGGGAACTTCTGAGGTAACTCTTCGGAATAGGGCCAAAGAAATAAAATCTTTACTTAATTCTGCGTAAAATAAAAGTAATCTTCCGGTAATTCTAATTCAATTGCAAACATAGGGTCTTCATTTGGATCTGTACTGTCATGATATGCTACCACAACACCGCCATCAGGCAATATTGCCATCGAAGCAAAATCAAATCTTATATCATTACCTGCGCCTGAAGTTGAATCAAGATCACCAAGGCCTATAATGGTTAAAGAATCGGCTTCCANACTTTCGCTGTAATCCCGAATATGAAAGACTAAATCTACATCACTCGCGCTTCCATCACCTGTAAAGTTAGAACTTTGAACTCTCATAGAGATAACTGCTAAATCCAAATTACCGTCAGCTTGAAAATCCCATTCAAAAGTATTGTCCGATACTGCAGCTGCACCTGACCATCCGTGAGTGTATTCTGTCCAATTATAACCACCATCAAAACTTACGCTATGTGTTAAATTAAATGATCCGTCACATCCTTTTGCACTGGGGTCTGGAATATTACATGAGACGCTATGCAGTGCTCCAGAGCTGTCAATCACTAAATTTCTAGAAGGTAGAAGTAAGCCATTTGGCAGATTATGCTTATGCCATACAAGCTCAGTATCAAGAAATAGGTTACTTCCATCACTAAACCATCTTGGAAATAAAAGTCCACCTGTTGGAATTGGAGAAGCTCTCATCTCCCTGTGTGGCTGCATAAAATCCCATTCTGGGCCTAAATCCTCGAAAAATAAATCAAACTCAAGATCTTGCCCGCATCGGGCGTATTCAGCATTACATTCATTTGATGCACTATCTGGAATATCTAAGGGGCGATAATTTAGGCCGTCAACACTGATTTGATAACCTTGTTCATTATAACTCCAAAAATTTGAAACAACCATACTTGCCCAAGGACAGTTTGACGAACATAAATTTGTTGAATGCTCCGCAGGTGGATTTATAGGTCCCACTACCGGAACTTGCCAAGATCTATCATAGAACGGCTCTTTGTCAAAAGTGTTCCAACACCACTGCCATTCAATTTGATCTGGAGATGTTTTTTTACCAAGAATTGCGTAAAACTGATCAGCACCATCAAAACTAGGATATGGAAACCAAGTCATTGCAAGTATNTCTCCATTGGGTGCCTGAATTATTGAGCCTTCTCCAAGTCCTGGATCAAATGTTGGATCTAATTGCCCCTCCTCACAACCTAAATCCGTGTTAAACGCAGGAGGTACATATTCATCCCAAGTCAATCCTCTATCTGTGCTCCACCATGGCCACTCTCCACCTAAATTGTAGATAACACCGTCTTGNTCTGTAGTAATATAATGTTCACANCAATTTCCACCATAATTGTGGTCCTCAGCTANTTCAGTTCCATAAACTGCCCATAACCTTTCAGTTTCCCCGTTTGGAGTCATTACTGTAAAATTACGAATAGGATTATCAGAAAACGGAAATTGACTTAATTGTTCCTCAGAAACAATTAGTCTTGTTACTTCCATTTGCTCTTCATCAATTACCGTTCTCTTGTCTTCAGGGCCCAGACATCCCATGAACGACAGTGTTACAAACATCAATGATATCATGAAAGGTAATTTCATATTAAACTAGTAATACATTGGGTAAAATAGTTATTGGCACTTGATGATATATTAAAAATACCCATTCGCCAGTGTATAGTTATTGAGTACTGACGCACTAGACATACCACCCTGTTTTGTTCCCGTGGAAAAAAAAGGGTTTTTCGCAACATTCCGTACCGATAGATGGTGGATTCAACCCCTAGTCATGGGTAGTATTTTAATTCTTTTTGGAGTTTATACAATTGCAGTTCTTTTACTAGAGCACGGNGCTATTGGNGATTATGAAAACGACTTCATNTACTATANTGAAAATGGAGCTCACTATGTTAGTCCTATNTCTTCGCCNGGTCCGAANGCTATNCCCTCTGATTTNCTTAGCGCATGGCCTCTCCCTGCCACTTTGCTTTTCATATGGGCGCCACTAGGATTTCGAGGCACGTGCTATTACGGTCGAAGAGTATTCTACAGATCNCTCTTAGCAAATCCTGCAGGATGTGCTGTTGACAAACCANTAAAATCTTACAATGGAGAAAATGCACTGCCTTTCATAATAATGAACTCGCACAGGTATTTTCTTTATCTAGCTATCATTTTAGCAATACTGCATTGGTACCACGCATTTGAATCATATATTTTTGGTGATAGTCTAGGATTTGGATTTGGAAGCTTTATTTTGACCGTTGATGCTTTATTCTTAACATTGTATGTTTCATCATGTCATTCCCTTAGAAACTTAGTCGGAGGCAATGTTGACTGTATTTCATGTACTAATTACGTTAAGAGGACTGGAAACTCGTGGATTAATTCTCTTAATCGTCACCACGGATTGTACTTCTGGATCTCATTGGTTACAATTATGATTGCTGATTTCTACATTAGAATTTATTTAGGACTTTTGGGAAATAACGAAATATTTCAGTGGGTGCTCTAATGGAAGATATTCAAGAGAAAAAATATGACGTTCTTGTAATCGGGGCTGGAGCTGCAGGAATGAGGGCTGCAATCGCGGCTTCTGATGAAGGTGCTAATGTTTGTCTTGTATCAAAGTCTTTGCTTGGAAAGGCTCACACAGTAATGGCTGAAGGTGGAGCCGCTGCAGCTTTAGGAAACGCTGATGAAAGAGATAATTGGAAAGTTCATTTTAGAGATACAATTAAAGGTGGAAAGCATCTAAATAATTGGAAAATGGCAAAAATACATGCTGAACAAGCTCCTGAAAGAATCCTAGAACTCGAAAGATGGGGGGCTGTTTTTGATCGTACAAAAGACGGAAAGATTAACCAAAGAAATTTCGGAGGACATAGATATCCAAGATTAGCTCATGTCGGCGACCGAACAGGATTAGAAATCATACGAACTGTTCAAGATAGGGTAATTCATCAAGAAAATATAGATATTTTTATGGAATGTACTGTTGCAAATATCATTACAGAGAACAATCAAGCTGTTGGAGCTCTTGCATACTACCGTAATAATGGGGAATTGGTTGCAATACACGCCAAGGCCATAGTTGTAGCAACGGGAGGCATTGGAAAAGCCTACAGAGTTACCTCAAATTCATGGGAATATACTGGAGATGGACACTCTCTAGCCTACTTGGCAGGTGCTGATTTGCAAGATATGGAATTCATACAATTTCACCCTACAGGAATGGTATGGCCGCCAAGCGTCAAAGGAACGTTGGTGACTGAAGGAGTAAGAGGAGAAGGCGGAGTCTTGTTGAATAATAAAGGTGAACGATTTATGTTTAATTACATCCCTGAAGCATTTGCCGCTGAAACTGCTAAGGATGAAAAAGAAGCTAATGACTGGTTAGAAGGGAAAGAGGGTGCAATGCGACCTCCTGAATTGCTTACAAGAGATGTCGTTGCTAAAGCAATTATGAAAGAGGTCAAAGAAGGAAGAGGTAGTCCACACGGTGGTGCATTCTTAGATATTGCTAATAGACGTGATGCTGACTACATTAAGAAAAAATTACCTTCAATGTACCATCAATTCAAAGAACTTGGTGACTTAGATATTACTAAAGAACCCATGGAAGTTGGACCGACAACTCATTATATGATGGGAGGCATAACTGTTGATGCTGAAACTGGCGCTTCGAGTCTAAAAGGAATGTATGCAGCAGGAGAAGCTGCTGCAGGACTTCATGGTGCTAATCGTTTGGGCGGTAATTCACTATCTGATTTGCTAGTTTTCGGAAACATAGCTGGTAGATCTGCTGCAAATTTTGCACTCAGCACCGAGGAAATATCGGTCAGNAAAGGTAAAATTAAAAAAACTGCGAACGCAATTCTTGATTGTTTTTCAGAGACAAAATCTGAAAATCCCTATCATTTACATCAAGAATTACAAGATATTATGGAAATGCACGCTGGAATTGTGAGAGAAGAAGAATCTTTGAATGAAGGTATTGAAAAGTTGAAAGATTTGATTGAGAGAGCCGAAAACGCCAAGGCAACAGGTGACCGGTCTTATAATCCAAGCTGGCACTTGTGTCTTGATTTGAAAAATATGCTAATTACTTCACTAGCCATAGCTGAGGCGGCTAANGAGAGGCGGGAGAGCCGTGGAGGTCATACTAGACTAGACTACCCTGAATATGATAACGAATTAGGGTCTTTGAATATCATCATTCGAAAAGGTCCGGATGGCTTAAATATTGTTAAATCTGATAAGAAAACTATGCCAAATGACTTGCATGAATATGTTTTGAAGGAGGCTGTGTGAAAAGAAAAGTTATTATTCAAAGAGGTGAAGATGAAGATTACTTCATGCATGAATTTGAAATGGAAAGTGGACCCGGAATGGTAGTTTTAGATGCAATTCATGAAATTCAAGCAAATGATGCNCCAGATTTNGCGGTAAGATGGAACTGTAAGGCCGGGAAATGTGGNTCATGCTCTGCNGAAGTTAATGGAGTTCCAAGTCTTATGTGTATGACNCGAATGTCAGACTATGACCCCTCNGAACCGCTAGTAATCAAGCCAATGAAAGCTTTTCCTGTGGTTAAAGATTTAGTAACTGATGTATCTTGGAATTATGAAGTTAATAAGAAAATTCTACCTTACCAACACCCTGATACTGATGATCCAAGAATGTTGCAAGAAGATGTAGATAGGGTTCAAGAATTTCGAAAATGTATCGAATGCTTTCTATGCCAAGATACGTGCCACGTTCTACGCGACAGTGACATGAAAGCCGAATATGCAGGTCCAAGATTTTTAGTTAGAAATGCTATGCTTGAAATGCACCCCTTAGACCAAGGTGACAGACTAGAGACAATAAAAAATGAGAATGGAATTGGTCTGTGTAACATCACAAAGTGTTGTACAGAAGTATGCCCTGAAAATATTGCTATTACCGACAACGCTGTGATTCCTCTTAAGGAGAGAGTAGCAGATGAGTACTATGACCCTCTAAAATGGATTTGGAGAAAACTAACTGGAAAAACAAATTAGTTACAATTATTTCCCTCACAACAAGCTTCTACAACTGAATGGCATTGAGGACATTCACGATGTTGTCTAGCCTCTATGGATTCTCCAATATAACCACATGAGCAGCGTATGTAGTTTGTATATGAAAGATGGTCCACAATATTAGTTATACCAAAAACGAATTTAAAAATGTTGCCGCTCAACCGACAGGTTGGGAGGTGGGAGGGGGCCCGCCGGGAGCAGCTCAAGGTAATCTAACTGGGTTTTTTTAAAATATTCGTAGAAATATATTTAATTTAGAGGGGGTTCCAGTATACTTCATGGTTAAGGCCCCACACGGAAACGAAATTAGTTGTAAAGGATGGCTTCAAGAAGCTGCTTTAAGGATGCTAATGAATAATTTAGATCCTGAGGTCGCTGAGCGACCCGAGGACTTAATTGTTTATGGAGGTAGAGGAAAAGCTGCAAGGAACTCTGACTGCTACGATGCTATCATAAAATCTTTACAAGATTTAGAAGATGATGAAACGCTTCTTGTGCAGAGTGGGAAACCTGTTGGAATTTTTAAAACACATACAAACGCACCAAGAGTTTTAATCGCAAATTCAAATCTAGTCGGAAATTGGGCTAATTGGGAGCATTTTGACAAACTTGAGAAAGAAGGACTTATGATGTATGGACAAATGACTGCAGGCTCTTGGATTTACATCGGTTCTCAAGGAATACTTCAAGGAACTTTTGAAACATTTGCAGAAGCTGCAAGGCAGCATTTTGAAGGTAGTTTGGAAGGTAAGCTAGTCGTTACAGGTGGGTTAGGTGGAATGGGTGGCGCTCAACCACTTGCAGCTACGATGAATGGAGGAACATTTCTGGCTGCTGAGATGGATGAAGAAAGAATTCAAAAACGAATAGATACTAAATATTGTGACGAAATGACTGATGACATTGATTATGCAATTGACACCGCCATTGAGTGGAAAGAAAATAACATAGCAAAATCGATGGCAGTTAAAGCAAACATCATTGACTTATTAGATAGACTAATCGAAAGAAATGTAACCCCTGATTTACTTACCGATCAAACCTCCGCACATGACCCTCTAGTAGGCTACATCCCACATAGATTAACCAATACAGAAGCTGATAAGTTGAGAGAGCAGGACCCTGATAAATACATTAAATTAAGTTATGAAAGTATGGGAACACATGTTAAGCACATGTTAAAATTAAAAGATAGAGGAGCTCATACTTTTGACTATGGAAACAATTTGCGAGAAAGAGCTAAAGAAGCTGGAGTAAAGGATGCTTTTGACTTTCCTGGTTTCGTCCCTGCTTACATAAGACCTTTATTTTGTGAGGGAAAAGGGCCATTTCGGTGGGCTGCTTTATCTGGAGATCCAAATGATATTTTGGAAACTGATAAAGTTATGCTAGAATTATTCCCTGAAGATAAAGCCCTCGCAAAATGGGTTGAAATGGCCCAAAAAAGAGTTAGCTTTCAAGGATTACCTGCCAGAATTTGCTGGCTTGGCTATGGAGAAAGAAAAAAAGCCGGACTTGCGTTTAATGAGTTAGTAAAGTCTGGAAAAGTAAAGGCACCCCTTGTGATTGGAAGAGATCATCTAGATTCTGGATCCGTAGCTTCTCCAAACAGAGAAACTGAGGGTATGAAAGATGGCAGTGACGCTGTAGCTGACTGGCCAATTCTGAATGCATTATTGAATACGGCATCTGGTGCGTCGTGGGTTAGCTTTCATCACGGGGGCGGTGTTGGAATGGGATACTCCCTACACTCAGGAATGGTTGTCGTTGCGGATGGAACTAAAGAAGCTAGCGAAAGATTGGCAAGGGTTTTGACTACAGATCCTGGAACCGGAGTTATGAGGCACGTAGACGCAGGATACTCACGCGCTAAGCAAGTAGCTAAAGAGAGAAACGTAAGAGTAGGTCTTGTTGAAGGCCTATGAATTTAATTATATCCTCTAAGGCAG
>PBPR01000020.1 GCA_002724775.1 Methanobacteriota archaeon
TCTCCCTCTCTTCCAGAAGATTTAACAAATCTTATGAGAAAAGCAGTTCGCTTAGGAGAGCACTTAAAATTAAATAAGAATGATATCCATAATACTCGTTCTTTAAGGTTAACAGAAGCTAAAATTCTTCGATTAGTGAAATATTATCGATCCAATAAAGTGCTATCTGAAGATTGGAAGTATTCGTTATCTGATGCTAAGCTGCTAGTAGGATAATCACAAATTAATGGCCGATTGGTGCCTGCTAGTAATAGATAATACTTCACACTTAGTTAACTTAGATTCCAATACAATTGAGATAAAAAATTTTGGTAATTTTCCTTCAGAATTTCTCAAGAAGCAAAAAAAGAATGTTTATTTTAATTTTTTCGAGAAAGAAGCAAAACTAATTCCACATAGCTTATCTGATATTCAAAAAAATTTAGTAAGAGGGCCCCAAATAATATCCTCAAAGGATATTGCTTGGATCATTCACAATTTAGATTTTAAATCAGGCGATACTATTATTGAGGCGGGAGGCGGTTCAGGTGCACTTACTACGGCATTGGCTCAGGCAGCATACCCTGAAGGCAAAGTTATCACTTTTGAGAAAAGTGAGAAACATCACGATATAGTAAAGAGAAACCTTCAGTTAAGTCCTTTTTCTGATCAAGTAGATCTACGTAATGAGGAGCTAAATGAAGACTCTCCACGTATTGAATGTAATTCAATAGTTTTAGATTTGCCAGAGCCTCACAAATTAGTTAACTGGGCTAAAGAATCATTAGTTTTGGGAGGAAAATTATTATGTTACATTCCAACCACAAATCAAGTTGAAAATTTGCTCTCCTCACTGAATGGCTGGGCTGAAATCGAAATTAGCGAAATTATGCATAGAACATGGCAATCCAAATCAGAAGCACTTCGTCCAAATACGAATATTCTAGGACATACTGGTTTTATTTTATCAGCCCGATTATTTTAGANAAGTAGCATATCTATTTTAGCAGTGTTCTTCATATGATTTTGATGTCAACAATTGAAGAAGTAATTATCATTGGTTCAGGTCCAGCAGGNTANACTGCAGGCTTGTACACNGGAAGAGCAATGCTNAAACCTAAATTATTNGCAGGTTTTGCAAGTGGNGGACAACTNATGTTGACAAGCGATATCGANAATTTCCCNGGNTANCCAAANGGAATAGGAGGTCCTGAAATGATGATGGAGTTAAGNGCNCAAGCAGCACGCTTTGGATGNGAAATTATTGATAAAAATGTNGANTCNATNGATNCAAGCTCNCGTCCATTNAAGGTAAATGTTGGNAAAGAGCAATTTTTNGCTAAATCAATAATAATTACGACTGGTGCTGAGGCAATTTGGNTAGATGCAGCTAATGAAGACAAACATAAAGGTCAAGGAATTTCTACATGCGCAACATGCGATGGAGCTTTTTTTAGAGATAAGGAAGTCATAGTTGTAGGTGGTGGNGATTCAGCAATGGAAGAGGCTACATTTCTCACAAGGTTCTGTAGTAAAGTAACAATAGTCAACAGAAGGGAAGAATTAAGGGCTTCTCAAATTATGGCAGATAGGGCNCGTGCAAATGATAAAATTGGCTGGAAATTAAACAAAGTTGTTAAGGAATGGGTAGGTGAGCAAGGTAAATTCGAAGGTGTAATTNTTCAAGACACAATTAATAATGATGAAGAGATGTTCAAATGCGACGGTGCTTTCATTGCAATAGGCCATAAACCTATGACAAGTTTTCTAGATAATCAAATTGAACTNGANGATCATGGTTACATAGTTCCCAATGAAAACACTATGACTAACGTTCCAGGAATTTTNGCTGCAGGAGATGTAGTAGACACGCGGTACCGTCAAGCAATTACTGCCGCAGGAATGGGATGTATGGCTGCAATAGATGCAGAAAAATGGCTTGAAGAAAATTAATTTTATCAAGCAATCATTTTTTAGAACCCCCTATGTTAGCTCTCTGTGCAGCGTCAGCTTTCTCTTAGCGAATCAGAAGATGCCATAAGTCCAATTATTGGTACAGTTTTAATATTGGCAATTATGGTTTCAATTACTGGAACTATGCTTGCTTGGGGCATTCCTCAAATCCAAGAAAGCGAAGCTTATGCGATTTACACTTCAGCTCAAAATAATTTTTTAAATTTTGATGCAGATTTAGATCAAGTTATAATTCAAGGTGAAGGAAGTTCTCGTTCATCGACGGTTTCGTTTAGTGCTGGAACTTTTGTACACAGGGAAAATTTGGATGAAATTAGATATTACTACGAAACTACAACTTGGTCATCTTTTGAGATTTTAGGTATAAAAAATGAGGCAACTTCTTTTGCTATTATCGATAATAAGGGAGTTATAGAAAATTTTGACATTACAATCTCTTATCCAAATGGAACAACTTGGGAAGGAGAATCTTCAGCTCACATTGTATCAGGTTTCCCGGCATTAGTTTATGGAACTACTGCAGCTTATTCCAGCACAGAGAACAGCACAGTTGTAGGAGGTTTTTTTGTATACGGGGTTGATTCGCTTTCCTACAAATATTCATCAGTTTCGGGAGTTTACAAAATGCGTCTCTTTAACGGCGGAATTGTCACTCGAGAGCCAGGTGGTTTATTTTTTGTAAGTTCCAAGCCAATTATTCGTTCTATCAGTACAGCAGATTCCTACGATTCCTTGGTTTTATACCAAACTGATTACAACATGACAACAGGAGCTAAATCTTTGACGGGTGGCAACTATAATTTCGAAGCTCGTAATCAAGGAGGCAAAGATTCTTCTTTTGAAGTTTACAGCGTTAGAATGGGCTTCACTGGCGATAGTTCAACAGCCTTGAAAAATTATTATTCAACTTATTGGAGTTTTGGCCCTGAAACATATTCAATTTCCAGTACACAATCAACAGCTGCAGCTAACATGGGTTTTGAGGAAGATATAATTTACAAACAAGATACTGCATTTGACTTTAGGATTCTGGAGAGGACGATTCATGTTACATTTAACCTCAGATGATTCTGGTGCTTCCCAGTTAATTGGGTATGTTTACACTGCATTGATNTCAGTTTTAATTTTGTCTTCAATGATGCTCACATCCAGNACNATGCTAAATGGTAGCGTATCNAACACAGCACAAGAAGAAGCNGAGCANTTAGCACTTTATTTNCAGTTAGCANTCGAAGATTTNCTNAACACAATNAGNGAATATCCNGGTTCTACTCCNGTAATGGTTTTNGATACNGGAATTGAGGCTATTAATCATGGAATTCAGTATAAAGTCACNGGTTCAACTACAGGGNTAAAAGTTACTACAATTCANCCNAGAGGNGGCTCATTTGAGGTTACTTTTCCTTTNACTCCNGCAGTGTCAATTGAAACNCCAAATACAGCTTCCCTNAAGTCAACGACTTCTTATATAGTCATATCCTATGATGTTAATCTAAAGGTTGTCAAATTAACCTCAGGATGATAAGATGAGTGCTGCAAAAGAGACATTAGATGGGGCTTCCGGATTAATTGGTGAAGAAGAGGAACAAATTGATGAATCAAAGCTTTCTTGGAGAGAGCGCCGTAAATTAAACAAGCAGAGAAAAGCTGAAGCTAAAAAGCGTAAAGCAGCTGAGAAAGATGGTGTCATTCATGACTTAGTTATGGATGATATTGAGATCGGCGAAGACTTTGAAGAGTTAGACACTTATCCAGTTAGGCCACCTTTTTCATATGTTAGAGTTTTATTTGACAAGAGAGATTACTCAAGATTTTATTATGTCGTTGAGCCTAAGAAAACTAAGCAAGAAAAGGAAGACTTGCAAGTAATCAAAGATGTTCTTCAAAGAGCCTTAAACATCGAAAGAGAAACTCTTGACGAAACTCAAGAAGAATTTCTAAAACAAGCAGTTGACGATATATTAGATAGTTACAGACTAAAATCACGTAAGAGTAACCGTGATAAAATTCATTATTACATCGAGAGGGATTTGATTGGTTATGGTAAAATTGATACTATGATGCAAGACCCTAACATTGAAGATGTTTCTTGTGATGGACCAGGTGTCGAAATCTTTGTTTATCACAGACGTTTCGAATCGTTAAGAACAAATGTAATGTGGGAAGATGAGTTAGAGCTAGAGCAATATATCATTCGTATGGCTCAACGCTGTGGAAAGCATATTTCCATTGCAGAGCCACTTCTTGATGCAACCTTAATGGATGGTTCACGTATAGTCATGACGCTAGGTAGAGAAGTATCTACCAAAGGTTCGACATTTACTATTCGGCGTTTCAGAGATGAACCTTTTACGCCCGTTGACTTACTTGAATTTAAGACGTTTTCATCGATGCAAATTGCATTTTTCTGGTTAGCNATGCAATATGGAATGTCTATGNTGTTTGTAGGAGGTACNGCATCTGGTAAAACTACTTCTCTGAATGCTTGTTCACTTTTCCTTCCATGGCAACATAAAATAGTTAGTATCGAAGAAACTCGTGAGTTAAANTTGCCACATCCTAATTGGATTCCAGGTTGTACCAGACAAGGTTTCGGAGGAGAATCAGCAGGAAGTGGCGAAAAAGCAGCCGGTGAAGTTGACATGTATGATTTGTTAAGAGCAGCTTTGAGGGAACGTCCGGAATACATTATCGTGGGTGAAATTAGAGGTGCTGAAGCATATGTTCTTTTCCAGGCAATGGCAACAGGTCACACAACATATTCTACATTCCACGCAGATTCAATTCAGAGTTTAGTCCACCGTTTGGAAAATAAGCCAATTGAGATTCCAAGAGTTTTAATTCCTGCACTGGATGGTATTTCTATTCAGATTCAAACTAGAGTTGGTGGAAAACGTGTCAGGAGAAATAAAGGGATAATTGAAATAATAGGTATAGATCCTCACTCTCATGAGTTATTAACAAATGAAGCTTTCAGATGGGATAATACAGTAGATGAGTTTGTTTTTACAGGTAAATCCTACATATTTGAGAAGATAATGATGAAGGCCAATCTCAACCGTGTTGAGATTATGGATGAAACTAAACGAAGACAATTAGTTATTGAATGGTGTCTAAAGAAAGGCATTAGAGACTACAAAGACTTTGCTAGAGTTGTCGCAGAATACTACGTCCACCCAGAGGATGTAATGAGACAAGTTTACGAAGATATGCAAGTTGGCGGTAAAAAGCGCAGACGTAAAGTTGAAGAAAGGAATTTAGATTTATCTAGCTCAGATGATTCCGAAGTAGATGTTTCTGATTTCCCTCCAAAAGTTAGACAAAAATACCAAACACGTGAGGCTAAAGAGCAAGCAACTCGAGCTAAGAGCGATGCTAAAATCTCACAAACAGATGATCCTACTAAAAGAGCTAATTTAATTGCCAAAGAAGAACAAAGAAGGGCAAAAGTGGAGACTAAGTTGCAAAGTGATTTGTTAAAGGACCAAGGATACTATGTTCCATTGAAGCAATTAAAGCCATTAGCTAAGCAAATAAGCTTAGGTGATGTATCATCATTAAATGAAGTTGAAGGCAGGAGAATGTTAAAAGATGTTCGTTCAGAAATGAATAAGAGATCTAAGGCAGAAACTAACATTTCTAAATTAGAAGCCTCAGATAAGAAAGAGAAGGCAATTTCATCAGAAGAAGACCGCGCATCGAAAGCATTGAACAGTCTAAAAGCTAAGCTAGCAAATAGGGTACAGCGTTCAGCTAACCCACGTTGGTGGCATTCATGGCTCTAGTTGGTTTAACTGGCTTTGAAACATTTAGCCGAGTTTTATTAGGATGGTTCGGCCGAATGGTTACGAAGGATTCAGTAGAACTAAAAAATCAATTAGTTAAGGCAAGAATTCCTCTTCTTCCTGAAGATTATGTTGCATCTTCAGCTATGCAAGTGGTTCTTACTTTCTTAGGTGGTGTAGCATTTTCTCTCGTAATAGTGGGTGTTTTAGTTCCACAGCTAGAAACAATGCAAGATCCCACAAAACCAGAAGGAGAAAATTTTGCAGTTTCAAATATAATTCAGTATGCTCTCATTGGCCTTTTGGTTTTTGTACTTCCAGCACTAGTTGCTTTAGTTCAATTCTTGACTCCAGCTTTGCTGGAAAGCAGCAGAGGAACAAATATGGATCGTCAGATTCCTTTCGCTGNAAGTTATGTTTCTGCAATGGCTGCAGCTAATGCTACGCCTTCAATGACCTTTAAATCCTTAGCAAGGAATAAGGATATTTATGGTGAAATTTCCAATGAAGCTGCCTGGATTTACCATAGCATGGAATTCATGGGAAGAGACTTAGTCACAACTTTGAAAGAAGCAGTTGAAAGGACACCTTCAGAAAGATTTGCTGAATTTATTCAGGGAATTATAGGAACGGTGACCTCCGGGGGAAATTTGAAATTATATTTCCTTAATCGTTCAGAGTATTATGCGCAACAAAACAGAGTTCATGTAAAAGACGTTTTGCAACAGATGGCTCTATTCTCAGAAGCTTACGTTGTGGTGGCTGTTGCTTTACCTATATTTGCCATGATTATTGCAGTTATTACCTTCTGGGTCTCCGGTGCAGGAATGAAACTTGAAGAGATACACATGTATATGTTAATTTTCGGGGGCTTTCCAGTTATTCAATTAATTTTCTCAGGTCTATTCTACACTTTAAGCCAGGAGGTATCCACAGATTAATGTCAATTAAAGGTAATCTTGAGAAGAAAATCTATCGTGATCAACGTACAGGTGTAAAGAGAAGATGGATGGAATACAGNAGAGTCAATAGGTGGCTATCAGTCAGNGACAAAGTAACTGATTGGGCTCCAGCTTTTGTTGCTTTTTTTTCTATAATATTTGCTCTATTTTTCTTCATGATTGCCAATATAAATAATACAACTGATGGACAAACTCTTGTAGTAGACACAGATGCAGATAAGCAATTTGACAATCCTTGGGATATGAATGACGGNCAGTTTTCCTTTACTTTTGGAAATACTTACAATGAAGCAGGAGGTCAGCAAAATCGTGTTGAAGCAATGTATGGCTTGGGCTTACCCTTAGCCATACAGAAAAATGAATCTGTAGATTCAGACCCTCTTGTAGATGGTATTGAAAATGAAATGACGCCTAACACTTGGTACCGTACATTCCCTGAAATTTCAGCCATAGATTACATTGTTTTCGGCCTTATTTCATTATTCTTGCCATATGGAATTTATGGATACCGCAGGGATCAAATTAGGGCTAGGGTAGAAGAAAAATTCCCAGATTTCTTAAGAGATTTAGCAGAATATTGGAAAGGTGGTCTTAGTATGACAGTAGCTATTCAAACGTTAGCTAAAGGAGAATATGGTAATCTCAATGATGAAGTTAATAAAATGTCTTCACAGATTTCTTGGGGAGTTTCCTTTGGTGAGGTTCTAGAAATGTTTACAGAAAGGGTAACTTCTCCTATAGTTACTCGTGCAGTTAGAATGGTAGATGAGGCAAACAGAGCAGGAGGTAAAATTTCAGACATTTTACTTGCAGCTTCGTACGACGCCCGCGAGATCAAAGCTCTAGAAACAGAGAGAAGGCAAGAAGTAGGAAGTTATGTGACAGTTATTTATGCTTCATTTTTTGTTTACCTTGGTATTATATTAGTTTTAGCTTCTACCTTTATTCCAGCTATTGTAGACTCTTCAGCAGCAACAGGTGGCTCTGGCTCAATGTCGATTGGTAATTTGACAATTAGAGAAATGAATGAAGTCTGGATATCAACCGTTTTCCTTTACAGTTTAATAATTCAAGGAATGGGAATGGGGTTGGCAGCAGGATTCATGTCAACAGGAAGGCTTTACTCAGCATTCTTGAGAGCTTCATTCTTATTATTCTTAGGCTGGTTTATTTTTGAATTAGCAGGCATAACCACATCGATGATAACTCCGCAAATTTAGGAGATTTTTTAATGAAAAACACCAAGGGACAAATGCATGTTCTCGAAGTCTTATTGGTGGGTGTATTATTTACTTCAGCAGTCAATGTTGCAGTAAATATTTTGCCTACAAGTGATGCAGATAACTCTGAGCAAAACGATCTTTACTTTTCAGGAATGGAGATATTAGAATTATTGGATAATTGGGAACCGTCAAATGCTGAAATCTCAGCTGAGCATAACAAATCAACTTTATCTTGGTGGTTAGCTACAGACAACAACGCAGCAATAAAGCAATATCTTGACTCGGGTTTACCGTCTTCAATATCTTACAGGTTAGAGGCAACACATAGCTCTCAAAATGAAGTAATTGTAGATAGAGCAATCCCTGATGGTGAGGTAAGCACTTCGTTTAGAGTAGTATGGAGCGATAACGAGATTTGGGATCTAAGCTTGCACTTATGGTACGGATACAGGGAGGCTTAATGAACAGTAAAGGTCAACTTCTTTTAGTCTCAGGTCTTCTAATGTCCATTACGCTAATTGCAGTTAGTAGTACAATCACACATTCTGTTAATCTTGGCGCACATCAAGGTGAAAGACATGATTTGACTCCTCAAATTAGCATAATTGAGAAAAATTTCCCTTTAGCCCTTGAACATCAAGTAATTCAGGATGATGGCTCTGTAGCAATTAGTGATACTTTTGCCCAGGTATCCGAGAGTTTTGAATCATTATTCGCTTCAAGAGGAATATCATTGTCTTTTACTTTGACTTCTTCTTCATTAGATTCAGGAGAGTACACTTTCGTTTATGATTATACGATAGGTGATGGCGTAATCACAATTAAATTATCTAAAACAACAGAATTTTAAACTAATTTTGCGACATGAAAGATGATAATGTTCTCTTAAACATTCCACCAAAACCTAGAACAGTTGTGACTAATATTCCAACAAACATTAGTAAATATCCAAGGTACAATTGTTCCAAATTATTATTAAAATCAGCCTGATTTGAATCTCCGTTAAGGGCTAATAAACTGATAAGTCCTAGTATGAATCCTCCAGCTAATAAAACAAATCCAATACCAATTCCTAATTCAGAAGTTGTAAATCCATCCTCTTCTACGTCTGGTTTTCCTTTAAAATCAGGAAACTCATCGTTACTCTTATCTTCATCAGACATACTTTACCCAGAAATAATAGGTTAATAAGCTTGCCCTTTAAAATTTAGATTACTTTTGCAGTTCTAATGCAGCTCTAACTAGTCCCAAATGAAGCGGTGAAGGCTTATCAGGTCGGGATTTGAACTCTGGATGAAATTGGGAAGCCATAAAATACGGNTGGTCTTCGAGTTCGAGTATTTCCATTCGCCTCCCACTTTTATCTCTTCCAGTATATTTCATGCCTTTTTCTTCAATTTGAGATATGTATTCGGGATTTATTTCATACCTGTGACGATGCCTTTCAAAGATAGTATTACTTCCATATAATTCTTCAGCTTTNCCTCCAGATATNATGACCTCATGATCGCCTAATCTCATNGTTGCCCCCATGTCTTTTACTCCTTCTTGTTCAGGTAAAATATCAATTACAGAATTTTTACCATCAGGATCCAATTCGGACGAATTTGCATCTTTCAATCCTAAAACGTTTCTAGCAAATTCTACTGTAGCTAGTTGAAACCCGAAGCAAACGCCAAGGTATGGAATTTTATTTTCTCGAGCCCATTTTGCACTCATTATTTTCCCTTCAGATCCTCTACTTCCAAATCCTCCTGGAACTAATACACCATCAACTCCTTCAAGACCATCTGTATTTCCACTATCTTCTAAATCAGGAGCCTCAATCCACCTTATCTTTACTTTACAATCAAGTAAAGCTCCAGCGTATCTCAATGANTCTTCGTGNGAGATATATGAATCCTTTAAATCAGTATATTTTCCAATTAACGCAATTTCAACTGTTTGACTGCCGTTGGAGATGCGTTCAGCAAAATCTTCCCANTTTGTTAAATCTGGATTCTTTGGTTTTAAACCAAGGCGCTTTTCAACCAAGGTAGGTAATTTTTGCTCTAGAAATACCATAGGAACATCATAGATAGATCTAGCATCGGGAGCTGAAATTACACATTCGCGTGGAATATCTGCAAAAAAAGCTATTTTAGTAGCAATATCCTCTTCTAATTTTGTACTACTTCTTCCCACGATGATATCAGGTCTTATTCCTAATCCTTGTAATTCTTTCACTGAATGCTGAGTGGGCTTTGTCTTCTGTTCACCTACTGCACCGACAACAGGTACTAATGTTGTGTGTATGACCATTACATTTTCTTTTCCTTCCAATCTTCCCAAAAGCCTTACGGCTTCCATGAAAGGCATAGATTCAATGTCGCCTACAGTTCCTCCCAACTCAACCATACAAATATCAGCTTCAGCCTTTTTCGAGGCATTCTGTATCTCATCAACAATTTCTCTAACAACATGCGGAATAATTTGAACAGTCTGTCCTAGATAATTTCCTCTTCTTTCTTTTTCAATTACGTTTTTGAAGACTTTTCCAGTTGTTATATTATGATCTTTTGTTAGATTACAACTTAGGAATCTTTCATAATTTCCTAAGTCTAAATCTACCTCAGAACCATCAGTCATTACAAAAACTTCACCATGCTCGTATGGATTCATAGTTCCAGCGTCGACATTCAAATATGGGTCTATTTTCACGGCAGTCACTTTGTATCCTGCACGTTGCAGTAGTAGGCCAGTAGAAGACGAGGTAATTCCTTTACCTATTCCAGAAAGAACTCCGCCGGTCACAATTATATATTTCATTGACTCAACGGACTAATACATGTTAGCGGCCCGCTATAAGGCCGTCGGTCCACTTAAACCCCTTTTCATTGTTGTGTTGTTACAATGGAGATAAATAAGCATAATAGCAATTTACTTTGGTTCGATTTACAGCCAAATGGTGAACAAGAATTTATAACTATTTACATATTATTAGATGATAAAATCACTTTAATTGAAACAGGTCCAGCTTGTTCTCACAGCAACTTGGTCGAGGGAATTAACAAAGCAGGAATTGCATTATCTGAAATAGATTTTATTGTCCCCACACACATTCATTTAGATCATTTCGGAGGAGGAGGACANATAATGCAGGTTTGTGAAAACGCTAAAGCTATTGTTCATCCAAAAGCAGCACGTCACGTTTCAAACATAGATAAGTGGTGGTCAGGGAGCTTGGATTTCTTAGGAGAAGTTGCAAAATTATATGATAAACCCTTACCAATTCCCGAATCCAGAATAATTTCAGCCGAAAATGGGTTTGAGGCAAAGTTAGGGAAAACAACTTTGAAGGCCTTACACACACCAGGCCATGCCCCTCACCATATAACATGGATAAACAATAATTCAGCCTTTGTAGGCGATTCATTAGGTCTATGGTACAAGGAGATTGACAAAGCATTTCCAGTTACGCCGGGATATTATCGACATGATTTAGCTCTACAAAGTATTATTGCAATGTCAGAATTAAATTTAAAAGAAATATATTACACTCATTTTGGCCCTAGATCTTCTTCAGGCGTCTTCGAGCAAATACTGAATGAGTTCCAAACTTGGATGAAAATTATACAAAAGGGCGTTTACGAAAGCCTTAGCTCAAAGGAAATACTAGATATTTTATTTTCAAAGCAAGAGGGTTTAAAGCTTACAGATATTAAGCATGGAATTCATCAGAGAAATACCCATTTAGGTTCAGTAGAAGGTATGATGGGCTGGATTAAGAGAGAAAATGAGAAAAAAAAATAGAATTTCAGAAATTGATTCCTCACCATTTCCCCATGTGGTAGTCGATGATTTTCTGGACGAAGATACATTAGAGTTAGTCATTGATGCACTAGCAGGATTAGAGTATAGCTTTAGTGAATCGGATTTATTCAGTTATTGGGCAAGTGTAAAATTAACAGACATTGATCATCCAGCACTAAATGTTTTAAGAGAAGATTTAGGAGATGAGAAGTGGAGAGAAGAGGTTTCTAGAGCATTCAAGGTTTCAAAATTATCAAAAATAGATATGGCAGCATATGTATACGGTTTAGGCGATTTTTTGTTGCCGCACGATGATCAAGTGGAAAATCGTATTATTGCGTACAGTCTTCATTTGACACCAGATTTAGAAGAGGAAGATGGTGGTTCTTTAGATTTATTTGAAGATAATAAGGGCAGGTCTAAATTGGTTAAGAGAATCATTCCTAAGTTCAATTCACTTAACATGTTTGAAGTTTCAGCTACTTCATGGCATCAAGTAAGTGAAATTTTAACAGATATTCAAAGATTAACCCTAACAGGATGGTACCATGTCTGAAATAAATTTTTACTATTTAGAAAAGCCGACCTTATCCAACTTAGGCCGAATCTTTTCATCNGCAGATATACCATTTATTCGCTTATCGAAGTTTTTGTCAAAAGAAGATGTTAATTTGGGAAGAAAATTGACATCTGAAGAAAAAATAGGTTTTTTTAAGAGAAAAATAGGTCCAGCATATCTTGGAGATTTTTGGCAATCTAAAGATTTTCACAATTTTTTAAAATTAGGAACTGGTCTTGATTTAGAATTCCGTTCATCTCAAGCTCAAAGCTATGGGCCAGGCGATTATTCCCTTTTGCATTCAGAAGAAGACGAGAAAGCACGTTTAGTAGTAGTTTATGATTTTACTTCAAACTGGAATATTGAATGGGGCGGGTATGACATTTATACTTCTCCAAACAAAGATCCACTAATATGTAATAGAGATTCAGGTACATTGATGTTGACTTTATTGAGTGAAGGAGATTATTCATGCACAAGATATGTTAGTTTGAAGTCCGAATCAATTGTAAAAATAGATAAAGTAGTTTTCGATTTGAAGTAAATACTCATTTTTAAGTACCTACGCTGTTTTTATATCTCTGACACAAAAGTAATAACCTGGAGATATAATTTGTCAAATGAAATAGATTTAAAAAAAGCAAAGGAAGAGCTACTTCTAGGTCGTCCAATTTTTATTTTTGATGAGGAAGGAAGAGAGTCTGAAACAGATATTTTCTTTTATGCTGAATTAGTTACAAGTGAAAATCTGCATTACCTAAGGAAAAATGGAGGAGGTATGATTTTTTTAGCCTCAGATTTTTCAATTTCTAAAAAACTAGGCCTTCCGTTTATGGAGGAAATATATGACGCAGCATCATCTGAGTCAAGCGACTTTGAGATTCTGAAGATTATGAAAAGCCATTCTTTGCCTTACACAAAGTCTAAATCCTCATTTTCCATTTTTATTAATCATAAGGATACTTTTACAGGAATAACTGACGATGATAGATCTCTAACTGCTCGCTCATTTACAGAGACCGCAGTTAAAGCTGGGAGTTTAACGAGCAAAGAATCCAGAAAGATTATGGGTGAATCATTCAGAAGTCCAGGCCACGTTCCCGTGTGTATTGCAGCTTCAAAAGGACTTTCAGAACGACAGGGCCATACAGAATTAGTGACTGAATTATTCAAAAAATTGAAATTGACACCNGTTGCAATTGGTTGCGAAATGGTATCTAAAACAGGGAAGTCATTGACGCGTTCAGAGGCGGAAACGTTTGCCTTAGACAATGGATATTTATTTTTAGAAGGTCAACATATCAAGGAGGTATGTCTGTGAAAGTTGTGGCTACTGGTGTTTTTGATATAATCCACATAGGTCATGCACATTTTTTGAATGCTGCAAAGAAACATGGAGACAGTTTAACAGTAATTGTAGCTAATGATGCAACAGTTAGAAAGATGAAAGGAGAGCCTATTTTATCAGACAAGAGACGAGCTGAAGTGGTATCACAACTCAAGCCAGTTGATGATGTTGTAATTGGGAGAACAGGCGACATGCTAGACATAATTGTTGAAGACATAAAGCCGGATGTCATTGCATTGGGATTTGATCAACGCTTATTCACAACCGAAGAATTGGAAGCAAAATTACTGAAAAGAGGCTTACAAGTAAAGGTAGTAAGGTTAGAAGAAATGGAGCAAGATTTAGCAGGTTCACGTAAGATTATCTCTAAAATTTTAAAGATATACAGAAAAAAATATAGTTCAGAATAATTATGGTTTTTACAGGAATAATTCAGGAAAAAGCAAAATTGGTAAAGGTATCAAGGTTTGAAGATTTTTCACAAATTGAAATAGAAACAAGTCCAAAATTCATAGATGGGATTCAGATAGGAGCCAGCGTCTCAGTTGATGGCGTTTGCTTGACTGTTACTTCAATAGATGATAATAGGTTAACTTTTGACATAATTGTAGAAACTTTGAATGTTACAACTTTATCTGAATTAGAATCTTCAGATTTAGTAAATTTAGAACGTGCAGCACGTTTAGGTGATGAAATAGGGGGGCACCTGATTTCAGGTCATGTATCAGGTATAGTTACAATTAATAAAATAGAAAAAACACCAAACAATCATATTATTTTTTTTGAAGCTCCCGATTATTTGATTAAATATATTTTTTCAAAAGGCTACGTTTCTTTAAATGGAATTAGTTTAACAATTGGTGAAGTAAACAATGCAAAGAATACATTTTCAGTTTATCTGATTCCAGAAACGTTACGTGTTACTACCATGGAAGAAAAGAAAGTCGGTGACAAGATTAATTTGGAAATAGAAACGCAAACAAAAAATATGGTTGATTTATTAGGTCAAATGCAGGTGAGTAAGTAATGCCAAAATCAGTAGCAATAGTTGCAGGTAGTTATCACAAAGATAAAGTCAAAAAAATGGTTGAAATAGTAAAATCTCTTTCACCAGATAATAATTTGTTGATTGAAGAAGTTTGTTGGGTCCCTGGCTCTATGGAAATTCCGCTACAAATTAAGCGTTTATTACTCAGAGAATCAATTCATGGAGTAATTGTGCTAGGAATTATTGAAAAAGGTGAGACAGATCATGGCTTAGTGATGGGTCAGGCAGTTACTAAATCTGTAATAGATTTACAATTACTTTCAATGAAGCCTATAGGGTTTGGAATAATAGGTCCAGGAGCAGAAGAGGAACAAATTGATAAAAGAGTAGAAGTGCATGCTAAGCAGGCAGTGTTAGCAGTTGCTGAAATGCTTACTAATTAAATTTCTTTTTTATTTTCCAGTTACTCATCTTATATTTTTCAATTATAAAGTGCAAGGCGTGATAGAAGCTTGGTAAAGCAAAAACGGCCATTAATAAAGAAAATAAGACTAACGTAATAATTAAGGCAAAGAAATTTCTTAAGCCAATGAATTGACTACTAAAAAATGAAATTAGAACTCCAGAAAAAACTCCTCCCATTGTTGTAAAAGTGGCTTCTACAACAGATTGTCCTGTATTTTCAACAGCTTTTTGTATTCCTTCAGGAGTGGTCCCTTCTTCTCTTACTCTTTCAGTTATCTGAATAGAATTATCTATACCAATTCCAATTATGATTGTACCTACCATCGCTGTAAAAATATTCAAATTTGTTCCCCCAGCATCCACTGTTGCAGGATACCATAGAATAACTAACAAAATAGGTAAGAAAGTAATGACTCCAAATTTTACGGAGCTAAATATAATAATCATCGTTATAAGAACTAATAGTAAACTGAGTTTAATTGTATCAAATTGAGTTTCTTGAATTCCTTCGTTGATTGCAATACTAACTGGAGGCCCACCTGTTAATTGTGACATCTGCGCATCATGAGAGTGCATCTGTTTATCTCTTAAAAATGCAATATTATCAATTTCGTTTACTAAAATTGTAGTGTCATCAATATTGATGTATGGCATGCTAACATAGATCAGTGCTTTATCATATTCGTCAGTTAGGAGCATAGCCCGCATTTCATCAGTGAATGACTCATAAAAGACGTCAATCATATCGCCTCTTAATTGCTCTCTACTATACAACGGATTTATATCAACCCAAACAAAATCATCACCAAAAAATTCGCTGTGCAAAAAGTCCCAGAAACTNCCATCAAATTCAAAGATAGTTTCGCCATCTAAATCATCTAGTGCGATTGTTATGTGGGCAGATTTGAAAAAATCAACAATTGAAAATGCTGATACATTTATGATATCATTAGTATTCCGATTAGATATAGACAGATTATTGATTTCACCTTGTGTCCAGTTCATCACGTCCAAAACATCTAAATCTTTTGCAGCAGGTTTTAATCTATCTTGCGGCCCATTTATCAGTAGAATTCCGGTTTGTCCAGCTTCAAATTTTTCTGAATATTCACTTAATTTTTTGATAGAGTCAATATCTTCAGGCGCAGATTCACTTCCTTTAATGTCCTGATCCATTACAGCAATTCGTGCTATAGAGTATGAAGTTGTTATCAGGAGTACTAATAGAATAACTTTCCATTGCTTAGTAGATAATACAGCAATACTCTTCCAGCCATCTGACTTATGTCTTGAATAATTTGTTAGTTTCATTATTGCTGGAGTCATACTTACAGTTAGGAAGAATGCACACATGACACCAACGATCATAGTAAATCCGACAGTTCGCATAGGNGCTATTGGAGAAATAAATAATGCAGAAAAGCCAATTGTATCAGTCACAGCACAAAGGAATGTTGCCTTTCCTGTGGTGAGAAGTGCAAGAAATGTGGCTCTAGGCATCTTATTGCCTTCATCTTTAAATTCTACAATTCTATTTGCAACATGTAATCCGTAATCAACTCCGATTCCTACTAGAATAGGTCCAGCAGCCACAATCATCGGAGTTAGAACCACTCCAGAAAGATTTACGATTCCTAGTGTCCAGATTAATGCACAAAAAATTGGAACTAATACTACAGGTATTGCTAACCAATTCCTGTGGAAAAATAACATCATTGCAATTACTATCCCTAAAGAAATAGGTAACATTGTCAGCAAGTCATCATAAAGTCTGGCAGTAACTTCGTGAAGGACTACCACGAGGCCAGTTTGAGTCATATCACTTCGAGCGTTGTATCTTTGATCAATATGTTCCTGAATTTTTGCAATCATTTCTTCTTGCGATGCGTCGTTGTTTTCACCTTGATATTTTAAAGCAAACAAGATTACAGCAGTATCAATTATGCTGTCATCATTAGTGTCTATTGCAAAATTCTGAAGTGCTGAAGACGTACTGTCATATATTTGGTCAACTCTATCTTGATCGTCAGGAATATTGTATGTTCCAGTTTGATTCACAGTATCGTCGTCATTTTGTTCAATACTTAATCCACCAAATATTTTACCCTCAGTAGCTTCTATAAATCGAGCATTTGTTGAATTAAATTCCTTTATGAGTGTGGAAATACTTAGAGTAAATATAATTCCATCTTTGTCGCCCCTATCAGCTTGATATGTTTCTAAATCTTCACTTTGTCCATATTTATCTATTGTCGTTTCAAGAAGGGCTATTTCTTTCAACGTAGGAACATACGTAATGTTATCTACAACAATATCATTGAATATACTAGGCTCTTTAGCATTACCAGTTTCTACATATACGATAATTAAATCTGTAGCCCAATCTTGCCTCACTTCTATTAATATTTCAGTAGATTCTTCGCCTTCAGGAAGATATACCTCAATATCTCTAGTCATATTTTGTTCAAAAGTTAAGGCAGATTGTAGAAGAAGAACTGTAATTAAACTTAAAACGGCTATAGTTGCGAAAGCATTTTTCAAAATTATATTAGTATAAATTTGAACTCCGTTCTCCAAAGCCTTTGTAATCACAAAGGGCCTATCGAGGCCTCAAAATAAATGTAATCTTAACTNGAATAATAATATTCTTTCTTACTTTTTTGTTCTCTGTCTAGTCTTGAATTAGGTTTATTGACTCTAGGTCGATGTGTATTTTTATCGCGTCTAAAAGTCACATCAACTCTTTCTAAAAAGATGTTCATACCTTCTCGCATTTTGTATGGACCTTCTACAATTCCTTTTGTTCCAGGGTCACCTCCAAAGCACAGAATTCCATCAGAAATATAATCAATAAAGTAAATGTCATGATCTACAATGAGAGCTGATTTTCCTCTATTTTCCATAAATCGCCTTATAGTTTTTGCAGTGACCATTCTTTGGTTTGCATCAAGATATGCTGATGGTTCATCTAGCAAATACAGATCAGCATCCTTTAACAAGCACTCAGCGACCGCAACACGTTGCAGTTCACCACCAGATAAGGTTTGCATCTCTCTTTCAAGCAGAGGTTCTAAATTCAAAGGACGATTTAGTTCTGTGCTAAATGTATGCTCGTCATAACCTTCTACAGATTGTAGTAAATCTTGAACAATTATTCCTTCTTGGATGTCGATGTATTGTGGTTTGTAGGAGACTGCAATATCGCTTTCTATTTCGCCTTTGTCAGGTTCTAAATCTCCAGCTAGCATTTTTACAAATGTGGTTTTGCCAGTAGCATTTGCACCAACAACGCCTAAAACTTGTCCGCTTAGCAATTCACCTGCTTTTGCTTCAAGGCTAAAACTACCTAATTTTTTTGATAATTTTGGCCATTGAACAAGTCCCATTCCGTCCCATCCNGTCCGTGGTGGATGTTCTAAAAATTTGATAGGCTTATCTCTGATTCGAACATTTTGCTCAGGTAGATATCCCTCAATATATGCATTAATTGCTTTTCTAGTAGTTCTAGCAGGTGTAAAAATTCCAAAAGCACCTTTTTTTCCGTAAACAATGTGAGTTAAATCTGCAATTACATCTAAAACAGCTAAATCGTGTTCAATTACTATAACTCTTGCAGATTCAGATAATTCTTGAATTAGTCGTACAATCCTCATTCTTTCATAAATATCAAGATATGATGAAGGTTCGTCAAAGAAATAAACATCAGCTTTCTTTAGNAAGGTTGCACAAATTGCAACCCGCTGAAGTTCACCTCCAGATAACTGGTCCAAATTTCTTTCTAAGAGATGACCTAGTCCAAACTTTTCTATCATTTCTTCGTATAAATCTCTCTCATTAACAGAGGAGAGAAGTTTACCAACATTTCCTTTGAAGGCTTTTGGGATATGATCCACATACTGAGGCTTTAGTGCTACTTTAACAGTTGATTCATTTAATTCAGTCAAAAAATCTCTTAATTCTCCACGAGGTAATGTCTCAATCACATCATGCCAGGAGCATTCTTTTGCTTCGAATTCTCCTAAATTAGGAACAATGGTTCCGTTTAAAATATTGAATGCAGTAGATTTTCCCATTCCGTTAGGTCCTAAGATGCCTATGATAGACTCTTTTGACGGAGTAGGTAGTCGAAACAATCTAAATCCATTTAACGAATATCTATGGATCATATCTGTTTCGAGTTCTTCGGGAAGATTAATTACCTTGACAGCNTCTCCAGGGCAATTTTTTGCTCTCATGAGGCAAGGAGGACAAGCATCCTCTAGAATTTTACACTTATCATTCTCATCTACTTGGATACATTCAGCTCCACAAGAACCAGCATATTTTTGTAAATATTCAAAGGCGGGGCTGNTTGGTTTGCATCTGTCTTCGAATAGAACGGCAATTCGCATTTTTAGTTTTCAAGATTGTTTTAGGAGTCAGTCTTGCTGTATATCCTTTCCATGATACGACTAATTAAAATCATATGGTCATCCAAAGATACTTTTGTCCCCCTTTAATGGCATGTTGTGCGAATAAAATTTACACTTCCTGGAAAACCCGTAGCTCAAGGCCGACCTCGTTTTTACCGTAAGGGGAAATTTGTAGTTGCAACAGATCCTAAACCCAGTAAAGTTTACAAGGCAGATATCGCATATATTGCNCAGAGAGCTAGGGAAGAAGCAGGAATTGAAGGGTTGTTTGACGGACCCTTGGGGATGGAAATTTTCGCTTATTTCCCTTGCCCTAAAAGTAAATGGAGAGTAAAGATTCCTAGGCCTGAAGAGCATCATTCAAAGAGACCTGACGCAGATAATTTAGCAAAATCCGTTAAAGANGGACTAAGTGGTGTTTTATATCACGATGACGGACAAATNTCAGAACTAATAGTTAGGAAAAGAATTGCAGCACAAGGAGACGGTCCGAGAGTTGAAGTTGAGCTATACAAATTAGAGGAATTAGAATGAGTAAAATAATAGATGGCAAAAAAATAGCAAAAGAGATAGAAACAGAATTGACAANTCAAGTTTCTTTGATGTCAGTTCCTCCTAAGCTTTCAGTCGTTCAAATTGGTGACGATCCAGCTTCAGCCTCATACATTAAAGCAAAAGCTAACGCGGCTTCTAGAGTTGGAATTAAACTTACACACCATCATCTGTCTAAAGAAATAAATATTAATGAACTTGAAAAATTAGTGGATAAGCTCAATAAGACTGAAGACGGTTTAATCATTCAACTCCCTATACCAAAAAGTCTAGAATCAGTTCTTGAAAGAATAAAGCCTGAAAATGATGTTGATGGTTTCCATTCTGAAAATTTAGGAAAGTTAGTTCAAGGAATTCATGGCATGGTTCCTTGCACTCCTGCAGGAATTATTGAATTATTATATCGATCTGGAAATGATCCTGAGGGCAAACATGTAGTTGTTGTCGGTCGCAGTACAATAGTTGGCACGCCGCTATCCCTTCTATTGTCTCAGAAAGGAGTAGATGCAACGGTTACATTGTGCCATAGTAGAACTAAATCCTTGCATGAGCATTGTAAACAAGCTGATATCTTAGTAGCTGCGGTTGGAAAAGCTAATATGATTACTAAGGATATGGTAAAACCTGGTGCAGTAATTATTGATGTAGGAGTTAACAGAACTTCAGAAGGATTAGTTGGAGACGTATCGCATGATGTCAGAGAAGTCGCAAGTCAGATTACTCCAGTTCCAGGAGGNGTAGGGCCAATGACTGTAGTTATGTTAATGTCTAACACGGTGAAATCAGCCTTAGAAAACTAAGTTTTTGAAGAGTAACCATGGGCTGGTCAACTGCCGTTGAGCCTCTTTAGATGTTAAACTTTCAGATAGTATTTTCTGTAATGCGGGTTTCTTCTGAGCTTTTCCTATAAACCAGTTAATCAACCACTTCTTTCTTGTGTAATTTTGGATCTTATATGAATTAGTCAATTCTTTTCCAAGTACATTCCAAATTTNATCTTGATAATTCTTCCCGCATTCTAAGTCAAAATTTTCCATATTTGCTTTGTAATGCTTTATGGCAATTTTAGATGATAATAGGGCATTTCCTATTCCTTCACCAGTAAATGGATCTACTAGGCTACCAGAATCTCCAACCAGTAAGCACCCGTTACCAAACATTCTCCGTAATTTTAATTTATTTTTTCTTGGAGAACCCAAAGGTAATTGCCATCCTTTCCCACTATCTTTAACAAGTTCAGCTCCTACAAATCTGTCTTTAAATTTTTCATTTATAATGTATTCTTGTAATTCCTTTAATTTTAATTCTTTATCTTTATAATCTTTTAATGTAATTCCCAAACCAACGTTACATGTTTTGTCATCTACTGGAAATATCCAGAAATACCCAGGAATCACTCCGTCCACATAATGAAATTCTATAGCACCTTTTCCATGTTTAACACCTCCCACATTTTTCCAATATTCTCTGTAAGATGTGCTCCAATGTTCTCTATCAATGAAATTTTCACCGTTTATTCCAGATATTACATTTTTTGCGACTGGACAGTTTACTCCTCCAGCCCCTATGACAATCGAAGCATTAAATTCTTTTTTTTCANATTCTGATTTTCCTTTTATTCCACTTATTCTATTTTGAGCATCAATCAGTAGATCTGTAACTCGAAAGTTTTGAATGACGTATCCATTTTTTTCTTCTACTTTTTTCGTAGCTTCCCTGAATAGTATCCAATCGAATTCCATTCTTGGTATAACATATCCATTTACTTCATTTTTTTTAATATTTATTTTAACTTTTTCATTTTTGGTATTACTAAAAATAACGCTATCAAATATAAAATGGGGAATTTTTTCTAAATCTTTTAGTATTNTCAGTTCTTGCAGATGCTTTAGTGCCTTTCCACCAACGGCATCTCCACATACTTTATCTCTTGGAAATTCATCTTTTTCCAAGAGTAAAACTCTAAATCCTTCTTCAGCTGCATAACATGCTGCAGCACAACCTGCAGGCCCTGCACCCACAATGATTATGTCAAAATTATTCTCACCTTCTGGAATTGGTTTATTAATAATTTTATCTAACACACAACCAGTATAGATTCGTTATTAATAAATGTTTTCAACATGGACAATAGAAATTTAAGACCCNCGCCAATCTCGTTACAATGACTATGGCTTCCAAAGCTAATAATTCTAAAAAACATAGGATAATAGGCGCAGGTCTTTCAGGACTTTCAGCCGCCATTAATTTTGCCAAGAGGGGCGAAAAAGTTGAAATTCATGAGTCAAGAGAAGCAGTAGGAATGCAGTTCCATCCAAACTACCAGGTACTCCTCAAAGAAAGCCCTGATACTCCGTCCTCTGAAGCTGGGGCTAAAGAGTATCTAAATAGATGGGGATTAAATCCAAAGTTTACATTTAAGGATGCTAAAAAGTTTATATGTTCCACTGAAAAAAGAGATTTTACTATCTCATTAAAGGAGCCGTTACCTTTGATATTACGAGGAGGCGACAATTCATTAGAACGAGGCCTTGCAGAAGAAGCTGAAGATTTGGGTGTAGAGTTCAAATTTAAATCAAGACCGAAGCCTAAAGCTGGAGATATTCTTGCCACNGGNCCTAAGCGNACAGANATGGTTGCNTTNGGNGCATATTATGAAAATTCCGACTTTCCTAGAGATCAATTTTTGTACATGCATGACGAAAAATATTCTCCAAGAGGTTGGTATCTGTACGTAATTCCTATGGATGATGACACTATTAAAATTATGAATTGTTGTTCAAAACCTTATGCCAAACAAGTCAGGAAACTGTTGTACAAAGCAGTTGAAGAGCGTGAGATTTTGAAGAATATTGTTGATGGAGCAAAGCCTACGGGCACGGTTGGAGGTCAGGGAGGCGTAGATTTTCCNAAAACAGCTATCAAAGATGGAGTATACCATACAGGAGAAGCNGCTGGTTTTCAGGATCCCTGGAGAGGTTTTGGAATGAACTATGCGATAGAGTCAGGGGCGCTTGCACAGAGAGCTATTTCAGATTCCTTAGATTATGATAAGCTGTGGAAAAAGCANTTCCATCAAAGGAAAAAAGCAGATATTGCTAGAAGAGGCATTTTTGCATTACTTGGTAATAGAGCGTTTGAATATGGCATGAGAAAAGTTAAAGATGGTGACGAAGTAGATTGGGAGGAAATCAACCCAAGTGGTTGGAAAAAATCTTTAATTTATAATACATTTTATTCGATGGAGATGGCTAAGAAAACACTCTGGGATTCTTGGTAATGGATCTTACAGGTTTTGCGTCTTATATCTTATCAGGTTTTACATTAATTGCAGGAATTGTTATATTTTTTGGAGAGAACGAGTATATAGTTCCAGCATCAGGACGTTCTCTTAGGTTACCCTGTTCTTTTCTCTTTTGGTTCCTAGCTTTAATTTTCTGGGCTATGGCCGTTAAAATTGAAGATGACGATACTATCATATAATCAATTCTTTAATCTAAAGCATGTCGGATTTTGGTGTGATTCGTAATTATTATTCTCAGATGCCTGGGAAGATAGAGCAAGCTAGGAAGATATTAGGTAGGCCGATAACTTTAACTGAAAAAATTCTTTTTAGTCACTTAGTTGAAATTAAGGAAGAGCCAAAGAGGACAAAATCGTATGTTGAATTACAGCCAGATAGAGTTGCAATGCAAGATGCTACAGCTCAGATGGCATTACTTCAGTTCGCTCTAACAGGCCGTTCGGAAGTTGCAGTNCCTTCAACAGTACATTGTGACCATTTAATTCAAGCTAGAGTTGGTAAAGATAAAGACTTGGAGTACGCCAACGAAGTTAGCTCAGAAGTTTTCTCATTTCTCAAATCAGCCTCTGCAAAATATGGTTTAGGATTTTGGAAGCCAGGTGCAGGAATCATTCATCAAGTAGTTTTGGAAAATTATGCATTTCCTGGAGGAATGATGATAGGTACAGATTCTCATACTCCGAACGCAGGAGGCTTAGGCATGGTTGCAATTGGTGTAGGTGGTGCAGATGCAATGGAAGTCATGGCTGGTTTGCCTTTTACTATAAAATGGCCAGGAATTATTGGGGTTCATTTAACCGGAGAATTATCTGGCTGGGCTTCTGCTAAAGACGTTATTTTGAAAGTTTGTGAGGAATTAACAGTNAAAGGAGGAACAGGCCATATTGTAGAATATTTCGGTCCAGGTGCCTCAACAATTTCTTCAACCGGTAAAGGTACAATTTGTAATATGGGTGCCGAAGTTGGAGCTACAACTTCACTTTTCCCTTATGATAGTTCTATGGATGATTATCTTAGAGCAACAAATAGATCAGAGGTTGCAGATATGGCTAAAGATTTTTCTGAATATCTAGTTCCAGATGCAGAAGTTGAGTCAAATCCTGCCCAGTACTATGACAGAATTATTGAAATTAATTTATCAGAATTAGTTCCGGCAATAGTTGGACCGCATACTCCAGATTTAGCAAGACCAGTATCTGAATTAGGAAACGAAGCCAGAGAGAACGGTTGGCCTACTGATATTCAAGCAGCTTTGATTGGCTCTTGTACTAATTCTTCCTATGAAGATATGGAGAGGGCATCTTCAATTGCACAACAGGCTAGAAATGCAGGTTTGAAATCAAAAGTTCAATTTATGGTTACACCAGGTTCAGATACCATCGATAACACAATCAGGAGAGATGGTCAAATGCAAATATTTGATGATATCGGAGGAACNGTATTAGCAAATGCATGCGGGCCATGTATTGGTCAATGGAAGAGAGACGATATTNATAGCGGAGATGTGAACTCAATTGTATCTTCTTACAATCGTAATTTTAGCGGTAGAAATGACGGCAATCATCAAACATTATCTTTCCTAACAAGTCCAGAAATAGTCACAGCCATGGCAATNGCAGGTAGTCTCGATTTCAATCCTATTACTGACAAATTAGTTGCTGAGGATGGTAGCGAGTTTTTACTTGATCCGCCCACTGGAGATGAATTACCAGAAAATGGTTTTGAATTNAACTTGGAAGGTTTCATTTCACCTCCTGAAGACTCGGGTTCGGTTGATTTAGATGTGTCTTCAGAAAGTAGAAGATTACAATTATTGGAGCCATTTGTAGCAACCACTAAGAAAGATTTGGAAGATTTACCAATTTTAGTTAAAGTGAAAGGTAAGTGTACCACAGATCACATTTCTCCAGCAGGAATTTGGTTGCAATTTAGAGGTCACTTAGATAATATTTCAGACAATTGTTACATTGGAGCGCATAATTCATTCACAGAAGAGCAAGGTACTGCAATCAATCAATTAGATGGCAGTAAGGGAAAAATTCCAAAGGTCGCACGTAATTATTATGAAAATAATCAGCCTTGGGCAGTTATTGCAGATGTTAACTACGGTGAAGGAAGTAGCAGGGAACATGCAGCAATGTCTCCTAGATTTTTAGGATGTAAAGTTGTCATCGCAAGAAGTATGGCACGTATTGCAGAGACTAATTTGAAGAAGCAAGGTGTTTTACCTTTAATTTTTGNTGATGAGTCTTCTTGGGATTTACTGAGGATAAATGATAGATTAACTATCAAAGGAATTGATGAACTAGGCCCAAATTCCAAGGTTACTGTAGAAGCAAAGCATAGTGATGGAACTATGGATACTTTCGTTTGTAATCACAGTATGGATGAATTACAGGTAGAATGGTTTAAAGCAGGTTCAGCCCTTAATTATTTGAGATCTCAAAACTAGTCACTTACAAAGCTGAATGTTTTAGGCCTGTTCCAGAATTGACAGAACCAACAATCTGCGCATGTTCACCAAGAATTGATACAGATTTCTCCGCNTCATCTTTGCTAACAATAATTAACATGCCCATTCCCATATTGAACGTTCGGTACATTTCTTTATCCTCAACACTTCCTTTTTCTTGTAACCAATCAAAAATAGAAGGAACTGGTAGAGGATTATCGATTACATACTGAAAATTATCATTTATTCGACTAATATTGTCTAGTCCTCCTCCAGTAATGTGAGCTATTCCATTAACATCTACTTGCTTAATCAAAGCCATTACTTCTTTCACGTAAATTCTCGTTGGTTCAACAAGTTTCTTTCCAATTTCTTTATCCCCATCAAATAACTTTCGAATCAAAGTATATCCGTTTGAGTGTGGTCCACTTGATTTCAGGCCAATCAAAACATCTCCCTCTGATATTTTTGTACCNTCAATAATCTTGTCTTGTTTAACATAACCAACAGAAGTTCCAGCAATATCAAAACCATGAACTAATTCAGGTAATATTGCAGTTTCTCCTCCAGATAAAGTACAGTTAGATTGTTTACATCCTTCAGCTAATCCCATTCCAATTTTAGCCATTAAATCNTCATCCGGTTTGTCTAATGCTACGTAATCAACAAAACTTAATGGTTCAGCACCAACACAAATTAGATCATTTGTATTCATTGCCACACAGTCAATTCCAACAGTGTGAATTGAATTCATTTGTTCAGCTAGTAATAATTTGCTACCCACTCCATCAGTACACATTGCTAATGCCCCATCTCCGAGTTTAACTAATCCTGCAAATCCATTATCTAACTTTATTGCTTCCCCGTCACCTTTCCTGTTAACTCCTTTAATTTGAGCAATCAGAGCTTCAGTAGCTCTTTCACTTGCATCTATATCTACGCCAGCTTCAGAATAAGTGCTTACCATTTTGTTTACATCTTGGCGTAATAATTTTGGACAACAGTACTAACTTGATCAATATCGTCAATATTCCTTTGAACTAGAGATTCAAGGATTTTTTGTCTGTTTTGTGCCATTTCATCAAACTGCCTTGGAGCAACTCCTGCAGCTTTAGATATTTTTTCGCGAAGTTTGCTTGGTACTCCTGTTTCCTCTAATTGATTGGTCTGCCCATTCCATTTGAATAAAGTATTTAGCCTTGGTTTACTGCCTTCTAAACCAGCTAATTCAGATACTTCTGTAATAGTTCGAATTTGCTTTCCATTAACATTTATTCTACTTTGCATTATGATTAAATGTAAAGCATTCATCATTATTGGAGGAACCTCCATAGGAGGATTGATTAATCTTGATACAGTCTCTTGCGCAGTATTTGCGTGAACAGTACCAAAACATCCGTCGTGACCAGTATTCATTGCTGTAAAGAGAGTTTTAGCCTCTGGCCCTCTTACTTCACCTACAATTATTCTGTCAGGCCTCATACGTAATGTATTTTTTAGTAAAGAATCCATATCAACTTCAGGTTCTTCAGGTTTTGTTGAGTTAAATGTTTCAAGTTGGACATGATGTTCATGTTTTAATTGAACTTCAGTTACATCTTCAATTGTTATTAATCTATCTTTTGAGGGAATAAATAATCCCAATACATTTAAAGTTGTAGTTTTACCGGAACCTGTACCGCCTGCAACCAAAATATTTGATGGAGCAGAACCCATTCCGTCAGCAAACATCCATAATAGTGAGGCTAGTCTTGGAGACATAGTTCCGAATTTCATCAAATTGACAACAGTTAGTGGATCATTCATTTGCTTTCTTATTGTCATTGTAGGGCCGTTCGGAGAAACCGGCGGAATTGTAGCATTTACACGACTTCCATCAGGTAATCTTCCATCCAAAAGTAAATTTCCAGGACCTACTTTTCTACCAACATATTTCCCAACTTTTTGAATTATTGAGGTAGCTTCCTCACTAGTTAACTTCACGTTAGTAACACACATACCATGTTTTCTATGTGCAACCATCACTGCTTTATCAGGATGATTGTACATAATCTCTTCAAGATTGTCGTCGTCTAGCAATGGTTTTAGAGCCCCATAGCTTGGAGATTTGACAGCTTTTGTTACTTGGTATAGAGGTCGCTCAGCATCAGGTCTTTCGATGATGTTGGCAGTCGGGTATTGTTCTATTATTCGGCCTTGTTGCATATTTATACGATTGATATCCTTAGTGCTAGTAACAGTGTAGTAGTAGCTATGAACATATACATTGGCATTCGCCATATTGCAGTCTTGGTTGTTTGTAAGATTACAGATTGCATCCAAACACCTCCAGCTCCTAACACCATCATATAGAAAAATAATGATTGATTCAATAAACTCAGATCAACGTTAAGTTCGAATGAACCAGCTTTGCCACTGCCGAATACAGAGACAATTAGTCCCAAAAGAATTGGACAAATGACAGCTCCGCCCCAAAGGATGAAGTTAGCAGTGCTTTGTGTTTTTGTGATTCTTTCTTTTCTCAGCATGTAAATTTCCCAAAACTCTTCAGAAATATTTTCGAGGGTAGTAGCGAAGCTTCCGGATGAACCCAATGCCACATTGAGTATGCTTACAATTCTAATAATCATAGGCGATTCAGTTTGTTTAGCAAAATCTCTCATCGCCATTCCAAATCCATCATCTCGCATTCTCTTTACCGCTTCACGAAGGAACAATCCCATTCTGTCGTTCCTACCAGATGCAATTGCATCCAAAGCAGATTCAACACCCATTCCTGCACGTAATTCTTCAGCAAGATCAGCTAGAACATCGGGCCATACAGCTTCTAATTCATTTATCTTATCTTGTTTTCTCTTTGCAGGAATATAGAATAATGTACCTATTAGGGCCCAGACTCCCAAACCTATCCAAATTATACTATGGAGTGATGACAACCCATCTCCACTTACTAAATCTTCCAATAAACTCATACGCCAGGCTCCTTTGCTTTGGTTTGTACAATCATTCCAGCAATTATTATTGTTGCAGTAATGAACAATGCAGGTACGCAAACATCAGGCATTGTTGGAGTATTACCTAAGAATCCACCACCAGAAGCTTTAGCAGATTCAACTAATCCGTTTACAACAGCTCCAATCACCACAATAATTGGAATCAATATTGAAACTATAATGAATTGTTCTGAAGTCGAAGATAGTCCTTCTATAAAATTATCTAAATTTACACGTCTTTCTTTCGCTTCTTTTTCAGCTATAGATCTAAGTCTGTCGATAACGTTAGTGTCTTCTTCAATAGACATTATCAAACTTGAAAGAACTTTTCTTAATCCTGAAGAATCAGTGTTTCTCATCTGAGTTCGAATAGCATCGCTAAAGTTTTTTCCACCTTCAGTATCTCTAAATATTTGCTTGAAAATACCACTTAAATCACCATAGTCTTCGTCAGCAACATGCTTCATTGCTTCTGCAACACCTACGCCAGATTCTAATAGAACTTCAATTCCTCTAATAGCAAAGAGTAGTTCTTGGTCAACGGTCGCCATAATCTATCAATAAAACCCCATTATAAACCAATTAACCTTCTAAATCTTTTCGTTTTTTATGAACTCCCGATAAGTACTAAAATTTAAATAAAAAGAAAAAACCATTGCCCATTCACACAATGCAGTTAAGTTCAGATAAACACTTCTTTCTGTATTTACATCTGGGGGATTTTCCATTCGATGAAAAAAATCGTCTTTTTCTTCCAACATATCTAAATTATCTAGTACACTAAAAACTGCCATCATTATGTAAAAAAACCACCCTGCAACTAAAGCATATTTTCGAATATTATTATCTAGATTATTTTTCCGCATCAAGTCATAGCTAAATGTTGAGGTAACCAAATACGTTGTGAAAAGAGTGAACGCAGTTATTCCATGCAATACAGGGAATTCTTTCCAATTAAAGCTAACAGTAATAATTCCACATATAGATCCAACAGTTGCCGCTATCCAACTAATTCGAGCTCCCTTTACATAGAAATCACCTAGATTCTTAGCCAAGGGTTGGAATAAACGATAAAGTACTTGAATAATCAAAAATGTTCCAAATAAGCTTATCCCTAAGCCTGTTGAAAATATACTTTCTTCAGGTTCTGAGAATGGCATTTCCGAGATTATTGGTATGAATGGCGCTACGCGTCCGCTTGCAGTTGAAACTATGTATGTAGTTATTAATGTAAATATTCCTAAAATAATACTAAATTCTAAAAGTAATTTAGCACTATTCTTCATTCAATACCGCTTGTGCTGCAGCTAATCTTGCGATTGGTACTCTGAAAGGTGAGCATGACACATAATCCATTCCAACGTTGTGGCAAAAGTGAACAGATTTTGGTTCACCACCATGTTCTCCACATATTCCAACTTTAAGATCAGGCTTCGTACCTCTGCCTCTTTCTATACCCATTTTAACCAATTCACATACACCTTCATCCAAACTTGCAAAAGGATCTTCAGGTAATAATTCATTTTCTAAATAGGCTGGCATAAACCCACCTGTATCATCTCGACTGAATCCGAAAGCCATTTGAGTTAAGTCATTAGTTCCAAACGAAAAGAATTCAGCAGTTTCAGCTATTCGATCAGCTACGAAACTTGCTCTTGGAATTTCCATCATTGTCCCAACCATGTAATTGTCTAGTCCTTCAATATTGTTTGCTACATCTCTTACAATTTTTTCTTGGTGATTATATTCAGTTTCCATTCCAGTTAGAGGAATCATAATCTCCGGGAAAGTCTTTACGTTTTCACTTGAAAGTTCAGCTGCAGCTTCTAGAATAGCTCTGGCTTGCATTTCAGTTATTTCGGGATGAGTTATTCCCAATCTAACTCCTCTATGTCCCATCATTGGATTAGATTCTTTTAGGGCATCAGATCTTCTTTCAAGTTCTTCAGCGTTTATGTTTAAAGCTTCAGCAAGTTTCTTTTGCCTTTTTGCATCGTGAGGAATGAATTCNTGTAAAGGAGGATCCATTAACCTTATGGTAACTGGAAGTCCTTGCATTGCTCTCAATGTTTCTTTAATATCATTTTTCATGAAGGGGAATAGTGAATCCAAAGCAGTTTTTCTTTCACCTTGATTATTTGCCATAATCATTTCTTGTAAGTGGAAAAGTGGCTCCTCTGAACCCTCTCCATAGAACATATGTTCAATTCTGAAAAGTCCAATACCTTCAGCACCAAAATCTAATGCTCTTTTAGCATCAGCNGGTGTTTCTGCATTTGTTCTTACCTTAAGTCTTCTTACGTTGTCACACAGACCTAAGAAATGTGTAAGATAATCACTAGTTATATCGGTTTCAATTAATGGGAGTTCACCTTTGTACACTTTTCCTGCGGTTCCATTAAGAGTTATTTCATCTCCCTCATTAATTNTNACATTTCCGACGGTGAATTTCTTTTTAATAGAATCAACTTTCATTTCGCCAGCACCNACAACACAGCACATTCCCCAACCTCTAGCNACTAGAGCNGCGTGGGAAGTCATACCTCCTCTTGAAGTTAAAATNGCTACAGAAGCTCTCATTCCCTCGACATCCTCNGGATTTGTCTCNTCTCTGACTAATACAACTTTTTCACCTTTTGCAGCCCAATCGACNGCGTCTTGCGCAGTAAAGACGGCTTTTCCAGTTGCGCCACCNGGCCCTGCAGGCAAGCCTTTNGCTAGAAGATCAGTANTTTTTTCNACNTCTGGATNGACTATAGGGTGCAATAATTCATCAAGTTGCGAAGGTGTAACTCTCGTAATAGCAGTCTTTTCATCGATTCTATTNTCTTTTACCATCTCAGAAGCCATACGAATTGCAGCAGGTCCATTTCTCTTTCCTATTCTACATTGTAGCATCCATAATTTNCCTGATTGAATAGTAAATTCGATATCCATCATGTCATTGTAATGGTCCTCAAGATTTAGTCGAATTGTGTTCAATTCATCATACAGATGAGGTACAGATTGTTCTAGGCTTGGTAAATCTCCACTGTGTTCTGTTCTGCATACTTCATTCAGAGGATTNGGTGTTCTAATACCTGCGACAACATCCTCTCCCTGGGCCTTTGGTAACCATTCTCCGTAAAAATTATTCTCACCAGTAGCAGGNTTTCTAGTGAATGCCACGCCTGTAGCACTGTCTTCACCAAGATTTCCGTATACCATTGCTTGAACATTTACGGCAGTTCCCCATTCCTCAGGAATATTTTCAATTTTTCTGTAAGCTTTTGCTCTTTTCCCATCCCATGAATAGAANACAGCNGAAACGGCCCCCCANAATTGTTCCCAAGGATCTTCNGGGAACGGCTTTTTGAGTACNTCCAANACNTTTCCTTTGTAAATGTCAACTAAATCTTTTAAGTTTTCAGCNGTTAGGTCAGTATCTTCAGTTACTCCATTTTGTTCCTTCATATTTTCTAATTCATGTTCTAACTGGTTACGAATTCCCATCCCTTCTTCAGGCTCTATCCCTGAAGCCTTTTCCATTACAACATCAGAGTACATCTGGATTAGTCTTCTCTGTGCATCATAAACAAATCTAGGGTCTCCACTTTGAGCAATTAGCCCTTCTCTAGTGGAATCATTTAAGCCTACATTGAGCACAGTCTCCATCATTCCAGGCATTGATGTTCTAGCTCCAGATCTCACAGATAATAGTAGAGGATTACTAGAGTCTCCGAAAACAGCCCCAACACTATTTTCGACATCCTTCAAGGCCTTTTTCAATTGTCCATCCAGTTCACTTGGATAACTTTGTTTATTTTCATTGTAGAAGGTACATACTTCTGTAGTTATTGTGCATCCTGGAGGTACAGGTATTTTCAATAGCGCCATTTCAGCTAAATTTGCGCCCTTTCCACCTAGTAGATTTTTCATGTCGGCTTTGCCATCGGTCATGCCTGGACCGAAACGATAAACGTGCATTTTGCTCATTGTTACTCAGACCACTAACGAAATAGGTATTAATTCTCTTTCTCTTTATTCTATAGGGTCGTGGAGCTTTCCTATCAATGGCCATCCGTGCCATAATAATCGATCGTCAAGTTCGATTAATATTTTGTAAATTTCATCATATCCTTCAACAACATGTTCAATTAAACATGGCTTACAGTCATCGCTCAACCACTTTTCTAATAAATCCGGATTACCTACTTCAATTATCTTAGCGATAGCGCTCATTTCGCTTAGTCGAGTATGTAAATGGTCAAGAAAAATTTCAGAGTTTTTTAGTGCCATTGTCAAATGTAAAAATCTTAACTTTTCATCTTCAACTATCTGAGTAAGGTCTTTGTTCTTAGGCGCACCTTCCGCGACAAGCATTTCCAATAATTTTTTCTCTCCAAAAATCTTGTTTGCAGTTTGTAGTAAAAATACCAGACTTTCTTTTTTCTTTTCCCTATTCATAGTTGCTATTGATATAATCTAAGACTGCCCTAATATCATTTTTTGATGCTAATGCAGTTTCCTCGTTAATAATTTTCCCAATACCTATACAGAAAATTTCATTATCGTTATAAGCGCTCCATTGTTCACTTATATTTTTAGTTCGATTTAGTATAATTATTTTTTTTATATTTGGTGTAT
>PBPR01000021.1 GCA_002724775.1 Methanobacteriota archaeon
TTTCATTCCAATGTGCACAACCAATTACAATATTCTTAAATCTTATTGCTACGAAGCCAGGTTCTAAGTTAAGTAATTCTTTATCAACTTTAATATCATTTCCTTTGCAATATTCTAGTAGATTAATGTAATCAATATCTAAGTAATTTTTACTAATCTTAGGTCCAAATAGTTGAAGAAAATTAGTTGTGGGTTTCGGAGTTTTATCTAGTCTAAAAATACATAATCCTGAACTTTCGGAGTTAAATCTCAATTCCACTAGTTCTTTAGCTAAATAGATTTTATTCTTACTGCCTTCATATAATTGATATCCACTAAATATACCTTTATTTATGCCAAATCTCTTTTCACAATATTCATATAATAGAGATATTTTGTTTTTTTCTAGAGTTTTTAACATTTTTCAATCCTCGCCAAAAAGAATCCGTCGGTATCGTTATGGTGGGGCCATATTCTTACACATTTTTGCACTTCTTTATCAAATGTTTCTCCATTCCATTTTGAAATTCCTTTTCCTACTTTAAGATTTTTGATATCAATTTTCTTCAATCTAATAGAATGTTTTCTTAAAATGTGGTCAATAACTTTCTCGTTTTCTTCGGGTGCAAATGTGCATGTTGAGTAAAGAATTTGATTCCCTTTTTGAGCCATCTCACATGTTCGGTCTAGAATTTTCTTTTGAATATTTGAAAATCGCTCATAGTCTTTTTCCTTTAAATTTTTCTTTATTGTATTTTTTTTCCTTATAGTGCCCTCTGAGCTACATGGCGCATCTACAAAGAAGACGTCAGCTTCGGTGTTTGGATAAGACCTAAAGTCGCGAAGAGTTACAGTGGTGTTTGTTATGCCTAGTCTATCTAAATTTCCACGTAATGCTTTTAGTCGTGAATGCTTGTTATCATTGGCTATGATATTACCTCTATTTTGCATTATTTCAGCAATTTGAGTTGTCTTAGATCCCGGGGCAGCGCAACTGTCAATAATTTTTCTATATTCTCCTATATCCGGAATGGCTAAAGCAGGCATCATTGATGTTAGTTCTTGTATGTAAATTTGGCCAGTAAAGTGTTCAATACTACTTCCAAGATTGTCTAGTTTAGTTATATATCCATTATCATACCAATTAGTAGGCTTTATTGAATCATCATAATCTTTCAAATTCAATAATATTTCTTCCTTGTCGCCTTTTAATGAATTTATTCTGAAGGATTGTTTTAATGGCTCATTTATTTTTTTTCTAAACTTTTTTAAATTACTAGTTAAATTTGAATAGCGTTTAAAAATTTTGTCTTGTAGTGTAGTTTGTGATTCTTCAATCATGCCCTTAGAACATCTGCCTTCGGGTTTTTGACATTAGCCATTACATTTCTAGTATCGATGATTAGTCTTGCATACTTTCCTACCATTTCATAATCAACGTTTGAATGATCAGTTGTAATTACAACTGCATCTGCTTTTCTTAAGTTCCCTTTGTTTAATTCAACAAATTTTAGTTCTTTAGCATTATAGATATTGGGATCATGATAAGAAATATTAGCACCTTTAAACTTTAAAAGTTCAATTATTTTTAGAGCTGGAGATTCTCTCATATCATCTATGTCTTTCTTNTAAGCTANNCCTANTATTAGTATGTTGCTTTTTCTTATACTTTTAGAATGATCGTTTAGAGCTTTTCCNATACGATGNGCGACATTNTCAGTCATTTTTCTATTGATTTCACCNGCTAGTTCAATGAATTTAGCTTCGGTATTGNATTCTTTAGCTTTCCAAGATAAATAAAANGGATCAATTGGAATACAATGNCCTCCCATTCCAGGACCTGGATAAAATGGCATAAACCCGAANGGCTTGCTGTTTGCAGCTTCAATAACTTCCCAGATATTAATGTNCATTCTTTCGAATATCANTTTTAATTCATTCACCATCGCTATATTGACTGCNCGAAAAATATTNTCCATTAATTTNGTTGCTTCAGCAGTTTCNGGNGAACTAACTTTAACGGTTTNANTTATTATTTGNGAATAAAGNGCATCGGCAACANTTAGNCANTTATCTGTTAAACCNCCTATAACTTTGGGTATTTTAGAAACTGAAAAATCTTTATTTCCAGGATCNTCACGCTCNGGAGAGTATGCGAGAAAGAAATCTTTGCCTGCAATTAGTCCNGATTCTTCTAAAATAGGNTTGATGATTTCTTTAGTAGTTCCTGGATACGTAGTAGACTCTAATATNACAAGTTGGCCTTTTCTGAGNTTTTTGGAAATAGTTTTTGTGGCACTTTCNACATATGACATGTCAGGNTGCTCATAGATGTCTAGNGGTGTTGGAACACACATTAGAATACAATCAGTATGNTTTAANTCTTCNAAATCTGNTGTTGCTTTACANCNATTTTTAACAAATNTAGTCATTTTTTTTGAAGAAATATGTTTCATAATTTGTTTTCCAGAATTTATATTTTNTATTTTNTNAGCATCNGTATCAAATCCAACAACTTCTAATCCTCTTTCGGCAAATTCAATTCCAAGAGGNACTCCNACATACCCCATTCCNACGATTCCAATTTTTGCNTTTTTATNTTNTATCTTTGCAATTAATTCTCGATCTATCATAATTTGGTAATCCATCCGTACTTATCTTCGTCCTTTCCAAACTGTATNCCTGTCAANATATCATACAATTCTTTTGTTATTTTGCCNACTTCACCGTCCGANAAATTGTAATCTTTTTCATTNTAGTTTATNGATCCTATGGGNGATATAATTGCTGCAGTTCCAGCACAGAAAATTTCATCAGCANCNAGTACTTCACTTATGCTNATTCTTCGNTCCTCAACNTGCATTCCNAGCATNTCNTTAGCTAAATNCAGAANAGAATCTCTGGTNATTCCNGGTAAGATTGANCCCGTCAGTTCAGGCGTAACTAATTTGTTTTCAAAAATAGCAAAAAAGTTTGCAGCTCCAACTTCCTCAATATATTTTTCNTCTGCAGCATCTAAATAAACAACTTCAGCATATCCTTTCTTTTTNGCTAGTCCGCTTGGAAGCATCCCNGGAACATAATTCCCAACAGCTTTTACACCTCCAGTTCCTTTCAGAGGTGCTCTATGATAATCGTTTGTTACAATTAATTTAATNGGAGTTAAACCTCCNTTGAAATAAGGCCCTACAGGCGAACAATATACCATAAAAANGTAATCAGATGATGGGGCAACTCCTAAACCTTCCCCTGAGCCAAAAATTATGGGTCTAACNTACAANGCACCTTTTTCAGTATTTGGAATATAATCAANATTATCCTTAACTACACTTTTTACACCATCCAAAAATACATCCTTAGAAATTTCAGGCATCGACAGTCTAACACAACCANNAGCAGCTCTTTTTGCATTTTCTTCAGGACGGAACATAATTATTTCATCACTATCTGTTTTGTACGCCTTCATTCCTTCAAAAAGTCCCTGTCCGTAGTTCAATATTGTTGCGGCCGGTGAGATTTTAAATTCGTTAAAAGGTATCAGCTTACCTTTTTCCCATTTTTCATTAATTTTACATTTTGAAACATACATGGATTTTGTTTCGGTGAAAGAGAATGTCAGATTGTCGTAGTCAATATCATCAGGTTTCATTTGTGGTTCTCCATAAATTTTTGTAGTTTCCTTTCTAAAGTTGACATCTGTTCAAGCTCTATAAAAGAGATGCATACTCTCAGTCCCTCNTGACGTGTTGAACCAGTTGACTTCAAAGTNATAGTTGATATGCCATATCTCAATAATTCTAGCATTAGATCATTGCCATCGTACCCTGGATAAGACATAGTTAGATAGAATCCATTTCCTACAGGCTCATCCATGTCTTTNTTGTAAACTTGTTGAAATCCATACTTTAAGAATATTTCTTTTACTTTGTCAGCTCTCTTACCATACTCACTAGTAANTTTAACGAAATTAAATTCACCATTGGTNGAAGCNTCTANCATTCTTGCTANGGCATATTGCGCAGTATGGCTTGTGCCNGATGTNGTGACATATAATCCACCCAAAGAGAAAGCATGTCCAAACTGTTCTCTGTCACAGAATGNTTTTAAATTGGNATATTTNNTNTCATTAATGTGTGGAGAAATAACAGCTATGCCACACCTTGGACCNGGGAAAGAAAAGGCTTTAGANGCNGATATNAGCGTAACCCAATTCTCTCCATAATTTCCTATCGTAGGAATGAAAGGTTCAGAAAATGGAACTGAATAATCCTTTCTAAAATCCATNCCTATGTAAGCCAAGTCTTCTATAGCTAATATCTCATTTTCATCACAAATTTTNGCTATATTTTCTAGTTCAAAATCATTCAGGCAAGACCAACTNGGGTTGTTTGGAGAAGACCAAAGTATNCCTCCNATTTTACCTGNACTNACATGTTTTTTNATTTCTTCAATTAANTCANTNCCTCTATAATCANACAAATCTATCCCAATTGCCTCTAATCCCAAAAATTTTGCTTGATANCGAGTTACNGGAAATGTAGGGTCTAGATAGATTATTGTCTTCTTTCCCTCANTCATATTTCCTGCAAGNGCTTGTGAGATATATCCGCCCTGAAGCGATCCNCATGTAGGAATTACGTGTTNNCTTTCAANATCTACGTTTAAGAAAGCTTTAANAAANTTTTTTGCAGCATTTTTTAATTTAGGTATTCCATCAAAAGGAGGATAAAATCCTTGCAATCCTTTGTCTATTGCTTCTTTCTCAGCAATTTTAGCAATGTTAGGCGTTGGAATGTTTGGGATTCCCATCTCCATTCTAACAAATTCTATGTTATGTTTTTCATTAATTATTGTNGCTAATCTATTAGTCTCTCGGATGGATAAATTTTCAGANTTAAAGCCAGTTTCATTAAATATTTCTTCTAAATGTTGTTTTTTTAGAGGAATATTTTCAGACAATTTTTTTCACCTANTGACATTTAAGCCACCCCTTTCAAAAAGCTTTACATAATTTTTATAAATAGCTTATTAAATAATATAACAGATTAATATGATGCCTGTNGAGNTGAATGGAAATTTGCTTAAAGAGTTAAGAGGTCGAACATGTAGAATTTTNGCGGATGAAGGGTGGACACAGTCAAATTTGGGAAATGCTTTAGGCGTAAGCCAGGTTATGGCAGGCAACTATTTGCATACCTTACCCAAAAGGTATAGTGAGCCTACTGAGAGTAATTTGCAAGAAGCATCAGTATCATTAGCAGACATAATAAGGTCAGATCAGTCCGCTAAATGGTCACTGAGTATATCGGTTAACGATCAAGTTATAACTATTAACTTTCCTTCTAAGGACAACAAAGAAAAGATACTGGAAAAGCTTAGTAAAATGAGAAGACGTCTAGAATCTCAGATTTCTTTATTATCTCCTCAAGTTCGAGTCAATATTGCTATTTCTTCGATTGACGCCAAAGGAGTTTCAGATATCGCGGCATTTCCTGGAAGATTAACTCCTATTGGAGGTAAGGCCCGCCCACTATCTTCTCCTAGATTCGGAGCCTCTAATCACTTAGCAGATTTACTACTCGAAATGAGAAAATATAATTCTGGTTTATCAACTATCATTAACTTAAGATGGGATCCTATTATTTCAGAGAGCTTAGATAGACTAGGATTTGAACTAGTTAAATTGAAGAGAGACAAGGAAGATTTACAGATTACTTCAAGAATTACTGACCTTAACATTATGGTAGATGAAGGAGGCCACGGGTTTGAACCCTCTTTGTATATCTATGGTTCGGATTCAGAGATTGTATGTGAAATAATTGAAAAAATTTCGTCTGAGATGAAGGAGATGGCATGATAGTCTCTCCCATCGATAAAGTTTTGGTTGTTTTTTTGATACTTTTTACATGTTTTTCAGGTTGCATTTCGGAAGATCCCGAACAAGATAAACTAGTGATATTAACTTATGACGTGAGTGCCTTATCTGGTAGCATGATTTCTAATTTTGAGAATAATACAGGTCTAGAAGTTCAAATCATTAAAGTTGATGATGCTGGTTCTATACTAAGCTATCTTATTCAGAATAAAGGAACTGATACAGTTGATTTAGCAATAGGTCTCGATAATACCTATATTTCAACTGCGATGCAGTTAGATTTACTTGAGCCTGTAGAAGTAGATAAAAGTCATATTTCAGGCTACAATTCATCCATGGAAATGCAAGCACTATCTCCTTACGATGGGAATCTAGCAATTCCATTTGACATGGGCTTTATTTGTCTTAACTACGATTCAAGTATTGTGGATGGACTGAATTTTTCACATCCCACCAGCCTCTGGAATCTTACGGAGCCAGAATGGAAAGGAAAGGTAGCTTTTCCTTCACCAATAACAAGTAGTCCTGGAAGAGGATTTATGCTTGCAACTCTTGACTATTTTGATTGGAGAAATGGAACAGATTCGTTTGGTAACTGGTGGAACGCAATGAGAGCTAACGATGTAATCGTAACATCAGGATGGTCGGAATCTTATGAAACACATTACACTGGAGGATATGGAGAATACACCGAGGGTTACATAGGCGATGCTCACATTACAGTTTCTTATTGCCACTCTCCCGGCGTTGAATCTTGGTATAATGGGAACTGGACAAAGTCATCATCATTGGATATTGATAAGGCCTCATTTTTCCAAGTGGAATATGCCTCTGCAATCAAGGGCGGAAATTCACAATTTGCAGAAAAATTTATTGAATATTTAATTTCTCCTGAAGTAAATTCTCAGATGCCTTTTGAAAACTTAATGTATTCAGTCATTAAGGGCGAAAATTTACCCGAGGAAAATGGCTATAGATTTAATTCAGTCATCCCTTCCAATCCAGCCAATATCTCCTATTTAGATATTGGTAAAAACATTGAAACTTGGCTTGAGCTTTGGAATGAAGCAATGATTAAAAGTGAGTAAATCGCAAAATTTTTTTGGTTTATTTGCAGTAATAATCTACACTGCTTTAACAGTAGTACCAATTTTATTTGCCATGGACAGACTTATTTTAGTATCTGGCTTATCGCCTGTAGGTTGGGTTCAAGCCCTTGATGAAAATTATATTTCTCAAAATACAATTGGGTTTACTTTTTTTCAAGCCATTGCATCCACAATTTTAACAATTATAATTGGCTTTCCAATTGCATGGGTATTGGGAAGATACAGTTGGCCTTTCAAATCGGTTTTGAGGTCAATTCTAACTTTACCCTTTGTTATNCCCTCAATAATTGCAGCAATGGGATTCTTAACCATTACAGGGCCTTACGGTTTTGATGTTAGGTCAAACGAATCTACGTGGTGGTGGACTTTAGTTTTTGCACATGCTTGGTTCAATATAGCCTTAGTGATTAGATTTTGTGAGCCTGTTCTTTCTACGTTAAACCCTAACTTTGAAGAGCAGTTGAGGTTATTACCCAACGGTAAAACTTTNTACTCAAGATTTAAAAATTTATGGTTTCCATTAATTTATCCTTCGATTACTGCAGCTTCGTGCATGACTTTTGTATTTTCTTTCACATCTTTTGCGCTTGTTAAATGGATAACAGTTAGGGATAAGACTCTAGAGAGTACAATGGCTGAAGTGTCATCTTCTGCAGGAATACAAGGTTACATGGAGTTCTCTTCAGACATCGTCNTNGGAGCCTCCCTAATTCAATTCTTAATACTACTAACATCATTATGGTTAATGTCTATNNTACAGAGAAGAAGGAAGGTAAAGTGGCAACAATCTAANGAGATTTTTGTACANACTAATAATACCAATGGTTGGTTTGTTTTAGTTCCTGCGATTTGTTTTGTTATTTTACCTTTAGTTTCCATAATCCTAGGTTCNTTCAGAGTTAGAGAAGTTAGANCTAATTCAAGCACTTTTATTTGGAGTACTGCNGGATGGTCTGATGCTATTGAGGGTTCATATTCTTTTCCACCTCTCTCAGAAGCTTTACTCAATTCTTTAATTTATTCTTTCACAACGCTAGCNGTTGCATTACCCTTAGGTTATATTTTGGCTTCTACAATNCATNATTTNGAGCTAAAAAAATCCTNTCTGTCTCAAATTTTAGAAATTTATACTATGTTACCTTTTGCACTCAGNGCAGCTATGATAGGCTTGGGAGTTATGCTGGGAATAATCAAACTTAATCCTAGTGCAGCTTATGATTTCCCACTTCTACCAGCACTTGCACACATTATAATTACAGTACCTTTCGTTATACGTATAATTTTGCCAGCGTTGCGATCTTTGGATGTAAGTTATGAAGAAAATGCAAGGGTTTTGGGACTCAATTATTTTCAACGACTCATTAANGTTAAGCTTCCTTTAATGAAAGGTTCGATTTTAGTAGCTACAGTATTTACTTTGGCCATGTCACTTGGAGANTTCGGAGCATCTTTTNTTGTAGCACGAAACTCNGACTGGGTAACTCTTCCATTACTAATTGATTCNCTAAGNGGTAAACCAATGAAAGATCCACTTACAGTACCCTCTTCTAATGCAGTTGCTACNGTTCTCATGATAATTACNGTAATANTATTCTTAGGAGTTGAAANATTTCGTAGTCGTATGAATAGAGGTATGTTTTGATGTTAAGTTGCCAAAAACTTTCTAAGTCCTTNGGGAAAAAATTATTTAGNGATCTCAATTTTAATTTNGACGAAGGAGAAATATTAGCNGTAGTTGGTCCNTCGGGGTGTGGTAAGACTACACTCTTGAGATGTATATGTGGTCTTGAAGTACTTGATTCTGGTAAAATTTTATTGAATGAAAGAGATATAACGCAACTTCCAGCNGAAGAGCGCGGTATTGGATTAATCTTTCAAAAACCAGTGCTATATCCTCACCTGTCAGTTTCAGGTAATTTATC
>PBPR01000022.1 GCA_002724775.1 Methanobacteriota archaeon
TTCCTCAGCTCTTTTAAGTAAAGCAAATTCTAATTCATCTCTACCCTCTTTAACACCGTCAATAGGCAAATCTTCCGACTGTAAACCATAAGCACCACTCTTAATTCCCATATCTCCGCCACCCGACAACACTAAAACATCGTATTTTTCTAAATCGTTAACTGATTGAATTCTTTCAGGAGTACCTTCTGCCTCTTGAATGAAATTCGCATAACGAGGATAATAACGGTCTGAGCTGAGAGTCAATGCAGTTAATTTCATTAATTTTCAGAACAAGCAGTCCTTATTATTACTTTAGAAAACTTCTTGAAACATTGAATGCGCTAAAATAAACATTATTGAAGCAATAAATAAATCCAAAATTTGCCATGCCTTTTTTGAGCTCATAAGTGGAGACAAAAGTCTTGCTCCATATGCTAATGAAAAAAAGAAAATAAAACTAGCTAGGCAAGCACCTAAGCCGAAATCAAGAGAGTCTTCAAATCTGATGGAAACTGTACCAATTAAAATTAAAGTATCTATGTAAACATGAGGATTAAACCAAGTCAATATTGCACAATTAGTTAAAACTAATTTTAAGTTTGTTTCTTGTTCATTAGAGGCTTGGAGAAAACTATCTGCTAAATAGGCCCCTTTTAGCCTTAGAAAGCCATACCCAGATAGCCAAGCCCCTCCAATTACAAACATATATTGAGAGAAATTATCGAAATTTGAAATAATGGAACCAAAACCAAAAATACCTAATAGTATCAAAATGATATCTGATAATGTACAGAAAAGTACTATTGGAAGGACATGCTGTTTGAGTAATCCTTGACGTAAAACAAAGGCATTCTGTGGACCTACAGCTAAAATAAGTGAAAAACTAAGAAAAAAACCAGATAGAAAGGCTGTGTTCAAGACTCACTTTCTATTGGAACCCATTTCTCCTGACCTGTTTTTGGATCTATAATTTTCTTAACGGGTTGTCCTTTAATGAAAGCTTTGAACTCTTTAGGCATAATTTTGCAGAAAAAGCAGTGTATTAGTATTTTACTATTACATCAAGCTAATATTGCAGTCATAAAACCATACTCAGAATCTATTATTTCAACGTCATAAAATTCGCCTAGTGGCAATTCTTCCATCAAAATAATTGGACGATAATTATCATCCCGGCAAAGAGTACTACCTCTCTTTTGATTTTCAACGGTTAAAATCGAAGTTTTCCGTCCTACGAATCGTTTAAAGCTTCTAGCACCCAATTCCTTTCTTAGAACTGTTAACTCACGGGAACGTTTTTTGATTATTCTACCATTTATTCTCTTGTATCTGGAAGCTGGCGTACCTTTTCTGGGTGAAAAACGTGTAACATTAACTAAATCTGGCAACAATTTCTCTAACAAACTAATTGTCTCCTGATGGTCTTCATCCGTTTCTCCCGGAAAACCAGTTATTACATCTGTAATAATCATCATTTCAGGATAATGCTCTCTGAACACATTCACTACTTCCCAAAACTCTTCAAGTGTGTGATCTCTAACCATAGTGTCCAATATCTTTTGTGAACCCGATTGAATTGGCAGGTGCATGAATTTGTAAGTTCTCGGATCTCCCCAAGCTTTAGCCATTTCATGTGAACGTCCAGCAACTAACATTGGATTCAACATGCCTACTCTTAGTCTAAATTTTCCATCCAAATGTGATAACTCCATTAGTAAATTCTCGAGACTAGTTCCAGTATCTGCCCCAAACGCTCCGTTATCTTGTGAAGTTAACAATAATTCTTTACTTCCAGAATCTATCGCATATTGAGCCTTGAAAAATATGTCATTTACTGAACGTGATGTTACTCGACCTCTAGCCTTCAAAGTTGCACAATAAGTGCATCTACCAAGGCATCCTGAAGATATGGGTAAAATAGATGCAAAAGGAGATTCTAAGGTTTCTGGCTTGCAGCCACCTCTACCAATCAAATCCCCTAATCCATTGATGTCTCCTGGAGAGACTAAAGGAGCATTAGGAAATTTGGAATTCAAAACCTTGGCATCTGCAGTAGCCATGCATCCACTTACTATCACATTTTTGCCTTGATCCATTAGCTCAGAAATACGCTTTTCCATTTTGTTTTGNGTTGACTCTATTACTGTACAAGTACCAAGAACAACGGTTTTAGCTGAACTTGAATCCTTTGCAATCTCGTGGCCTAACTCATTTGCGTGATCTCTCATTTCAAGAGTTTCACCCTGATTTGCTGTACATCCATAACCTTCAAACCAAATCGACACAAATAACCAACAAATCCCCTAATTAAGACCCTTCCTGTACATATCTTGTGCTCATAAATCTAGAAGGAATTGACGGATGTGGAAAGTCTACACAATCTCAATTTTTAATGGATAAATTTGAGAGTGACAATGAAAAAACAATATTACTGAAGGAACCAACAAATGGAAAATATGGACAAAAGCTGTGGNAAATGCTAAGTGGAAAAATTGAAGCTACCACTGAAGAAATTTTNGAATTATTTGTCTTAGACCGCAAAGAGCACGTTAATCAAAAAATTAAACCTGCTCTTGATGATGGTATAATTGTTCTAATGGATCGGTACTATTATTCCACAATGGCATATCAAGCAGCTGCAGGGATTGATGTTGACAGAATTAGGAGAGATAATGAATTTGCGCCTAAACCNGATATTGTACTGATATTCGATTTACCTGCTGATTTAGCGATGAAGCGCGTTAGAAGCCATAGTGTCGCTGATGTGTTCGAAAAAGAAGAACACTTGGAAAAAGTTCGGAAAGCTTACCTAAATTTAGAAGATGATTCTTTAGTTCGAATTATAGATGCTACNAGGACTCCTGAGGTAATTTTTGATGAAGTTTGGANACTAGTTTCTGAGGTTAGNAATGGATGATTTACTACAATTTGCAAAAATAATTTTACTAATTGTACTGTTGTACGACGTAATCATTCTTTTTCGAAAACCTGAACCCGACAGTAAAATTATTACNCTAGANTTTTGGAAGGAGATTGAGAGAAAGGGAATCAATGGATTACTAATTCCTAGCACTATGNTTTTTATCATATCTCTTGATTATGCTCAAGGAGTCGATGTTTACCTATCATTGGCTTTGTTAATTTTGAGTTTGATATATCTAGGATATCCTCGGCCATTTGCATTCGGGAAAAATGGCATATTACTTGACGGAAAAACTATTTCAAATGATAGAATTCTCAAAGCTAAAAAAACAGATAATGGTGCTAAAATATCAATTGAATGGTATGGTTGGCTAATGGAAAAAAAATTACCTGATTGTGAAGTTACAGACTTAATTTTAAAAAAAATCAATTAGAAAACAAACCTAATACACATTCAAAAATACTATACATGCCTGAAACTGGNCCTAAATTGTTGTTATCTCTCAAGCGTTTTCCTGCTATCTTATCTAAATCTCGTAATACTTTAAGAGCTCTAGGTGTATCAAGATCATCAGCTAGTGCTTCTTCGAATTCTGAAACTAGAGATACTAATTCCTCATCTTCTCTAGGATCTGTCGGATCAACAATCATACAGTCTACAGCATTAATTCCCAACTTTTCAGCTTCGTTACAAGCTTCTAAGAGTGCTCTAGGTGTATAAGGCGTAAAATCTCGATAATGGTAACTCAGTAAATAAAATCTTAATGATGCTGGCGGACATTCCTCGAAAACTTCTTCTAAGGTTATCCTTTCGCCTCTAGATTTTGATAGTTTGCCCTGAGCGTCTTCCATTAATCCATTGTGCATCCAAAAATCACAATAATTACCTAGTCCTAATTTTTCAGCTAAAATCATTTCAGTTTCATGATGCGGATAAATCAAATCTATTCCACCCCAATGAATATCAATTGGTAAATCTAACTCAGAAGACGACATTAGAGTGCATTCCAAATGCCATCCTGGNCTTCCTGGCGGCAATCCTTCGACTTCCCAAGATTTACCACCTTCCAAAGGAGGACCCCATAGCAAGGTATCATGCGGGCTTTCCTTAGGTCCTGAATCTACATCACAGGTTTTTTCAACTAATGATTCCTCAAGATNAACTCGTAATAATTTACCATGTTCTTCCTGTTTAATTCTTACAAAAACACCTTGNTGTGTTTGATATGCATCACCAGAATCAAGTAGTTTTTTAGTTTCTATAGCTATTTGATTGACGAACTCTGAGGCCCTTGTGTATTTTGTTGCAAATGTATTGGATAATTTTTTCATTTTATCCAAAAACTCATCTTCATATTTCTGGGTAAAACTTTCTTCGTCAGTCCCTTCCTTTAAAGCTCCAAGAGCGGTTTCATCTGAAACATCAGTGAAGTTTTGTATGTGTGTTACTTCATATCCTTTGTAGGATAACCACCTTTTCAAAATGTCAAAAGAAACATATGATTTTGCATGACCAAGATGTGTTTTTGAATAGACTGTAGGGCCACAGATGTATAATCCTATGCTCTTAGAATCTGAGAGAAAATCCTCTTTTTTACCAGTAAGTGTGTTGAAGAATTTCAACCTTTNTCACCTCCTCCTCTAGCGCATATGTTTGATTCATCCGGCCAATCATTACCGTAAAACATTGACATATAGTAAGAATCTGCATTATACCCAACCGAATCAAGTAGACTCGTTATACGGTGATTTGGTGCCGGGACAAATATATCAACTGTAGACTTTGGTGGGATGGCAAACACTGATTTCTGAAGCATCCCTCTCCAATTTTTACATCCTGGCTCAACAACCCAGGGGCCAACTTCGTACCAGTTTTCATCTCCTTTAACAACAATAAATCCTTTGACNACNTGATTTTCATCCAGCGCCACAAATGCGCATTGTGGTAAGTTTCTAATGAAATCTTTGATAAGCTCAGATCTATCTCCCCCAAACTGTCTTTTATCTATTTCTAAAATTTCATCTAAAAATCCTTCCGCAGGAACGATATTATCATCCGAATCAATAGCAAAAGGTTGAAACTCTTTTAACTCTGCATCTAGTCGAAATAATGTTGTCATACCTTCAGGAGTAAAACCCAATTTCTTGTAAAACCTTGTTGAATTCATGTTTGAATGGACTCGCACTGAATCACAAGATTCAAGTCTCTTCTTTGCCTCAATCACTAATTCACTACCAATATCCTTGCCTCTAAATTTATCCGAAACAATAACATTTCCGATCATTCCCAAGCTGCCAAAATCAAATGCAGTAGTAACTCCAACTAATTTATCGTCATGATAGGCACCTAGAGGTATGCTCATGTTGAATAGACGTATCCAATCACTTTTGGAATTTCCCCAATCTTCAGAATCTGTTAAATATTTTGCATTATCTAAATCAGATTCACTAAGGTTTCTGACTTCAACCATCNGAATATCCCTCATCACAATCTTGTTGCCCAAAAGTTAAAAATTTCTCTTTTTTTNCTTGTAACTTAAGCCTGCAACTGCCATATCCATGGTCTTCACCTCCGTACCAGTGGGGGCAGTCTTTACACTTAAGCATTATCTATTACTTTGGGCAATATTAATGAAGATATCTATTGAAGAAATTTTATAATGTAAGCCTCTTGTGTAATGTTAGATGAATCAAGCTTATACAATGTCGATTGTTCTCATGCTGTGTTTGACCACTGTTAGTACAGGGTCTCTGGATGAACCTGAAGTTACTAGAATTAATGATTATCCAAGCGGGTTTGATGGTCATGAAAATGACACCATTGATAGAACTATTACATTCCCATTCGATATATTTTATGATGACTATTATGAAACCTCAGCTGAAGTTTATGCACAGTTATTAGAATTTGCAACTCAATATCCTGACATTGTAGAGCTATATACGTTAACTGACATAATTCCTGCTGGTCAGACTTGGCAAGGAAATGAAATCTACGGAGTTAAAATTTCAGATAATGTAGCTAACGAACCTGANTNCTATGANGATCCCGATGAAGAAACATACTTCTTGGTTAGTAATCATCATTCAAGAGAGTGGATGACTATTCCAACTGTAATGTATTTCATACACTATCTGACATATTTCTACGAAGAAGGCCCTATTGATAATGATGGAGATGGTCTAGTAAATGAAGACATGATTGATGGTGTTGATAATGACGGAGATGGAGAACAAGGAGGTAGAGTAGATGAGTTTGGACGGGCTTTATTCGATGGAATAGATAATGATGGAGATGGCATTATTGACGAAGGAATTGACGAAGACCCAAGTGAAGCTCGCGTAACGCATTTAGTAAACAACCGTGAAACTTGGATAATTCCTCTTTTAAATCCTGACGGATATAATTTTGATAGGGAAGATCCGGATAGATTCTGGCGTAAAAACATGCGCGATAATGACGGAAATGATAGATATGGGGACGAATGCGATGGCGTGGATATTAATCGTAATTATCCTATGGAATGGTCNCACAACACTCAGGGNCAAGCNGTNATTGGNGATGATTTAGANGTTGAATTCACNGTNGATGANGANAACCCATGNTCNGATGTATATCACGGNCCAAGNGATTTNTTTGANGANGANGGCGACTGCGATAGTGACNTNTGTGATACNCCGATAAGTATNGGCGACCAAAATACACAAACNGGAATTGANGAAGATCCNCCNGATGCACTNCANATTGANGANGACGGNGACGGAATGATTGANGANGATCGNGAAGGNGGCTTTTCTGANCCTGAAACCCANGTNATCGAATANTTAACNTGGAGACTTGATATNTATGATGACTACCCTCAAGATAAATATCTCGAGGATTATCAGAATGGATTTATCAGAGATAATTGGCCTGAAATGTACGTAACTGCGCCAGATGGTGATTTCATTAGAAATTATAGAACTGAAGCGCATGATATGAAACACAATTTTATGAATTCTGTTTCGTACCATTCATGCTCGGCCCTTTACATCTGGCCGTGGGGTTACAAGGACCAAGANCCTCCTCATGAGCTTTACATGGAAAATCAAGTTAAACCATTAATGAATGTAACTGGCTATGGAAACTGGAAAGATCAAGGAGGATACAAAGTTTCTGGAGATATTAACGATTACCTGTANGGAATGCAAGGTTCATTCTCATATACTGTTGAACTAAACGAATGTGGTAGTCAGGGAGGCTTAACAAGTGGATTCCATGCCGATCCATTACTCATTAGGCCAACTGTGAGGATGCATCTTCTAACAAATATTCACTTTCTAGATGAATCTCCNAGAGCAAGAATCGGACAAATGATTACGTCAGACACTGGGAACTTAGGAGTAGACTCAATTAATTCACCAGAAGATACTATGATGCCAAAACTAACGATTCTTTCTAATAAAGACGCTGAAAAAGTAGGTTTTGGTACTGACTCCAGTGTTGAATTTGANGAAGATAGAATGTACTCTAATGACGATATCTCTGTTAAGGTGAGTGTGGATAATTCACAATACCTTCTGAAAGATTCATTAAAATTGATGTACAGAACAGAAAAAATGCAAGATGATATNTGGAACGAAATTACAATGTCTTGTATAACTAACTGTGATTCNAAAGATTATTCAAATTATAACAGTAGTTCTGGATTTGTAAATATAAGAACTTCAGTGTATGAAGCTAAAATACCCGAAACCGAGGAGTCCATGAACGTGCAATTCTATGCTGTGGGTCAAGATTCAAGACTAGCATACGCATTCGGCGGAGGCTTTGTTTTTACTGGATATGGAAGTGCTGAACCTATTACGATTTTTGTTGACGACATAATTGGATTTGGTAATCCTTACGTAGACTTTTTCGCGATGATATTTATGATGGGAATACTTTACGGCGTTGTTTGGGGCGGCTTGTACAAGGCTGTAGGTATTGCAACTGAGGCTGAAAAGAAAAAGGAAGGAAACGTCTCAACTCCTAAGCGCTCAAGGAAAGCTAAAAGGAGTTAGAAATGGCAGATGGAAAAGAAAGTGAACAATTCTCATCAAGATTAGGACTTATTTTAACAACCATAGGAGCTGCTGTAGGAACTGGAAATATTTGGAGATTTCCTAGAGAAGCTGCTGCTAACGGTGGAGGAGCTTTCATGATCGGGTGGCTCCTGTTTCTATTTGCTTGGTCAATTCCACTTTTGATAGCGGAATTCGCCATTGGAAAGAAAACTAGGCTAGGTACTGTTGGCGCTATGCGAGATATGGCTGGACGTAATTTCACTTGGTTGGGAATATGGATGCTTTGGGTAGGTACAGCTGTAGGATTCTACTATGCAGTGGTTATGGGATGGACAATTCGTTACTTCTGGATTGCTATATCTGGAGAAATGAGTGCTGCTGATGATACTGCACAAACTCAAGCATTATGGGAAAATTTTATTTCTTCACCCTTTGAAGTAATATTTTTCCAGTTAATTGCAGTTGGACTTTCTGCATTTATTGTTTACAACGGAATTAGCGGTATAGAAAGAGCTAACAAAATTCTGATTCCATGTTTAATTTCTTTCCTAGTTGTNGCTATGATTTATCCATTCTTCTTAAANCCTTCAGGAGCTATCATTGGNCTTAANTTTCTATTNATTCCTCAAACTGAATANCTTTTCAAGAGNGAGACNTGGATTAGAGCACTTATTCAATCTGCNTGGTCCACATCCGCTGGATTTGGCATGGCAATTACTTACGCTGTTGCTATGAGGAAAAAGGANGATATAGGNNTAAATGCTTTCCTTACAGGCNTAGGAAATAATTCAGTTTCACTAATTGCCGGAGTTGCAGTATTGAGTACTGTTTTTGCATTATCTGATTCAACTGCTGAAGGGTTAGAAGCTGTAGAATCTGGTTCATCTGGTTTAACTTTCATTCATTTAACTGCTTTATTTGCATCAATGGGAACTGCAGGATGGATCATCGGCAGTATTTTCTTTCTTGCAATGTCATTCGCGGCATTAACCTCGATGGTTTCTACGTTCCAAGCATGCGTAGTAAATTTTGTTGACATGGGATGGGATAGAAAGGAAGCTGTAAGATATATTGCACTTGCTGTTGCATTGGCCGGAATACCATCTGCAGTGAGCTTAGAGTTCTTAGATAACCAAGACTTTGTCTGGGGTACTGGACTTATTGTATCTGGATTAATGGTTGCAGTCGTNGTTATGAGATTTGGAGTAAGTGACTTTAGAAATAATTTAATAAACACAAAATATGCAGATTTACAAATTGGAAAATGGTGGGAGTATATAATCAAATACGTATTTCCTCTCGAATTTATTGCCGTTTTCGGATTTTTCATTTATGAGAAGNTACAAGATCAAAGTAATTCCCCAATNGAGGGAATGGGATTAGGACTTTTCACAATTATTACTATGGTAGTTCAATGGGCTATTATCTTAGTAATTTTCATATTCTTCCTTAACAATAAAGTGGCTGATTCTGTGAAAAAAGGACCGGTATCNGATGGTAATTTTGACGAAGATGTTCTNGATGCAGAAGCAGTATAAACTACCTAAGTAGCTTTGATTTGGCTGCCGAAAACTCAGCGTCACTCAGCATGCCTTTGTCTTTCAGTTCACCCAGCTTTCGTAATTTCTGCATTAAAACTTCCCGGTTATCTTGAACNGCTGTTGTTTCTTTGAGATTACTGCCCCAATCTTGTGACCTATCTGCNCTTTTTTGAAGCCTNGAGCCACACTTACCACATATTCTAAAATTAGCCGGAGATCTTGCTTCACACTTAGCACATATTATGTGAAAATCATCTGACATAACTTCTTTTCTGGTATACAAATTAGCTTTAGCTTCCTCTCCCGGAGGAATTTCATTATGGAAAATAATTTCATCATTATTTTCATTTGGAAACCAATCTCTTCTCACAATTGAAAATGTATCTCCCTCAACAGTATGGTAAAATACGTCCATTCTACTTATAGAAGATTCTCTAGAGCTTGACTTAACTTCAAAATCAAGAATTATACTTGAATCTACATCTAACTCATCAACCATNGTTTTTCCTCTCGATTCTAAATTATCAAATGAAATTGTGATTGAACGGGCNGTACCGTTNCCACTATTATGCATTGAAACTTGCATNTCGCACCATGAATCTCTCATAGATGGATTCAGNTGNGTNACTGATATTTCAAGNAAAGGAAACTTAAANTCATNTGAATTTGNANCTAAATTNCTNANNGGTTNTTGNANTGATTCNGNGGCTGAACGTTCNCTTGGCGNNGCTACTGTGTTAGAANTTTGTGTCCTTTTACGCTTAATTTTACGAACTTTNCGTCTAGTCCCAAAATTTGTAAAAGAGACCTTATCAGNCATAGNTATACAAAGAAAAGGGGAATTTATACTTGCCTACTTTTCTTCTTCAACTTCTTCGTAATCTACNTCAACGACATTATCATCATCTTTAGACTCTGACTTGTCAGCTGATTCTGAATCTGCTGATTCATTCTTAGCTTGTTCTTCAGCAGCTTGCTGGTAAGCCATTTCAGCTACTGCTTGAGAAGCTTGTTGAAATTCTTCAAATGCTTTCTGCATGGGTTCAAGTTCATCTTCTTTCATAGCCTCTTTTAGTTTTTCTTTGGCTTCCTTTACAGAGGATTTAGTGTTATCGTCTACTTTATCTCCAAGATCTTTAATTGCTTTATCTGTAGCATAAATAAATGATTCTGCTTGATTTCTAGTTTCAATTACTTCTCTAGCTTGTTTATCCTCATCTGCATACTGCTCAGCTTCCTTGACCTTTTCTTCAATTTCTTCATCACTCAAATTAGATTTTGATGTGATTTCTATTTTCTGCTCATTATTGGTACCTAGATCCTTTGCTGTTACATTCATAACACCATTGCGATCTATATCGAAGCTAACTTCAATCTGGGGAACTCCTCTAGCTGCAGGTGGGATACCAACTAGCTGAAATCGCCCTAATGTATCATTATCTGCGGCCATAGTTCTTTCACCTTGTAGAACATGGATTTCAACGCCTGGTTGATTATCTGCAGCTGTTGAAAATATTTTGGACTTATTTGTTGGAATTGTAGTATTTCTATCAATTAGAGGAGTCATTACAGAGCCCTCAGTCTCAATTCCCAAAGTTAAAGGTGTTACATCAAGAAGAACAACATCTTTGATATCTCCTGCTAAAACACCTGCCTGAATTGCAGCACCCATTGCAACACATTGCATTGGATCGACGCCTCTTTCGGCTTTCCTACCTACAAATTTTTCAAATGCTTCCTGAACTGTTGGCATTCTAGTAGGACCTCCAACAAGAATAACTTTATCGACATCNCCTGGCTTCATTTTAGCATCTTTGAATGCTTGCTTGATNGGCTTTTCACATTTCGCAATAACTGGTCCAACAATATCNTCTAATTTGGCTCTAGTAAAATCNTGCTCAAGATGCTTAGGACCNCTTGAATCTGACCAAATNTAGGGTAAATTTATAGTAGATTTAAGAGTATTACTCAACTCAATCTTTGCTTTTTCTGCGGCATCATGTAGACGCTGACGTGCGGCTTGATCATCTCTTAGATCAATTCCATTTTCTTCTTTAAACAAATCTGCTAGATAATCTACTAGAGCGTCATCCATATCCGTACCTCCTAGATTATTATCACCAGAAGTTGATATTACATCAAAAACTCCATTATCCATCTCCATAATGGTAACATCGAAAGTACCGCCCCCAAGATCTAAAACAGCTACTGTGTACTCTCCTTCTTTGTCTAANCCATATGCCAATGCAGCTGCAGTTGGCTCGTTAATGATTCTTTCAACTTTTAATCCNGCNATTTTACCGGCATCTATAGTTGCTTGCCTCTGATTGTCATTGAAATAAGCTGGAACTGTNATAACTGCCTTCTCGATATCAACNCCNAGGTGGGCNTCTGAATCTGCCTTGATTTTTTGAAGAACCATTGCCGAAATTTCTTCAGGAGAATATTTTTTCTTCTTGACAGTAACTCTATGCTTAGTCCCCATTTTGCGCTTAATATGCATTATTGTATTTTCTGGGTTTAAAACTGCTTGCCTCTTTGCAGGATCACCTACAATTCTCTCACCATCTTTTGTNAAGGCCACAACTGATGGAAACATTTTGCCTCCAAACGTAGAGCCTTCAGCTGAAGGTATAATCACTGGTCTACCTCCTTCCAGGTATGCTGCTTCTGAGTTTGTAGTACCCAAATCTATGCCAATTATCACTTCTTTTGCCATTTTTTACTCACCACTATTTTGTTTTTCTTCTTTGTTTTCTTCTTTTTTGGAAACTACTACTTTTGCAGGTCGTAATAGCTCTCCTTCAAGTAAATATCCTGCTTGAATTACGTCCACAATTGTATGTGGCTCAATATCTTCTTTAATAATTGTAGTCATTGCTTCGTGTAGACGGAAATCAAATTGCTCACCCACCGGACTAAAGCGTTCAACACTCATTGATTTCAAAAAAGATTGCGTGTATTTTTGAATTCCCTTAATACCATCTAGTGCACTTTCTTTATCTGGGTATTCAGATGAAGAAGCGGCCTCAATAATTTCTAAAATCTCTAGGAAACTTGAAACTGCCAAGCCCTTACTTTTCAAAATTTGTTGCTCTCTATCTCTCTGAACCCGTTTCTTATAATTATCAAGGTCAGCCATAGAACGGGCAAATTTATCTTTCATATCTTCAAGTTCTAATTTCAGTACGGATAACTCATCAACCGTTTCTTCTGCTGTAGGCTGTTCGACGTCCNCGCTGTTTGACTCTGCACTNTTTTCTTCTGAACTCATCAGTTATGAACCTTAGGTTGTTAACCTCNAATTCGAGTAAAAAAGACTCTATATAAAATTTCTCAATTANCTAAGGCCGAATTTCTTNCGTGCTTCNGCTACTCTTTTTCTGTACTCTTTAGGAAGCTGATAACGNGCGATCTGCTCGATTTCTGTCCAATTCTTCTGNAACTCTCTNTTAGAACTTGTAGATATTATTTCTTCAAATCTNTCCATATAATGTCGTGTTAACCATAGNTAATATGCAGAAAAACCAAANANAATCAAACCNAAAATAAAAACAAAAATGTCATAATCNCCTATTGAATCTAAAATNAAAGTTGGTGCTAAAGAAGATGANGAATACCACTCACCCATCATTCCAACATAAATCATGAATCCNCTAATAATGGTAAATACTGAACTTACCGCCAGCATATGCTCTTGTAAAAATTTATCTAAGTCTTTACGCCATTCACTTGCCATAATATATTCTATCAATCTATCTGTATAAAGATTACGCAAACAATAAAACACCTAGTTTTATTCAACCTTAATGAAAATCGCCGAGAGAATGAATTTGTTAGGCAGCGAAACTGCATTCGCAGTTTCAGCTGAAGCTGCCAAAATGGCAGCTACTGGCAAAAAAATATATCCTTTTCATTTAGGCGACATCAATTTACCTACACCAAGGACGATTAGTAATGCTGTTAGTGAAGCCATAAGTCAAGGTAAAACAGGCTATTGTCCTGCACCCGGAATTCCTGAATTAAGAGAAGCCTTAGCCATAGATGTTGGAGAGGCTAGAGGGATTAAATATGATATCGACAATNTTTCTATACAACCTGGCGGGAANCCTAGCATCGGTAAATACATTGCTGCGATGATGGAAAAAGGAGACTCTGTTCTTTATCCTAACCCAGGGTATCCAATCTATGAATCTCAGATAGAATTTTACAAGGGTATTGCAATTCCATATGGATACGTAAATACTTCTGAGGGCTTGAAGCTTGACTTTAACGCAATTGAAAAAGGAATTGATAATGGAGCGAAGCACATCTTTTACAATAATTACAACAATCCAACCGGAGCGTCTTCATCTGATGAAGAAATAGAGAAATTAGCAAAGCTTGTTATTGAAAATGATATGTTTTTAATTTCAGACGATGCTTACTTTGATACTCTTTATGAAGGTGAACCAAAATCGATAGCAAGCTACCCTGGGATGTATGAAAGAACNCTAACAATGTATACTTTTTCAAAAAAATTTGCAATGACTGGGTGGAGGCTTGGAGCATCTATTGGCCCAAAAAAAATAATTGAACAAATAAATCGATTGAATGTTAACATGGAGTCATGTACAACACANTTTGTTCAATATGCGGGTTTAGCTGGACTAAATGCTCCAAAAAAAGAAACACANGATATTCTTGATGTTTTAAAGAAAAGGCGAGACACACTAGTAAATATATTGAATGATATTGAGGGAATAGATGCTCATATGCCTGAAGCTGGATTTTATGTGTTTCCGAAAATAACACATCTACTAAAAAATACAGGGTTTGACGATGTAGAAGATTTTAGAAAAGTCGTTCTTAAAGATACCGGAGTGAGCTTCTGTGGTAGACATCACTTTGGACGCCCGCTCAATAATGAAGCTGATGCCTACATAAGACTGGCTTTTTCAGGGATTGACATAGAAGACTTGGAAGAAGGAATGAAGCTTTTCAAAGACTGGATTGCTTCTAGGGTAAAATAATGAAAAAGGCTATGTTTGGTGCTGGATGTTTTTGGGGTGTTGAATACAACTTTTCTAAATTAGAAGGCGTAANTGAGGTTGTATCTGGATACAGTGGAGGTAAAACTTCGAATCCCACATATGAACAAGTGTGTAGTAATTCAACAGAGCATGCAGAGGTAGTCATGATTGATTACGATGAAACTGTAATNAGTTANGAAGACTTACTTGACTCGTTTTGGAAGAAACATGATCCAACCACATTAAACAGACAAGGGCCTGACATTGGTAATCAATACAGATCTGCAATATTTTATTACGATGAAGAGCAAAAGGAGCTAGCTCAAAAATCACTTGATGAATTTCAAAAGAAACTAAACAAGAAAATTGTTACTGANATAACTAAAGCCGATACTTTTTGGAAGGCTGAGGAATACCATCAGAAATACTTTGAAAAGCATAACATTCGACACTAATTTAATAGAATTAGCCTGTAAACAAGAAAAAATACGAAATAATCAATGCTGGTATGGCACTGTAAAGTGTTGCAATAACTGCCATTCTTGGGGTCAAGGCTATTGCAGGAAATAGTGCATCTCCATCGTTTGAAATTGCGTTGCCTATTAATGCAGCAAATGGAATAATACCGTTTAAGTATAGTGTAGTAACTAAAACTTGAGGTCCACAGCCGGGAATGAATCCAACTAAAACTGCCAAAATAGGCAAGAAAACCCAAGCTGCCTCAGCAAGTACTTCTAAATCTAAACCAAAGAATGCATAAGAATATTCGTAAGCTAAGAATCCTGCAATAACCCAAACAGTAACGAAGGAGGTTTCCTCACTCGATCGCGTAAATGGATGATCCTTGCTAGAAGAAACTGCACTAATCGGAGATAAAACCCAAATACTAATTGAAAGAAAAGCGCCTGTGAGGCCAAAAACTGTAACCAAAATTCCAAAATTATTTACGTCAATTTGTGCTAATTGTAGAATTCCTAAAAATAA
>PBPR01000023.1 GCA_002724775.1 Methanobacteriota archaeon
ATTCCCGTCCCATTCGGGACGATTCGCTTGGCTACCTCGTAGTCAGCATAGCTCTTCAGAGAGGGGTGGTTGACAGCACTGATTTCGGGGTTTTCTTCCAGTCTTCTAGCTAGTTCAGAAGAGTTTGATGCGTGTATTGGCATTCGGGCATGAAGGGTTCTCATGCCCCTCTCCAGAAGATAACACATGAGGGGGTCTGCGGTTCCTCCTAGTCTTGCTTTGGTCTTGAATACCCCCTTGATGAGATCGGCTCTTCCGACAACTATCCCTGCTGTTAGATCAGTGTGTCCGTTCAGGAACTTGGTTCCTGAGTGAATAACAACATCGAACCCCATTGAAATCGGTTGACAGGCCCACGGGGTAGCGAATGTGTTATCGACAACCGAAATCAGACCATGCTCCTTCGCTATCGATGCCATTGCCTCCAGATCACACACCTTGAGTACGGGATTGGTAATTGTCTCGACATAGAGTACCTTGGTGTTCTCATTTATGGCGGCCTCAAACGAAGAGGGGTCTCTGATGTCTGCCATCGTTACGTCTATTCCGAACCTGGGGAAATCGGAAGTTAGTAGACCGTATGTCCCCCCATAGATATCTACAGATGTAACCATGTGATCACCCTTGGAAAGCATGGATAGAAGTGTAGAGGAAATTGCTGCCATTCCACTTGCAAGGGTTTCTCCGTCCTCGGCTCCCTCCAACGAGGCTACCTTCGAAGCCACGGCCTCGGAGTTAACACTCGACCAGCGACTGTAGATTAGAGAGTGCTGGCCACCATCGGCCCAATCTCGATACCTGTCGTCATTGAGCTGATAGGTAGANGTNGTGAANATNGGAGTGACTGCGGACCCCTCCAAGTGGTTGGTTCCNGACCAGACGGCTCTNGTGGNGAATGCGCGNTCTGAAAANTCGTCATCCATGACNTGGGATTGGCAAGACAGCAATAACCATACTCATTGCATTCCGATTGCATCCAGGACTGATTCGAGGTCTGGATCGACAACTACAGACTTGGCGGCGGAGTTCTCGATAGCGATAGCCGGGTCCTTAAGTCCGTGGCCGGTTACCGTAACGACTAATGTGGAGTTTTTTGGTATATCTCCCCTCGNGTTGCTCTTCACAATGCCCGCGATCCCCGCNGCAGATGCCGGTTCGACGAATATGCCCTCAGTCCTCGCGAGCATCCTGTGGGCATCGAGTATTTCTTCATCTGTGACGGAGTCTATTGTCCCTGAGGACTCCTCCGAGGCCTCTATGGCTAGTTGCCAGCTAGCAGGATTCCCTATCCTGATGGCTGTAGCCACTGTCTCGGGTGCATCAACGACCTCCCCTCTGACAATCGGTGCCGCGCCCTCTGCCTGCCATCCCATCATCATGGGCAGCGACTCTATCTTCCCAGCATCCCTGTACTCCTTGTAGCCCATCCAATAGGAAGTGATGTTGCCAGCGTTCCCAACCGGCAAGAAGTGCATGTCTGGACAATTCCCTAGTTGGTCGCAGACCTCGAATGCGCCAGTCTTCTGGCCCTGAATTCTGAATGGATTGATGCTGTTGACGATTTCAATATCGTCCCTGAGCCCCAATTCCCTGACCAACTCCAGAGCTTCATCGAAGTTCCCTCTGACTTCAATTGTCTTCGCACCATGAATGAGAGCCTGGGCCATCTTTCCATAGGAGATCTTGCCCTCTGGAATTAGGACCACGCAAGTTAGTCCCGCGCGAGAGGCATAGGCCGCTGCTGAGGCGCTCGTGTTGCCTGTGCTGGCACAAACGATTGCGCGAACGCCCCTTTCTACTGCCTTGGTTACCGCAAGGGTCATCCCTCGATCTTTGAAGGATGCCGTGGGATTAAGCCCCTCATATTTGATGAAAAGGCGGAAGCCTCCACCCAGTGCCTGTACCAGATTGTGTGATTCTATCAGTGGCGTGTTCCCCTCATTAAGAGAAATGATGCAGGTATCCTGAGAAACTGGCAGGAACTCACGATATCGTTGAATGACTCCGTGTCCCCCCATGATTAANCCTGTCNGCAATACTCCATGAACCTCCCGATTGGGTTGTTGACTNGNGTANTCATCCGGTAGTGGAGTCAATCCTACTGGCTATCGACAGGCAGGATGCTACAACGGGGCCAATNGTNACNGCGAAGAGNATNGTGCCAATTCCAAATGTACCACCTAGTACTATGCCAATAACNAGGACTGAGGNTTCTATGGCAATTCTAACTCTCCCAATNGGAATGCCAGTGGTTCTCTGAAGTCCAGTCATCCAGCCATCCCTTGGGCCTGGCCCTAGATTTGCAGTCAAGTACATCGTACTACCTATTCCTACGAGCAGGATCCCTAAAGAAGCCATCAGAATGGAGACCAAGGGGTTCTCCGGCTGGGGCAGTATCGGTACCATCACATGAATCGTNAGAGCTATAATTATGATATTCAGAATGGTTCCAATGCCGGGAGTCTCCTTTATTGGGATCCACAGAAACATNACTGCAACACTGACTAGAAAGGTTGCCTCTCCTATTGTCCACACTTCTGTAGTATCGGCTATACCTTCCGCCAAAACAGTCCATGGCGTATTCCCTACACCTGCTGCGATGAGAAGTGAGTCACCTAGTCCGAAGATGAACTCGCCGATTACCAGAATGGCCATTGTAGATCTGTTTGGCTTCAATGACATCGGATTTGGGGAGCTCCACCAGACAGTGGGGACCTTCTTAGCAGGCCTTAGGGTTCCAGCCTTTCCCATGANGTACGAAGAGCGTGTTACCCTTGAACCCAATTGTAGTATTCTACTGTAGACTCAACCGACCACCAGACAATCTGTGGAAGGTCGTAGGAATGTTCTGATTTTATTTTGGATATCAATCCGTTTTTACTGGATTCATGGGTCTTAATTTGGATATCCCATTCGGAGGCGTTCTGTATCTCTCCCTCCCATCGAAAAACTGAGTTTATTCTCTTCATATCTACACAGACTGCCAAATTCGATTCAATTATTGATTGGCACCACATGCCCACTTCAGCTTCATTCATTTCACCGGGAAGGGTTGTCTTGACTATCCACAAGGTTCTGCTCATAGCGGTGCGTGGCACGGAACGCAGAAGAACCTCATGGCATAGTTTGAATGTTGATGCCCCTCCCACTGGGACTAGTATGGATGATTGGGAAGGTCCGATAGACACTGGCAGCATCCCGGAAGATGGGAGCTCCTTCGATGTCATAGTAGTCGGTGGGGGCCCTAGCGGGTCCGCTGCAGCATCCTATAATGCGCTGAATGGATGCAAGGTTCTCCTAATCGAGAAAGATGTGTGGCCTAGGGACAAGATCTGCGGAGATGCCGTCGGCGGCAAATCGCTCTCGCACGTGAAGGAGTTAGGTGTCAAGGAGATGATTGAGAAAACTCCCCACTTCATGGTTGACTCCATAGTGTTCGGTTCTGCAAACGGTAACACTGTCAAGGTTATGCTCCCACAGGACGAGTTCGAGAAGAAGATGGCTGGTTACTCCCTACCCAGGAAGCAGTTCGACTACATGATGTTCAAGAGGGCAACTGAGATTGTCATTGAAGCGGGCGGCTCTGTAATCCAGGGATTCGACGTTAGGGAGGTTCTGGAGGAGGATGGTGCGATAGTCGGAGTATCCGGGAGCTTTGGCAAGAGATCCTCCGATTCTCCGGCATTTAGCTTCGTCGCTCCCCTCACTATCGGTGCTGGGGGGTACAGGTGCCCCGTAGCCACCAAGCTTGTTGAGGGGATTCACAAAGAGCCTATGAGAGATGATGAACACTATTGCGGCGGTTACAGAGAGTATTGGGAAGACGTCGGAGGCTTTGATGGAAGTCAGGGACCAATTGAGATTCATTTCATCGATGAGGTCATTCCAGGATACTTCTGGCTGTTCCCGGTGAAGGAAGGAGTCGTGAACGTTGGAATCGGGATGGTAATCTCTGAACAGCGTAAGCAGAAAGGAATGGACAAATCGCTGAAGAAGAAACAGAGGTGGGTCATCGAGAATCATCCCGTTTTCAAGGAGCGTTTCAAAGATGCGAGAATAGTTGAAGGATCCCAGAAGGGATGGCAACTTCCATTCGGCTCCCCGAGGAAAAAACCCCCCTCCTATCAGCCCAGAAGGAACGCGGGCGCGGGTGTGATGTGCGTTGGGGATGCAGCCAGCCTGGTTGACCCATTTAGCGGTGAGGGGATAGGGAACGGATTGGTCTCTGCAAAGATGACATCTAGGCACTTCGACAAGGATGAGCACTCAGAGGGTTTTCCCGAGGAGAATGCGATTGAATACATGGAGGAGCTTTGGAGCACCCTTGGCAAGGAGCTGACGAACTCCCACAGATTACAGAAGGTTGTCAAGTGGAAGAAGTTGATGAATTGGTTCGTTGGAAAGGCCTCTAGGAAGGAAGAGATGGGCGATATGCTGACGGGTATGATTGCAGATAAAGAGGCTCAGAAAGCCCTTTGGAGCCCCTGGTTCCTATTCAAGACTATATTGCTGCCATGATGTGATGGGACGTGGAAGGAGAAATCAGTCAGTCTCTGGATGGAATTAAGGCCATATTCTTGGATCTAGACGGCACCATATACCTCGGAGATAGTCTGATAGATGGAGCCTTGGATTTCCTCGAAAGGTTGGAAACAAGAGGCATCAAGAGATACTTCCTGTCAAACAACTCAAGCAAGTCTGTGGAGCAATACCTTGGGAAACTGAGGGACCTAGGTATCGATGCTGACAAAGACGAGGTTTTACTTTCAACCCACGACCTGATTTCATGGCTAAGTAAGAAGGGAGTCACTAGCACCTTTCTGGTCGGAACGGAAGGGATGCGCGGTATGTTAGAAGAGGAGGGTATTGAAACCTCTTCAGAGCGGCCCGAATTCGTGGTTCTGGGGTACGATACAGAAATTAGTTACGAGAAACTTGCTACTGCGTCAATACATCTTCACGAAGGTGTCCAGTTGGTCGCAAGCCATCCAGATATGGTCTGCCCGTCCCCTAGGGGGGGGCTTCCCGACACCGGCGCTTACATGTCCTTGTTCAAGGCGACTACGGGAGTGAGTCCCGCNCACGTTTGTGGTAAGCCAAACAAAGGAATGATTCTACACAAGATAGAGGATTTGGGGCTGAAACCTTCTGAATGCTGCATGGTTGGGGATAGGCTCTACACAGACATTGAGATGGCAGATAGAGCGGGCGTTCATGGTATTCTGGTGCTTTCAGGGGAGGCTTCGGTAGATGACGTGGAGGGAGGCGAGTTGCGTCCTTCTCTTGTAGTGGATTCTGTTGCCGAATTATTAGATTAATAAGAATACAGAAATAGATAAGCGAAAGTAGTGCCGGGGGTTTGTGGAAGGAGCGACCGACCCTTCTGCTTTGGAAGGGAGGCTGTATTACAAGATAGGGCTCTTTGTTCACGACTACGCACGAGCGGTTTTGATATGCTCTTTGCTGCTCTGCGCCGGACTCGGATACATGATTTCACTGGAGCCACGCTACATCGAAGGATACGGTGAGGGGGATCTTGAGTCGGTTGATGGGTGGTCAGCGGCGGGAGAAGGATTCTCGGACCCTAACGAAACTGCCTTCGAGTCTTTCCACGTACTATTCCACCATCCTGGTCACTCATATGACGACCCCGAGGTAGTGTCCGCTATTCAGTCGACTATCGAGGTACTTTCGACAAACGATGATATCGATCTGGATGTTCCCTGGGAGACCAACGAAGCAAATCGGTCCTCCCTTGTGAGCAGTGTTGATCCCTCGTGGTCCAGAGTCTACGTTAAGGTCAATATGAACAGAGAGGATTCGAAGATCCTACTGAAGGAGATATACGAGGATATTGTGTTGCCAAACAGCTCTCCTCAAGGTATGGAAAAGTACCTCACCGATAATTTAGCAATTGACATTACTTTCGATTTAGTTCTGAAGGAGGAGCTCCTAAGGGCCGAGTTGATTTCTGCCCCTCTGACAATACTAATTCTGTTGTTTGTTTTCGGTACTGTTGTATCGGCGAGCCTACCGGCATTATCAGGAATCTACACTGTTATAGCTGCGGTTGGTATCATTCATGGGCTCACATACGTTGTTGACGATCTAACTGTTTATGCTGTAAATATCGTATCCTTACTGGGTATCGGTCTCAGCGTTGACTATTCCTTGTTCATAGTGAATCGATTTAGAGAGGAGTTGGGGAGAGGACATGACAAGAGGACTGCGATTGCGATGACCAGCGCTACCGCTGGTAGAGCGATTCTGTTCTCAGGCCTGACAGTGNTCGCAGGCNTAACCGGCATGCTATTCTTCGANAACACNGGATTGCCATCACTGGGATGGGGCGGGATTTGTGCTACTCTAGTAGCTCTTACCTCGTCGGTAATACTGCTTCCATCAATATTGGCAATACTCGGAGACAGGATTAACTCTGGCAGAGTTCCATTGGGCCTCAGCACAGAGGTGGCGGATGACGGTTTCTGGTCTGATTTGGCTAAGAGGGTTATGAGCAAGCCCCTTTCGTTTCTGGTCCCCTCCGTGCTTGTTCTGCTTGTGGCGGGAGCACCGTTCCTTCAGGCCGAATGGGGCATTACCTCTTGGAAAGCATTGAGCCCCGATAATGAAGCTAGGAGCGGTATGGAACTGACGGACGAAAACTGGCCTCAGGAGGTCTCCAATACCGCTCTAGTTGTTTACGAAATCCAGGAAGGAACAGACGTATTTTCAGAGGAAAATATCAGAAGTCTCCACGCTTTTTCCAAGGAAATGCTGTCGATTGAAGGTGCTAGTTTTGTGTTTAACTACGCTCACTTCAACGCTACCTGGACCGAGGACGAGGTTGTTGAATTCTGGGACGATTCAGATGATGGCGAGTTGTCGCCATCAGAGGCTGAGGCCTTGAGATTGGAGAGGGGATTTTATGCTGATTCGTCTGTTGGGGACGGCGTAGTTCTCGTTCAAGTTGCGATTGAAGGAGACCAGAGCAGTGCGGCATCTAGGAAGGTGGTAAGGGAAATCCGGAATCTTGATGCGAAAAATGAGCAGTTCGGAGGTGGCTCGGAGGTCAATGTGGCAGGCTTTGCCGCTTACAACCAAGACGTTCTAGATGCTGTGAAGGAGAACCTACCGATCGCGCTGGCGTTCATTCTGACCTCTAGCTATGTACTTATTTTCCTACAGGTGAGATCAGTTATCCTGCCCCTGAAGGCTTTGATCATGAACATACTATCAGTCAGTGCCTCGTTTGGAATACTCGTATGGGTTTTCCAGGAAGGGAATGGAGCAGAGTTGCTCAACTTCACCCCCCAGCCGATAGACCCAACAACTCCTGTGATGATTTTTGCTATTTTGTTCGGGCTTAGCATGGACTACGAAGTGCTGATGCTCTCCAGGATCCATGAGGAATGGGAAAGAACGGAGGACAACACATTGGCCGTAGCGACAGGACTGCAGAAGAGCGGACGAATAATCACTTCCGCCGCCCTCGTAATGGTAACTGTGTTCTCGGCCTTTGGGTTCTCATCAGTATCGCTCATGATGCAGTTCGGGTTCATGTTGGCCTTGGGAGTGGCTGTCGATGCTACGATAGTGAGGGCACTAGTTGTCACGTCAACAATGAGGCTGA
>PBPR01000024.1 GCA_002724775.1 Methanobacteriota archaeon
CCTACGCAAGTTAGTGTTGTTCTGGTAGATGTTACAGATAAGACAAATCCCGTATGGGTCGATAGTTGGTACGATTCAGATCATCCGAGTGGTCCTCACAATCTTTACACACACATGATAGATAATGAGTGGTATATTTTTGTTGCAAACCCTGACTATGAGGGTTGTGATATTGCAGTTGGTGAAGCATGTGGTGGTGTGACGATAGCTCATCTGAATCTTCAAGGCTCAGCTGCTAGAACATTAGAGGGAGTGCCAGGTTCAGGTTACGGTCATACAGTAATCAAAGTAGGTGAATATGAAGTAGCTTGGGAAACTACGAGAGGTGGATGGATTTACATACATGACATGACAGTTCAAACTTGGCCAGGAACAGATCCCCTAGATCCTCGATATGAACGCACTTATGTTTACGGTGCTTATTGGGAAGCTGGTGTTAGAATAGGAGATGTTACAGATGTTCCTCATCCTGTAAATAGTCCTGAAAATTATCTTTTCTATGGATTAGGCTGTAAAAGTACTGTAGGTTCTCCAGTTACATGTCTATGGAGAGCTCCTGAGGTAGGTTATTGGATGGATTTTGCAGATTTTGACGGCGATGGTCAACCAGACAGCGGTTCAACAGGTAACGAAAACGGAGGCCGCTCTTCCTACATTCACTATACTGAGCCTTATCCGGAAATGGTAGACATTTCACACATTAGACCAGACTTAGAAGGTGACAGGCATCTAATTACAGCGGCAGTTGAAGTATTGTCAACTTACGTTGGGACAGGAATGGTTTATATTATAGACAACACAGACTACGAAATGATAAATGGAAATTTACGGTTTCTTCCTAAATTAGTTGGAGATTGGGAAATTCCTACATCAGGCTTACACTGTTTTGGTTCTTCCTGCGAGGCTCATAATGATGGCGATGAGTGGTTACTATTTAGCCCACATAATTTGGATTCCGGTCATTTCATAACAAATGAAGAGAAGCCCGACCAAAGCTACGGAGGAGGTTGGGATGGCAGGTTATACATTTCACATTATCATGCAGGATTGTGGATTGTTGATGTTGAATCTATGATCGCTACTGGAAATTTAATAGACAGAAATTCTTCTCATTTATCTTCTACAGTAGCTTACATTTTACCACAAAATGATTCCTATGGTGAACCTCTTGATTCAAATTTTTATGACTTTGGATGGATTCCTTTCCTTTGGGCTGCAGAATATCATGATGGATATACTTATCTTTCCTGCATAACTTCGGGACTGTACATTGCCCAATTGGATATTGATATTCCATATATGGAAGAAGGTTCCTCTACCGACGATTAATTATTTTTCTACTGGTAAATGAATTTCATTTCTTCTCATAAACGGAAGGGTTGTCATTGGATTGTCATAAACAGCTAATCTTGGGTTTCCTTTTATTTTCAAACCTTTATTTTCAACTAATTTCTGAAGTTTATTTGCCAATTTTTTAGTTCGTCTTTTCCCAGCAAACCAGGAAAATTTTAGTACAGCAACATTTTCACCCTCAATATCAAGTATTCTCACTCTTTTGTTATTAGGTTTCGGTAAATCNTCTATATTGAATTTAGAAGGCATTGTAAATGCCATAANATTCTGATTATTTTGTTCCCAAGTATGAACTGGAGCAGTCATAGNTATATNTTGAGATTCACTGTTGTTGCCAAAAATGTAACCTGCAATTTCTCTAAAATGAGCACTAGGGCTTATTTCATAAGATAAAGGTGAAGCTACNTGNGCTTGTATTGTGTCAAAATATTTTCGTATTTCAAAATTATNATATTTTTTAATAATCTCAAATTTAGGTTCTTCCAAACTCTCAGGCATTAAATCTAGATTCTGCTGACTGATTTGATTTGTTGAGGTTTGTTTGGCCTATCCATATGCCCAGTCTTGCAACTTTCAATNTTTTTTACGGCATTCATTCCNTCAGTGACTTCGCCAAAAATAGCNTGAGCACCATCNAGCCACGGGGTAGGTACAGTTGTTAAGAAGAATTGAGATCCACCTGTATTTGGACCTGCGTTTGCCATAGATAATAGTCCAGGCCTNTCGTGTTTTAGTTCTGGGTGAAACTCACAATTAATTTGGTATCCTGGACCTCCAGTTCCNGCTTTTGGATTGTTAGGNTCNTTNGAGTTAGGACATCCTCCTTGTAGCATGAAGTCTTTGATAACTCTGTGAAAATGTAATCCATTGTAGAATTTTTTATCGACTAGTTTTAAGAAATTTTCAACGGTTTTTGGGGCTTTATCATCGTAAAGTTCAATTGTAATGTCTCCGGCACTTGTTCTCATCAAGACTTTTGTCATNCAATATGAATAAAGNCGGTCTCAAAAAGTCTACCCTCGTTTTTTAACGGCATTTCTTAGTNNATNNGNATGGATGATCCAGTAAACACGCCTGAATTCTGGGAAGCTTGCTACGAATCTGAAATGGACGGTTGGGATTTGGGAGGTCCCACGCCAGTATTCCAAAGACTTGCCTCTGAGCTTCCAAAAGGNCGAATTTGTGTTATAGGTTGTGGTAGAGGCTATGATGCAGTTACATTTGCGAAGAGTGGTTTTGATGTCACAGCCATCGATTTTACTGATAACGCAATTTCAGCAACAAAATCGAATGCAGAAAAAGCTAACGTAAATGTAAATTTGATCCAAGAGGATATATTCAATCTTCCTGACAATCTTCACTTTTCTTTTGACTATATTATGGAGTATACTTGCTTTTGCGCAATTAGTCCGTTACGTCGTTTTGAGTATGACAGAGTAGTTTGGCAATTACTNAAACCTNGCGGAAAATTACTAGGGCTATTTTTACCTCTCGANAAAGAATTNGATGAGGGNGGNCCTCCATGGGGAGTAACAAAGTCTGAATTACNCGATTTGTTTGGGTTGCACTGGAAATTAGTTTCAGAGGAAATGCCAAAAGATTCAATCAGTAAAAGATTAGACAGAGAAACTTTAATGATATGGGAAAANAAGTAAAGTTAATTCCTCGAATTAGTCAGAATGATTTTGACTTTAATAAATTTACAGAACATAAAGGTAAGTCTGTGGTAATTTTTTCTGCTGATTGGTGTCCTTATTGTGTTTCTTTTTTTAATAATTGGGCAGAGTATTCTCAAGTTTCCGATGTTTTCATAGCAGATATAACAGATGTGGAATCTAGGCTGTGGGATGATTTCAATATAAACGTAGTTCCNACAATGGCTATTTTTGAGAATGGTGTCTTAACTAAAAGATGGGATGGCCAATTACAGAGAGGATTAACAATAGATCAGATTGAGTCAGTCAATGAATCTTTTAATTGAAGTTTTACAGCATTACTCTTGGTTCTTCTTTAACAGTATTCAAGACTAGTGATGTGCTTGTTCGCTCTATATGTTTTTGCGAGAGGGTAGTTTTGATGAACTTATCCATTTCTTCTCTATCCTTAAATCTAGCTAAAATCAAAGAGTCCCATTCTCCAGTAACATCGTAGACGCCAAAAACTCTCGAATGTTTAGCTATAGATGCCTGTACATCTATTAATGTTCCCTTTTTTATCCTTAAATTGATAATTGCAGTGAGTTTAAATCCAACTTTTTCAGGATCAATGCATGCAAAATATCCTTTAATTATCTTTTTATTTTCAAGCTGTTTAACATGTGCATTCACAGTCCCTAGTGCAGCTCCAGTTTCCTTCGCAAGCATTCTTTGTGATGCTTTACCATTTTTACTCAATTGTACCAAAAGTTCAGAATCAATTTCGTTCAATACCATATTCTGAACAAATGTTCAGCCCATATATAAATTAGTATGTATAATACTATTTAAAATATTTTTTTTGATACTTTAAACTAATTTATCCGGTTTTTTTATATAGTATGTTTGTCATACAAAATAATGAGTGATATATCAAAATTGGAATATATATGGTTAGATGGTTTTGAACCGACACAGAGCCTTCGCAGTAAGACTCTTATTCGCAGAAAATTTTCTGGAAAGCTTAAAGATTGTCCAGATTGGTCGTTTGACGGAAGCTCTACTAGACAGGCAGAGGGAAATGATTCAGATTGTGTTTTGAAACCGGTTGCTATTTTTCCAGACCCTGATAGAAAAAATGCGTATTTAGTAATGAATGAAGTGTACAATGCAGATGGTACACCGCATGCTACTAATGCTAGAGCAACTATTGATGATGATGATAATGACTTTTGGTTTGGTTTTGAGCAGGAATATTTCCTATGGGACCCTGAAACTAATCTTCCTTATGGGTTTCCAAGAGATCAAACGCCTCAAGGGCAATTTTACTGCTCTGTGGGAGCTAAAAATGCGTTTGGTAGAGATATCATAGAAGAACACTTGGATCAATGCCTAGATGCTGGCTTAAATGTTGAAGGAATTAATGCAGAAGTTGCAGTAGGTCAATGGGAATATCAAATATTCTCTAAGGGAGCTAAAAATGCAGGCGATCAAATTTGGGTTTCTCGCTACTTGGCTGAAAGGAACGCAGAAAAATACGGACTTTCAATTGAGTGGCATCCTAAGCCACTAGGAGCTACAGACTGGAACGGTTCAGGAATGCANGCAAATTTCTCAGATAGCACGCTTAGAAAGTGCGGAGACGAAAAAGTTTTCAATAAGGTNTGTGAAGCATTCGGTAAAAATATTAAAAANCATATGGATGTTTACGGAGCACATAATGAGCAAAGGCTTACAGGTTTGCATGAAACTCAGTCTATTCACGAGTTTTCGTATGGAGTCTCAGATAGAGGAGCTTCAATCAGAATTCCAGTCGGTACAGTGGACGATGGGTGGAAAGGACGATTAGAAGATCGTAGGCCTTCTTCTAATGGAGATCCGTACAAGATAGCATCTGTAATTATAACAACTACGAAATCAGCCTATTGATAAGGTGGTGGCCCCGCCCGGATTTGAACCGGGGTCTATGGCTCCCAAAGCCACAAGGATGCCAAACTACCCCACAGGGCCACAGGCATTTCACAGGGGGGGTTGATTTAAGGCCTATTTAGTAATTCAAAATGAGGTCTTACTCTTGTATTACCTATACCTTNTACAAAGTAGGGCTTATTTTCAATCCTAGAAAAGCCAGTTACATTTAACACACTTATAGGTGCAATGTTTTCTTCGTGCGTAGCAGCCCATAGCTTTTTCAAATTTAAATTTTCAAAGCCGAATTTTTTGATAAGTTCTACAGCCTCTGTAGCATAGCCTTTATTCCAATAATCCTTTCCTATCCAGCAGCCTATTTCTCCATTTAGAGTAATCTTCAATGATCCAATTAGAATTTTTGATTTCTTTTTAGTAATTGCAAACTGGTACTTTTTTTTTGAACCAATTTCAATCCACCAATCAGCGTGTTTTTCTAAATAGGGATATGGAACATTATCCATCCATTTGCTTACGTCTTTGTCATTCAGTAAGATAATTAAATCGTTTTTATCATATTTGTCGAAAAATCTTAATCTAATTCTTTTAGACTCAAGAATCATTAATTTTCGTCATCAATCATTTCAGCGTCTTGAATTTCAGGTTTGGAAAGATCTATAACAGTTTCAGTTTTTTTAGTTGGTCTTTTGAACGCGTCATTGTTATTGATATTTTCTTCTACAACTGTTTCAGCTTCAACCACTTCTACAACAGGTTCAGCTTCAACAGCTTCTACAATTGGTTCAGCTTCAACGGCTTCTACAATTGGTTCAGCTTCAACGGCTTCTACAATCGGTTCAGCTTCAACGGCTTCTACGACAGGCTCAACATCAGTAGTTTCTTCCACAACAGGTTCAGCTTCAACAGCCTCTACAACAGGTTNAGTTTTTACTAAAGAGTCCGAGACTTCATTTTTACCTTCATCGATACTATCCTCATTTTTTAATTTGATGAATGTAGATAGAAGGGTTTTTTCACTTCCATCTTCAAAATTAATAATTAATTTGTAATTTTCACCTTTCGGTTCTGATTCTCTGACAAATCCTTTACCGAATATTTCATGAATCACTTCGGTTCCTGGTTTATATTTACCGGAGTGCTCTTCATATGTTTTTACTTCGTCATCCTGCTCTTCATCATTAATTTTTTGTACTGGAGGTTTAAAGTTGTCTTCACTTTCTTGTATTTCAAGTTTTTCTTCTTTGGTCAAGAAAGTTCCAAGTATTCTTCTTTGTTCTTCTTCAAATTTGACCTCAACAGACCAGTGTTTGCCTGCTCTAGTTATTCCAACAACTTTTCCAGTTCCATAGACTCCGTGAGAAACATATTCTCCAGNTGAGAACGGTTCCACACTGTCATCGGTCTCATTTGTATCAATGCTACTTGCCTCAGATAATTCTTTTTCTGATTCAGCTTTTTGATTTATTGCTTCGTCTAGTTTATCACTGGCTTCTTTTAATTCCTCGGTTTCATTTTCTAGTATTTCTTCAGAATTTTCCTTTTCATCAGATTTAATTGCTAAGTTATCTGCAGCTTTCTCTTCTTCACTAATGGCTTCTGTTAAAGTTAGCTCAGCCTTATCTTTATTTTCAACGGTTTTTTCGAGCTCATNCATGGCNTCTTTGATATCTTTTTGATCTGCNCCNGANTCGACTAGTTCAGACACCTTATCAGATGCCTCTACAACAGCCTCGACAGCTACACTTTGNACGGTAGCGGCCTCGGAAACATTGTCAGCAGCTTTCTCTTCATCTTTTACAGCTTCAGAGTATTCGCGCGAGGCCTCATCTTTGTTCTCCTTGGCTTCGTCAACTTTGGTTTTTGCCTCTTCTTCATATTCAATAGCTTCCTCTACAACACTTGTGGCAATCTCGCTTGATTCAATTGCATCCTGTACAGTTTCTGCCTCTACGGCTTCAACAGCTTCCTTAACGAGAGGTTCAGCTTCAACGGCTTCTNCNATAGGNTNAACATCAGCAGTTTCAGCCTCTACAACTTCTGCAANAGGCTCAATATCAGCAGTTTCAGCCTCTACNNCTTCTGCAANAGGCTCAACTTCAGCAGTCTCAGCTTCTACAACATCTGCAACAGGCTCAGCATCAGTAGTTTCTTCCACAACAGNTTCAACTTCNGCAGTCTCAGCTTCTACAACATCTGCAACAGGCTCAGCATCAGTAGTTTCTTCCACAACAGATTCAACTTCTGCAGTCTCAGCTTCNGAACCTATATTATCAAATGAGTCCATTTCCCAGTCGTCATTCATTTCAACAACGTCAACTTCAGCAACTACTGGTTGAGCATCTAGTGTTACAGGTTGCGCATCTAATACAGCGGGCTGGGCATCAACTACAGCAGGTTCAGTAACGTCAAATTCATCTTCAATTTCAACAACTGCAGGTAGTGTACTAATCTCTTCTTCAAAATCACATGATAAACATAGTGTTGTAGTCTCATTGGTATAGCTAAATACAGCATTACAATTTCTACATATTTTTATTTTTTCATTACCAAGATTATCTAAGAAATTTCTTACGTTTCCATATTTTCCGGGGGGATTCGACATTTTTTATTTCATCTCCAAACAAATTAGTTAACACTAGTTTCTCACGAGTGATTCAGTGTATATAAAATATTACTATAATGAACAGTTTTACTTTTGTCTAGATTCTATTTTCCATTTCAAAGATTATTTTGTCTGCAGCTCTTCCATCTCCATACAAGCTAGGATGATCGTTTGGTGTTTTCCATTTATCTATTATGTCCAATAAATTATCTTCACCAGGAATAACCAAATTATTCCATCCAGTTTTGATAGTTTCGGTCCATTCAGTTTCAGTTCTAAGCGTGTAGCACGGTTTTTTCCAGAGATATGCCTCTTTCTGTATTCCTCCGGAATCTGTTAAGACTCCTTTACTATTGAAAATTAGAGATTGAAAATCTAAATATCCTTGAGGAGGAATAACCAATAAATTTTCATCAGTATATTCATTGTTTTCTAGTTTTAACTTAGTACGTGGATGCACGGGAAAAATTATTTTTTCATTTATTGCAATTACTTGTTTAATCATCCAATCTAGCATCTCAATATTGTCTACAGAAGCAGGTCTGTGTAAAGTTAGCAAGTAGTACTCTTCTTTTTTGAGATTATATTGACTGACAATATTATCAGATAATTTGTCCTTGAAATGGAATAAAACATCAGCCATTAAGTCTCCAGTTTTTACAGCGCGTTTTTCAAGTCCTTCATTAACTAGATTGGTCATTCCAGTACTGGAAGGAACAAATAGTAAATCAGAAACATGATCAGAAACAATTCGATTTATTTCTTCAGGCATATCTCTGTTAAATGAACGTAGTCCGGCTTCAATGTGAGCTAACCTAATTCCCATTTTAGAAGCAACTATCGAAGCGGCTATAGTTGACGTAGTATCTCCAAAAACAACCACCCAATCAGGTTCATTATCCTCTAAATCTTGTTCTAATCCTAACATGATCTTAGCAATTTGTTCAGTTTGGCTTGCAGGTCCAATCTCTAAATTTCTATTAGGCTTATCCAATCCTAGTTCATCGAAAAAAACGTCGGACATATTTTTGTCATAATGCTGCCCAGTGTGAATGGTTCTTATCTTATGTCCAATTTTCTTACATTTTGATAAAAAGGGCGCTAATTTGATAAATTGAGGTCTTGCCCCAACAACACATGTAATCTTCACCTTTACCAAGAAGTATAGGGGTTCAAAATATTATAGTATATTATCTAATTAAGAGTTGTAAGCAAAATCCAGAATTTTTTCGCATCTTTCCCAAGAATATTTTGAAGAAATATTATTTGATTTTTCAGTAATTACTTTCTTTTTATTTTTGTTACTAAAAAAATCAATTATAGATTTTGCTATCTTTTTAGGTTCCTCTGAATCTAGTATAATTCCACATTCATTTCTCTCTATTATTTTTTTAATTTCTGGTAAATTACTTGATATTACTGGTAAGCCACATGCTAAATATTCGAATAATTTATTTGGTAATCCTATTCTGTTATTATAATGAGTTGGCCGGTTCATGATTATACCTAAATCAGCTTGTGCTAAATACGGTGCCATTTTGTCATAATCAACCCAGCCTGTAGTAATTATGCTATCATTGTGGTCAACTAAAAATTTTTCACTTTCATTACTCCATCCAGTTTTCTCAATTTCACCTCCGAGAACGACAAATACTAAATCAGGAATTTCTCTCTTAACAATATCCAAAGACGAAAGAATTAATCCCATGCCTCTACCTCTTTTAATTCCTCCTTGGTAGATTAGAACTTGTTTGTTTGCATATCTTCTCTTAATATCATCATTCTTCAAATTTTTATTGAATAAATTCGAAGGCGGGAAATTGGGTAAAATTAAGGTTTTCTTGTATTTTCTGTATCTTTTCACTAACGGAGGAGTTATGGTAAGTACTGTATCTACATTCCTAATTGCTAGTTTAATTAATAAGCTAATTAATGATCCTAAATTTTTATTTTCCTTTACTAGTCCATTTCCATTAATTTTGGTACTTATCAATGAGGGATAGTCTTCGTGGCAATCCCAAATTATTTTACTATTTGTTAATTTTTTTAATATTATTGTGTATAACAATGGATTGAACTCATGACAATGAAGGATATCGTATTTTCCTTTTAATGTTTTGATTATTAAATTTAGGGCTGTAATTCCTGGCAATTTACTTTTCTCGATACAATGTATTTTGATTTTTTGCATCGTTCTTGTATAAGTTTTGTGGTGTGGCGTTATAATCTCAACATCGTATCCCATTTTTTTGATAGATGTTGCTTGTTTCCATACCCGTTGGTCCATGGGTTTCAGAAGTTCTCTATCGCAGATTATTCCAACACTAGCCACATAATCGCATAGAGGTGCTTCTAAAGGCGTTTGTTATAATTTTTTAGGAAAAAGCTTTAGCAACAGAGCTAAAAGCCCACCTTGGTAACACTATGTTAATGAATATCAGTATGGTGTTAGGAACTGATTTTTTGCATCCTGTTTTAGATGGACGCGTTGCACGTGAAGCTTCTGCACTAAATGATTCAGGCCACAAAGTTACAATAATTTGTTGGGCTCGTTCAGTATCCGGAGAGCCTATTTCAGCACCACAAAAAGAAGTAGTAAATGGCATTCATATACATCGAGTTTTTGCTCCGGTTTCAACACCAGAACAACCACTAGCAAAGCGGATTTTTCAACATATTCAAGCAAAGCGGCAGCTTTCTTTAGTTTTAAATTCCATAGAGTCTGATGTTATCCATTTTCACGACTTGGATACTGCAGTGATATCGTTGTTTAATGAAATGAGTAAGCCTTGGATTTATGATGCGCACGAAGATTATTCAGGCATGATATCGGATTTAGCTTGGCCTCTACCTACTGTAGCAACATTGTTGGAGAGATATGTAGTTAGTAAATCAGATGGAATAATTACAGTGTCTCCTTCCATTATGAAACGTTTGGCTAGTTATGGCGCAAAGCGAAGATTAATGATTTTCAATTCACGAACTACTGAACATTTTTCATCAAGTGTTTCATCACACGAATTTCGTAAAGAACTTGGTATAGATTCTTCAAAATTAATCCTTCTATATATCGGAAGTTTGGGTCCAGGGAGGTCTGTAATGGAAGCAATTGATGCAGTAAATAGTAGTGAAAAAAATCATTTAATTTTGGGAGGTCATGGTATGTGGGCCAGTAAAGTTTCTGNGGCCNTACGTGATTCCAAAAATGTGACTTTTTTGGGGACAGTTCCTTCAGATGANTTACCAAAATATTTTTCTATTGCGGATGTTATATTGGGAATGAGAGACCCNNGCATTCCAGANCATGCTATTTCTTTACCAAATAAGTTTTTTGAGGCNGCAGCTGCAAAAAAACCAATTATAGCTTCAAGCGGAACATTTNTTGGAGAATTGGTTTTAAAGCATAAACTNGGTAAATTGGCAAATTANGGAAGTGTTGAAAGCTTACTAAAATCATTAGAAAGTTTACAAGACATGGAGCTAAGAATGAGGTGTGGAGATTCAGGAGCTGATTTACTCAATGGAAAATTTGGGTGGAAATGGCAGGCACGTAAACTTAATTTATTGTATAATAATCTGGTAAAAAAATGAGTTTTGCCCCAGGTCACGTGAGTTTAACATTTGCCATTCACAATCATAATGATCCAATTAAAATGGGTTCAACTGGTTTGGGAATTGTATTACCTCAAGGTGTNTATTGTTCAATTGTTGCTGAGAATAGAGAAAAGGAAAAAAATATAGTTATCATTGATAATAAGATAATTGAGGATCCAGTAGTTACCAGAGCTATTGAATTACTAGGTTACGGAGATAAGGGATTGACCGTTTATTTACGGAGAGACCTACCAATTGGAGCTGGTTTTGGTATATCAGGAGCATCAGCATTAGCAGCTTGTTTAGAGCTGGAAAAAAATTTAGAGAAATGTACTTTAGCAGCNCATCAAGCAGAAATAGAGTATAGNTCAGGCTTGGGTGATGTCGTAGCTATTTCCTCAGCACTTGCTAAGGGTGATTTTCCACTGATTGTCGAGAGGAAAGCACCTGGAGCACTTGGTAAAACTCGGACGTTTAACGTAGATTCCAAATTAGTAATATGTGTGTCAGGACTCGGTAGAAATACATCAGAGATAATTTCAAGNCCTGAATGGTCAGAGATAATTAATGCAGTCTCATCAAGTTTGCAGGTAATTGAGTATGACATTCGCTCAGTGTTGAAAATAGGCCGCATTTTCACTGAAAAAGCGGGATTAATTAACGAATCATTGGTTGAAATGCTAGATTCCNTACCAATTGGTGCAGTCTCTTCAATCGCTCATCTAGGTACTTCAATAATAGCAGTTTCAGATAACGTTGAAGAATTATCAGAAAGTCTAGAAAAATNCGGTAAGGTAATAATTTACTAGACTGAAGGTTTTTTCATTTCGTTTGAAAATTGAGAGCTCGGAATAAATTTGGTTAAGTTATCTAACAAGCCTTCTTTACTTGGACTAGCTGTAAGTATATTATCGAGAACTTCCTTGAGTGTTGAAACTGGAATTACTTCGATTATGTCTTTGTATTTAGAATCCAGTAGTACATCTTGAGCGTTCATTGAGGGGATTAGAACTTTAGTAACCCCAGATTCTGCAGCTGCCTCAATCTTAGCAGTTACTCCTCCTACTGGTAATACTTGTCCTCTAACACTTAACGAACCCGTTAAAGCGACGGTCTGATCTATTTCTGCATTTTCTAAAGCAGAAATTACCGCAGTTGCAATAGAAACAGATGCAGAGTCACCTTCTACTCCTTCGTAGGCGCCTACAAACTGAACATGAATATCATATTTTGAAATATCTTCACCTGTGTACTTTTTGATCAATGCAGATACATTCTCTACAGCTTCTTTTGCTATATCACCTAGTTTTCCAGTAGCAATTACCCTTCCATGATTTTTGTATTGAGCAGGTGTTACCTCAGCTACAATTGGCATTAGTATTCCAGCCATCTCAGCCATACCTGAGTTGGCACCCATAACGGCTAAACCGTTTACCATTCCAATTTCAGATCCTTTAATGGAATATGTTTTGTAATCTTTTCTTCTTTCAACATATCTATCAGCAATTTGTTGTTCCAAAGGCTTAGCAATGGTTTTCGCAGTCATTACGTGCTTCGCAGTAACAGTATCCTCTCCAAGCTCTCTTGACACGTCACCTGCAACACGAACTAAACCTCCTAATTCCCTTAGTCTTAAGCTTAGATGATTTTGTCTACCAGCTCTTCTCTGGGCCTCATGAATAACTTCACCAATTGCACCTTTTGAAAAGTGACCTATTTTCTCATCTTTTGCAACTTCTTGAGCTATAAATCTTACTAATTTTTCTCGATTATCCTGCGAATCAGGAATTGTCGAGTTCATATACACTTCATAACCGTATCCTCTAATCCGGCTTCTTAACGCAGGATGCATTCCTTGAATTGCATCAAGGTTTCCTGCTGCAACTAAAACAAAGTCACAGGGTACAGGTTCGGTCTTAGTCATAGCACCTGCAGATCTCTCAGACTGTCCTGAAATTGAAAATTCACCTTCTTGTATAGCAGTCAAAAGAGCTTGTTGAGATTCCATACGAAGGAGATTTATTTCATCAATGTAAAGTACACCACGGTGGGCTTTGTGTATCGCTCCAGCTTCTACCCTATCGTGGGCAGGAGTTTCTAATCCTCCAGACTGGAATGGATCGTGTCTAACATCACCTAATAAGGCTCCGGCATGAGCTCCAGTAGCATCAACAAAAGCAGCTTCGGCATCATATTTATGCAGCACTAAACCCTTAGGAACATTTGCAGTATCATTTCTTTGGTTAGTGTATCGCATTGCCATGAATATGAATGCAGCAGCAATTAAGCTGTAAAAAATAATCATAGGATTACTAAATCCAGTAGTTATGAACCAGAGAATACCGAAACCAACTACAGTAAACACAATCAACATCTGAGATTTAGCTTTTTTCTCTTTTTCAATCATTGCTTGAGCCTTCTGCACTTGAACAATTTCTTTTCCTTTACCAGATGGTACAACTCTTACTCTAGGTTCGTTATTGTCTTCTTGATTGTGATAAACAAGAACATCTTGTAATTCTTCTTTAGGGAGTAGTTCAGACATTGATTTTGCAAGCATTGATTTTCCAGTTCCTGGATCTCCAATTAGCATAACGTGTCTCTTTTGCTCAGCAGCCTTTCTTACAATTTCTACACCTTGCTTTTGACCAATGACTTGGTCTACAAGCATTTTAGGAACAGCAATATCTTCAGTTGACTCTATGTCGAGGTCTTTTACCCATTCACGTGGGTCTTTCAGTTCACTTTGTTTATTAGGCATAGAGAAATACAATTCCTCACCAGTAGATATATAAGTTTCTAGCTAAACTTCTAAATTTTCAATGGTGTCATCTTCGTCTTCTTGGTCATTATTATTTCCAAGCAAAATAAATTTTGTACCATAATGAAGTATTCCACTTTCACTATCTTCGCCTAACTTTCTGAAAACGGACTTTACTTTCATCCCAGCTTTTACGCTGTTAGGGTTGCAATCAACTATTTGAGACGTTATTCTTGGCCCTTCATCAAGTTCTATAATTGCCATGCAGTACGGACCAAACATCTCATATCCAGTTTGAGCTTGATGGACTACAGTTGGTGTAACCACAGTACCAGTTCCTTTGAATTGGTAGTCCTCCATGCTTCCTATTGATTCTCTTCCAGCTTCAGGATTGAAACTTCTTCTTGGATAATGGTAGGTATCAGTTATTTTACAGTACGAACCAATCAAGTTATATCTGGTATCTAATTCTCTCCAAAATCTAGGAACGGACATTATTCAGCCTCCAATATGTGAACTACAGCAGTGGCTGCAGTACCGCCGTGATTTTCTGCAAGAGCTAATTTTGCATTTTTTACTTGTCTGTCACCGGCTTCTCCACGTAATTGTGTAACAAGCTCAATTATTTGTGCAATTCCAGTTGCTCCGGGCGCATGTCCTCTTGCCTTTAAGCCACCACTTGTGTTTGTAGGAATAAATCCACCTAATTTTGTCTCGCCTTCGAGACTTTTTTGTGCAGCTTCACCTCTCTTAAATATCCCAATTTCTTCGAGAGCTATAATCTCAGAGATGGTGAAGTTATCATGCACTTCAATAAGATCTAAATCTTCGGGCTTTCTGTTACAATCTTCAAAAGCTTTTTTGGCTGCTATATTGATTGCGGGTAGCCGATGTAAATACTTTCTATGATGTAGGCTCAAAGTATCAGACGCTTGCCCAGAGCCTATAATTTTGATTGATTTGTCAGTAAACTTTTTCGCTTTATCAGAGGCACATAAAACAACGGCAGCAGCTCCATCACTATTTGGAGCACAATCCAACATTCTCAATGGTGTTGAAACCATACCAGACTTACTTACAGCTTCAGCATTCAATGCGAACGGAAATTGTGCCATGGGGTTCAAAGATGCGTGGTAATGATTTTTAGCAGCCACAGAGGATAACTGTTCTCTTGTAGTGCCATATTCAAGCATATGGTTTTGGGCTATTATTGCATGAAGCGATGTGAATGTTGCTCCAGCTTTAGCTTCCCATTGTTCATCAGAACCCATACTGACCGTGTACGATGATTCAGAATCGCTAACGTCTGTCATTTTCTCGGCACCTCCAACAACTGCTACGTCGATAAATCCACCAGCTATTGCCATGTATGCTTGCCGAATCGCCAAACCGCCTGATGCTGAAGCAGCTTCAACTCTTGTTGCCGGGATGTTTTGGTTAGCCAATCCACAATAATCAGCTATCAATGCACTTACATGCTCTTGCTGTAAGGTAGATCCTGCAGCCATATTCCCGATATAAAGAGCATCAATATCGTTACTTGTAATTCCNGCATCNTTTATNGCAGCAAGTCCNGTTTCAAGNCCTAANTCTCTNAGTGATTTATCCCANAGTTCGCCAAATTTGGTAATTCCTACGCCTATTATGCTTACGTCTCTCATTTTGAGTCCCCCATGTTTAATTTTCCACGATACTTTGCATATGTTGCGTAATTTATGATTTCCATTCTAGAAATCATTTCTTCTACAGTTTCGGTTCGATCCATTTTTGATATTTCATCGGTGACAGTCAAATCAAAACCATCACTTCCAGCTCCAGATCCGTAAGCAATTGCAAGTATTCTATCGCCGGGCTTAGCCACATCAAGAATAGCAGATAGTCCGAGAAAAACTGCACCTGAATAAGTATTTCCAATCCTTGGAGTTAATAATCCAGTTTTGTATTGCTCCTCATTGAAGCCTAAACTTTTAGCTGCTCGAATAGGGAANTTTCCATTAGGCTGATGAGTAACCACATAATCGTAATCTTCGGGTTTACTACCNGCCATTTCCATAATCATTTTTCCACACATCATTACATGTTTGAAGAAAGCTGGCTTTCCTGTAAATCTGCCACCATGTCTAGGGTACTTTTGCCCCTCTCTCCTCCAGAAGTCAGGCGTGTCAGTTGTATAAGATGTTGTGTGGTTTATTGTTGCTATAACGTTTTTATCTCCGATAATCATTGCACCNCCGCCAGCTGAAGCACTGTATTCTAGTGCATCACCAGGAGCACCTTGTGAAGTGTCAACTCCTATTGCGATACCATTTTCAACCTGATTGTTACCAACTATACCTAGACAAGTTTGTATTGCNGCAGTACCTGCTTTACATGCAAATTCAAAGTCTGCTGCAGTAAGATTTGGAGTTGCGCCAATAGCTTCGGCCACGATGGTTGANGTTGGNTTAACTGCATAAGGATGAGATTCTGAACCTGTGTATATTGCTCCGATATTGTTTCCNNCTAGTTTNGCTCTCTTCATAGCTAATCTTGTAGCTTCAACAGCAATTGTGATAACATCTTCATCAGGTCCAGGGACNGATTTTGAATAAACATTCAAATTTTTAGCCCATGCACTACCGTCTGCACCCCATACAGATGCAATTTCTCCAGTCTCNATTTTGTGACTGGGTATATACGCTCCATAACTAACGATTCCGCTCATATTTTTCCTTAATTAAATTTTTTTAGAATTNTAACTATTTCATCTTCATCGAGTTCCGTCTTAACCAGAACTATTCTTTCCATTTCAGCTAATTTTGTGGCAAGTTTNTCAATTGCTTTTGGTTTAATGTAAATTACTACCCTAGGTTTTACNGGATGAGCTCGGATAGCAATCATTGGTGATCTTCCNAAGTGTACACCTGANAAGAAAATAGCTCTTTCGTTAGACCAACCGTANAAATCTCCGAATACATTAAATGTGGTTATTGCNTTNAAAGAATCTACAATAGTATATCCATAAATCGGTCTTTCCAAAATGTCACCATTNCCTGATAAAATTTCTCCATCTATTTCTTTGATTANCTTANCAATTGCNGTTCCNGTGTTAAANTCNCTAATATCGTATACTGCATTATTGTTATCTTTTGCAAACATACTACTCACAATCTTACCACCTTGAGCTTTATCATACTCTACCATTGCTTCAACAAATTTCCTAACAGTTCCTATTCCGGGTGAAGCTCTTCTTCCTTTTTCAAAATCACAAACTACAGANGGNTTAACATTTAGAAGTGAGGCAAGGTTTTTCTGNGAAAGTTTGAANATNTTTCTCCATTTCTTCAGAGTGTCNCCAGGNTTTTCAGANATAACAATTTCTCCNGCCATNCTTCTTGTAAGCTGTTTTTGCACNCNATTTNATTTNGGGNCTCTATATAATTATTTGTGTANTTGAGTTCGTCAATTNGTNAATTNAAATTAAATATTGAGTCTAAACATTATATAGAACTAATTTGAATGANTNTTGTGAACTCTCAAAATTGGATTCCAAAAAAAATTTTTTTAACTAAAGGAAAAGGCGTGAGTAAGGAACGTTTGACCTCTTTTGAGCTCGCCTTAAGAGAAGCAGGCATTGCCTCTTTGAATCTAATAACAGTCTCTAGTATACTGCCTCCAAAATGCGAATTTATATCTCAAGAAGAAGGAACCGAATTATTGAGTCCTGGACAAGTAGTTCCAGTTGTATTGGCTCGTTCAGATAGTAATAAATTTGGAGATTTAGTAAGTTCAGGAGTTGGTGTAGCAATTCCAAAAGATAATGATCATTATGGTTATCTTTCTGAGCACCATTGTACAGGTATGAACAATGACGTGATGGAAGAGTATGTAGAAGATTTGGCTGCAGAGATGTTAGCAACTACATATGGCGTTAATTTTGATCCGGACGCTTCTTGGGATGAGAAACGTGAGTTGTGGGAAATAGANAACAGAATAGTAAAAACTGAGTCNATTATTCAAACNGCTAAGTTGGANAGGAAAGGTTTNTGGTGTACAACAGTTTCTGCAGCCGTTTTGATACTTTAAAATTAGAAAGATTTAAATGCTCGCAGAGCNTATNTTAATNAGAACTCATGCGCCCAGCCTCCGCAACTTGGTCATTTCGGGAAAATATTTCACCTTCAGCTTTATCAGTTGCATTAGATGGTAAATATTCAGCTGTTGGTACTCCAAATGGTCTAATATTTTTAAATTCAAGAGGGAGGCTCTTGTGGTACAATAAGAAAATTCGTAAAATAAAAGACGTATCTGTATCTACGCAAAGTGGGAAAATAGTAGTAGGTAGTTCTCAGAAGGTACTGTATTTGGTAAACTTAAAGGGTGAATCGCTGTGGCACAGAGAATTAGATAGTTCAGTCTTAGCTGTTAGTATTTCTTCGCGAGGGAACTTAATTGCAGTAGGAACCGAAGAGGGTAGGCTAATGATGTTTGATGGTAAGGGAAAGAAAAAATGGGAAGTCCATCTTAGTAATTCAGATTTTTCCGTAAATTCAGTTGATATAACCTCAGATGGTGAATTTATAGTGGCTGGAACTGATTATTCTCATTTATACTTATACGATTCAAAAGGCAATGTTTTATGGTCAAAGGAAACGGGTTCTGAAGTAATGAAGACTTGCATTAGTTCTAATGGCGATTATCTTGGATACCTGACTAGTGATCGCAGATTTTCGTTTTGCGTTAAAAATTCAAGGATGCTTTGGGAGAATACATTTGATTCACAGCCTTTATGGGTTGATATGGCACAAACCGCTGATTTTGTTTCAGTCGGAGAGTCATCAAACAAAGTNAATCTTTACAANAAATCTGGGAAAAAAGTATGGGGCTTTGTTAATGAAAAGTCNAGAATAGGAGTTATGGCNAGTGGNGGTGGAAATGTNATTCTAGGAAANAAGGGAGGCGTGTTCAACTACAGTTTAGAGCCATACCTCAAAAGATTGTTACTAAGTTGTCAGAAGAGCATNACCAAAGCTTCAGANCAGAACCTAGACACTACTTTAGCTAAGAAGACTTTTGCAGAAGCTTCAAAAAACTTTTCAAGCTCTAACTACCTTAAATTNCTAGTTAACATTCAGAAGGCGCNTAACTTTGCTAGAGAAGCTAGAGTTATCGAAAGTAATGAATCTCCNAGTGAGAGAAGATTAGAAAGAAATGANATGGATGAATCAAATGACTTAAGTCAAGNAAAGTCTGACGATGAGTTAATGTCTAAACTAGTTCAATTAGCGGAAATGCGAGAGAAAGGTNTTCTATCTGAAGAAGAATTTATTATGGCAAAATCTAAGCTTCTGCAACTATAACTTAATATAATCTCAGTGCCTAACTAAATTATGAGTTGGATGACCTTACCTGAAAAAATAAATTATAACACAGAAAAGCACGGAGACTTACCTGCTATATCTCAGAAAAATAGNAATGGAGATATGGAAACTCTTAATTGGTCTAAATACGGTAAATATGTAGACAAAATTTCACTNTCGTTATTAGCTCTTGGACACAACGTTGGNGATAGAGTATGTATCTACAGTTACAANAGAAAGGAATGGTTTGCATCTTATGCAGCATCTCATGCAGTAGACGGGACGGCAGTAAGTGTTTATCACACATGTTCTCCTGAAGAAGTTGANTGGATCGTATCTAACTCAGGCTCCAAATTTATTTTTGTCGGCCANAATCCTCANTGGGGTGGTAATAATGATAAATTACCAGTTAACAGACTTCATAATATAATGGATAATCTTCCTGAATTAGAGCATGTTATAATGATGGAGGGCGAGCAAATAATGGATCATCCAAAGGCAATGTCATGGGATGATTTTATATCTAAAGGAGAAAAGTTGAACAGTGATGAAATTTCAAAAAGAATTTCAGGAATAGATAAGGCATCTACGGCTTCAATAATCTACACATCGGGAACAACAGGTAATCCTAAAGGCGTAGAGCTAACTCATCATAATTTTGCTTTTATTACTAATCAAGTAATTGATCATATNGTNCCTCTNGATCCACACGATAAGTATGTNTCTTGGCTTCCTCAAGCCCATGTTTTTGGACAAGTTTGTGATAATTATGCTCACGTAACAAGCGCGCTGAATATGACTGTTGTTGATAATCCGTTGCATATCATTGATTATGCTAAAGAAATTCAGCCTGATTTCTTTGTTGGTGTACCAAGAATCTATGAAAAGGTTTATTCAAATGTTAAAGCTGCTATTGAGTCTAAAGCTGTAGTACGCATAGGATTGAAAATACCTCTACTTAATAATGTTTTCAAAGGTATCATCAGAAAGAAAGCCGGTTTTAAGAATTGTAAACATGCAATTACTGGAGCTGCCCCAATAAATCCAGAAATTATAGACTTATTCCATAGTGTAGGTATCCCAATCTATGAGGCATACGGAATGACGGAAACTACAGCCGGTATGACTTTTAATAACAAGATAAATAATAAAACTGGTTCAATTGGAATAACATGTCCTGGGACAGAAGTTAGAGTCGCATCTGATGGTGAATTACAGTTTAAAGGAGACAACATAATGAAAGGTTATTATAACAATCCTGAAGCAAATTCCGAAGTTTTTGATGGTGAATGGCTAAAAACCGGAGATGTGGGTAGAGTTGATGAACAAGGGTATGTCTATATCACAGGTAGGAAAAAAGAAATTTATGTTCTCTCAAACGGTAAGAATGTAGCGCCTCTTGTAATCGAAGAAACGATGAAATCTATATCTTTAGTTTCTCAGTTCTTTTTAGTGGGTGATTCTCGAAATTATTGTACAGGGCTTGTAACACTTGATGGAGGAGCAATTCTTCGTGATAAACTCGGAATGAATCCTGATGACGTTCCTAAAGATCCACAGGAACAGATTAAAGAGTTAGAAAAGAGAGGAAGACCTATTTCCGAATTTACAGGAAGCAGTGAAATATTCGAAGAGATAAATTCCCAGATTAATTCTTTAAATTCCAGATTTTCAAATCCAGAGCAAGTTAAAAAGTTCACTATTTTACCTCGAGATTTTGATATAGATAATAGCGAGATGACACCAACTCTGAAAATCCGTCGAAAACAAATTAATGAAAATTGGGCTAAAGAAATAGAAGCAATGTATTCTGAGTAAAAAATGTTGAGATTAACATTTTTCTTAGCTTCCCTTCTAGGAGGTGTTAACCTATACCTTGCAGATGACATTGTTTTACAATTTTTATCAGGAACATTATCCGTATTTAGCTTAGGAATCTCGATTATTTGGCCAGAACCGCTACCACCTCCTCCATCACCAAATTTGTGGTCCGATGCACCGGAGAAGAAAGAGCGAGAAATGAAAACTTGTTCAAATTGTGGTAAAGCTGTAGATCAAAAATGGTCAATGTGCCCATACTGTTCTAAAAGAGTATGATTGTATTTTCTAAATGTCCTATAAACTTTTATGATATACTCTATATGGTTAATTGTGGAAAAAATTAATACTTTAGTTGTCACTGCGATGTTGGTCTTTATTTCTCTGCCCGCGTCAGGAATTTCAAATCCAGATTCCAAAGAAGATTTAATTGGCAATATACCTTCTGTTAAGGTAATTTCTTGGGAAGAAAAAGAATGGTGGGAAAGTACTTCTCGAGACTTAAATAGAAACAAGATAGTTGATTGGTTGGAAGATGTTGANGAAGAGTATCCTATAGGTATAATTTATGATAATCAGCCTACTAGCGAAGATTTGGAATTGTTGAGAAATCTTGGGATAGAAGTTAAAGTTCATGTTGATTTAGTTAATGGACTTCTACTGGGTGTTGTAAAGGCAGATTTGTTTGAGACAATTAGTAAGTTACCAGGAGTTCTTATGGTAGAGCCTTACGGAAAAGTAGTATTTCATGGAGATGTTCAGACTCCCGCAATTAAAGCTAGTAATTCGTCCATATATCCTGTTGGAGCATGGGATTTAGGATTTACAGGTAAAGGTGTAAACATAGCCGTTGTTGATACCGGAATTGATAATGAACATCCAGGATTGGATGGTAAGTATATTGCAGGATATGATGCAGTNTGCTCAGATGATGCACTTTGTATGGCTTCTTTNCAAGANGATGANGGCTCATTTGATCCAGATGATCAGAATCAGCATGGAACTGCATGTGCAGGTATGGCCGCTAGTAACGGAATATTACCTAATGGAGAACCTTCCAATTTTACAGGTTCAGCTCCTGATGCCGATTTGGTAGATGTCAGAATAGGGACTGCATTTGGTGCAGGTCCTTTTGAAAATTATATCATAGAACAAGAGTTTTATGAATCTGCGATGGACGGACTTAATTGGGTTATAGATAACAAAGATACTGCATGGGCTGGAGTTTCTAATGAAAGCTTTGGAATTGACATTATTTCTTTGTCATGGGGGATAACGTCTCATGAAAATGGGGGTTCTGATGGGTCAGATATGTTTTCCCAAGTTTTAGACGAAGCCACTTTGGCTGGTGTTGTAGTTTCAGTTGCAGCAGGTAATTCGGGTTCTGACAATGACGGACTTTCGGGTATGGGTTCATCTAGCTTATCGATAACAGTTGGAGCCTTAGATGACAAAAATACAATTGATAGAGAAGATGATGGTATTGCATCATATTCAAGTCGAGGTCCACGTCGAGATAACAATGACGGNAATCCTTACAATGAAATGAAACCAGATATATCAGCTCCAGGCACNAATATCATTCAAGCAGAAGCATGTTACGCAAGTAGCAGTTGTTACAACAGGTTGCCAGGTCAAGATGCGTCAGGTAACGGCTACAGCGGTAGGGGAAGTGGAACTTCATATGCTACGCCCGCAGTATCTGGAGTTATCGCTTTAATGATTGAAGCAAATCCTGATTTAGATCCTTTGGAGATTAGAGAAATTTTNCGTTTAACAGCAGAAAGAAAAGAAACTCTCTCTTCTGCTGATGGAGAAGGAGTTGAAGAAGGTCCTTGGGCAACTTATCCAGAACTTGATCCNTACTGGAACAGACATTTTGGTTGGGGTATGGCAGATGCCTATGNNGCAGTACAATCTTCACTGGTAAATACTGATTTAGAAGATGTGAACGTCGACTTGCAAGCCCATTTTACAGATAGCTTATTGGGATGGCAATCGGGTAATAGCGTAAATGAATTCACAGGTATAGCTTGGGGACGTGGTTTAGAGATAACCAAAGTAGAGTACAGTTTAGATGGTAGTTCATGGAAAGAAGCGTCTTACGTTTCCAATGGAAATGAATCGATTTATGTAACATGGAAGATTACTTTAGATTCTAATGATTTGGCATTCACTGGAGATCATAAATTGTTGGTTAGGTCTGTTGGAGAATCAGGTTCTCATTCACTATCAACTCATATTGATTTCTATGGTTATGGTGAAACTGAGTCCACTGAAGATAATTTTATGGCCATAATTTTAGTTCTCGGAATTTTAGTTGCCGGAGTTGCTTTAGTTACAGCCTACAGGAATAAATTATTAAATAATTGAATTCGCAGGTAAGCCTTAAATCTAACAGGTAGCGTGTTATGGTGTGCGTGTTAACACATTTATTGCGATAGGTGCTGTTTTTGCAGTTATTGGCCTTCTTGGATTAACTTATATTTTTCCAAAAATGATGTGTATTTCTGGTCAAGACTTCGTTGATCAAATAGATACTTCCACTGGACTTGAAAAGTATGAAGAGTATGCAATTGGAGATACAGTTACAATTTCAGACAGTATTGCAAGAATGGAACTGTCAAATGGTCAAACTCTTGTTTGGCTAGAAACTATAGGTAAATCTGAAAATGATCCACCTTTCCGTTTTGGTTCAGATATTATGGGAGACTTTGGTGTTGGTAACAATATAATAATCAGTTTTGAAGTTGTTCAAGATAGTACAGGTGATTTTACTTTAAAAGGGTATGAAAATGGAGGTTCTGGCCTCAGNTCTGATGCTATCGCTCCGAGATATTCTACAACTAACGAGTACATATTTATGTTTCTCGTTCTTGGAGGAATAGGTTCAATTTGCTATGGTGGGTACACAGTATTCATTGGTAAAGATGAAGAGACTCAAGATGATTGGGGTTTTCCATCTCAAAACACAGCTCAACCACCGGTTGCAGCACCTCCAATGGCTCCAGCCCCATCACAGCCTGCTGCGCCACCTCTAACTCAGCCTCCAGCAGCAGCACCTCAAATTCCAACCAATGAACCTACAAGCATGACAATTACTGTACCCCCAGGTGTAGTTTCAGGTCAAGTTTTGACAGTTGGTCTACCAGACGGTAGAACAGTTAATGTCCAAGTTCCTGCAGGATGTAACGCAGGTTCTCAATTCACAATAACGGTGAACTAAATGAAAAATCAAGTACAAAAAATTTGCTCGATGGCCATTGTTGGCCTGCTAATGTTTTCAGGTTGTTTAGATACAGAGGAAGCAATAGGAAAAAATCTGAACCCTACAGCAGTTGTTGACGTTGTATCAGGTTTCCGTGTTGTGAATCTTAATGATCAAGTTCAATTTGATGCATCTCAATCTGTAGATTCTGATGGCACAATAGTNTCGTATTTGTGGGANTTTGGCGATGGTAANACAGCGACTACTAAAATGGCAATGCACAGATATCAAAGTCCCGGAGATTATATCGTTTCATTATCGGTCACTGATGATGATGGCGCAGTTGGCAACAACGATCAGGGACTGACCTACATTACAGTTCTACANGGTGAAGTCAATGAAGGTTCCGGAGTTCCNCACGCTATNCTNTCAGTTAAAGCTTCAGTTGTTTCTCCAGGAGCTTCGGTTGATTTTAGCGGAGCNGGTTCTTGGGCNTGGACTCAAGATGATGANGGNTCTTGGTCNGTTGATAACGCTGCAATAANTTCTTGGCAATGGGACTTTGGNGATGGNCAAANTGCNACAGGTTCNGAGGTATCTCANACNTTTGGNTCNGCTGGNGGATTTAGTAGTTTTTCAGTTCTTGGAAGTTATCCNGTNAAACTAACNGTAACTAGTGATGATAATATTCCAGATACAGTTTACAGAACTGTTAGAGTAATTGCAGAAGANTCNTCTGAATCTAAATCTCCNGATCCTAAAGTTTACACAACAGTCAGTATTGGAGATCCACGAACTTTAGATCCTGCTGAAGCTTATGATTCTGCAAGTGGTGGTGTACTTTCTAATACTTACGAAACTTTAGTTTTCTATGATAGAGATAAGGAAGACACATTAATTCCAGTATTAGCTACAGAAGTTCCCTCTACGGCTAACGGAGGCATATCTCCAGACGGTTTGACTTATACCTTCAAAATTAGGCAAGGAGTTACGTTTCATGACGGCTCAGTTATGGATGCAGACGATGTTGTTTTCTCAATAAACAGATTATTGATTATGGGTCTCGGTCCTTCTTGGATGTATGCAGAATTGTTAGATGATACAGATGAAGATGGTGATGGAATCGTTGATAGTATTACTAAAATTGATCAGTATACNGTTCAATTTCAATTGAAGGAAGCAGCACCTAGATTTTTACCNATNATGGCCTANACNGCNGGCTCTATTGTTTCTAAAGATTGGGTAACAAGTAAAGGTTGTGGTTATCCTGCAGAAGGAGTTCAATGTACTGCAATTGAAAAGGAAGTAATGGGTACTGGACCTTANATGATGAATGAGGATTACGGTGGTAAATGGGTTCCNGAACAGTATGTTTTGATGCAATACTATCCAGACTACTGGAGAGGNTGGTCTGACAGTGAAAGGCANTCTTTCGGAGTTACAGCAAAAGGNTTCATCGAAACTGTAATAATTAAGAAAAATAATGATCAAGTAGCTAGACTGCTTGAACTTAGATCAGGTAATGCAGATTCAGTTTATGTTCAACCGACTTTTGTTGATGAGGCACTAACTTATGACAACATTGAGTACAAATCAAATCTTCCTTCTATGACTATGATTCAGATTTCTTTTAATCATGATATAGCAAATCATGCAGGTTCAGCACCTTCAAGTGATTTCTTCGCTAATGAAGATGTNAGGAAAGGATTCTGTTACTCATTTGATTATGACACATTCATTAACGATGTGATAGATAATAGAGGNCAGCAACCAAGAGGTCCTATACCTGATGGTATGTTNGGTTACAATCCAAACGGACCACAATATAGCTTTGATTTGTCAATGGCTGAAATGCATTTTAGAGAAGCTGGCGTTTGGGATACTGGATTCAGTGTCTCAGCTTATTACAACTTAGGTAACGATGTCAGGCTTGAAGGATTGCTTTTGCTTGAGAATGCAATTGAGAGNTTGAATCCAAAATTTGATATCGATATTCAAGGANTGGAATGGCCAGTATTTTTAGATAAGTTAAAAACCCGAGAGATTCCATTATTNATGCTTGGATGGGGAGCTGACTATTCGGACCCACATAATTTTGCACATCCTTTCTTGCACGGTGCTGAAGGTTATTACCCTTCAAATTATTTAGGATTTCAGTATGATGACCTTGATAATCTGATTATGGAAGCAGCAGCTGAACAAGATCCTTTCCAAAGGCAGCAAATGTATTATGATATTGCAGACTTNGAACATGAGAAGGCATTGCATATTTGGTGNTATCAACCAACAAGTTACAGGATAGTGAAAGANTGGGTTAATGGTTGGTACCACAATATGATGCATGGTACGTTGTACTACACATTGAGTAAGAGTTAGACACTCTATTCTTAAGTAAAACGTTCTTTAGCTGAACGTGAAACTCTGGATATATGTAGCTAGAAGATTAGCGTTGACTATTCCGGTCTTGCTAGGAGTTACTCTAATCACATTTTATTTGTCATACGGTATGGGAGATCCATTAGCTGCATACGTTACAGAAAGAACAACTGAAGAACAATACGAGATGTTGGCTGAGAAACATGGTGTTAATGANCCGATATATGTTCAATATTTCACTTANCTCAGAAGNGTNATTACNTTAGATTGGGGTTATTCNGAAGTACTCAATGAAGAGGTTTCAGATGCACTTAGNTANAGATTTGCAGCAACTTTAGAGCTTTCAATATTNGCATTTATTTTTGCNGTTGCAACAGCNATNCCTCTTGGTATATTTTCGTCAATAAGACAGAATCGCTGGGAAGATCACAGTATTCGACTATTTGCCTTAGCAGGTTCAGCAATTCCAATTTTTTGGTTTGCCCTAGTTCTTCAATATTTTTTCGCAGTGACTCTTGATGGATATTTACCAGAACTTAACTGGCCCATCACATCACGTTTCGATGAAGTTCTCTGGGAAATACAAGATCCAATTGATATGAATACAAATTTCTTACTTTTTGACGCACTTGCTGCAGGTTCTTGGGTGCATTTCAAAGATGCATTACAGCACATGATACTTCCGGCTACGGTATTGGCTTACAGTTCAATGGCTACAATCATTAGACTGATGAGAGGTAATATGCTGGATGTTCTAGGTCAAGATTACATTCGAACTGCTAAATCCAAAGGCCTCTCTGAAAGTCAAGTTACATACAAGCATGGAGCACCTAATGCAATGATTCCTACTGTAACGCTTCTAGGGATGGGTTTTGCAGGATTGATAAACGGTTCTGTTTTGACTGAAACTATTTTCACTTGGCCAGGTCTTGGTGCGTGGGCAATTACTGCAATGCGAAGTCTTGATGTATCTGCAATTCTTGCATATACTTTATTCTCAGCTTTTTTGTACATTATAGCAAATTTAGTAGTCGATATTCTTTATGCTTTTTTAGATCCTCGTGTAGAGTTAAGTGGCCATTCGAGTGTTGCGGAGATAGTTGTAGTTTCCCTTTCAATATTACTTTTAATCACAACTTACTTTAGTGTAGATTATGCAGTTGCACTTGGCGTTATTATTTTATTTTCTCTAATTTCATTTTCGTTATATTTTATGGTGGCACGATTTTTGAATAACCCTGAAGACCTTTGGCTCCTCTTGCTATTTATTGGTACATTGTTTGTAGTTTGGTCAATATTATCAGGTTTTTTTATGACCATCTTACTAATTTTGGCTATTTTTTACCTTGGTTTCTTAGGATATAATTGGGATGATTTGAAAGACAGTCTTGCACCAAAATTTGATGAATTCAAAAGAACGCTATATCAAATTAGAAAGAANCCGTTAACGATGCTAGGTCTTTTCTTAGTTTTATCCTTGATTTCAGTTGCCTTCTTTGCACCTTGGCTTGCACCGCCTTCAGAAAATCAAAGAGATCCCATGAGAATGGAAGAGCATTTTTCTTTTAATCAGCCTAGAAATTTTCAGCCACCTTGTTATTTCTCTTGTACGGCCGATTCAGGAGAAGTTGATGGTTACATTTTAGGAAGTACTGACAGAGGATACGACATTTACTATGGNATAGTTTGGGGAAGTCGCACTTCATTAGATGTGGCTGTAAAGGTTGTCCTCACAGGCACATTTATTGCAGTAGTTATAGGAGCAGTTTCTGGATATTACGGAGGTAGAGTCGATGACATTGTAATGAGGATTACAGACGTTTTCATAGCTATTCCAGGGTTAGTATTGGCTTTAGCTATAATTGCAGTTACTGAGGATACTTCAATTGAAATGCTGATGTATGCTTTGATAATTGTAGGGTGGCCAGGTTTTACTAGAATCATAAGGGCGGAGGCCCTCCGCATCCGTAAATTGCCCTACATTGAAGCTGCGAAAGCATCGGGCGCATCAGATTTTAGAATAATATTTAAGCATGTTATACCTAACTGTATTACTTCAGTAATTGTTATTGCAACCATGGATATGGGAGGTATCGTATTGTCTCTAGCTGCGTTAGGTTTCTTAGGATTCGGAGGAGGGCCAGATTTAGCAGAATGGGGTAAGCTTGTTTCATTTGGACAAGATAATATTTTGTTAGGCCAATGGTGGTCTTTCTTTTTTCCCGGACTAGTTATTGCACTATGGGCTCTAGGCTTTTACCTTTTAGGAGATGGAATTAGGGATATTTTGGACCCTAAGCAGAGGAACTAATGTTAGAGATCGAAAATTTAAAAACTAATTTCAATACCTATGATGGCGTCGTTAAAGCATTGGATGGAGTTAATCTTAAAATTGAAGACGGAGAGATATTTGGTTTAGTTGGAGAAACAGGAAGTGGAAAGTCTGTTACATGTTATTCTGCTTTGAAATTGCTTCCTAAGTCGGGAGAAATAGTTGATGGAAAAATTACTTTAAATGGTGAAGATATAACGCACGCCTCAGAAGAAAGGTTGAGAGAAATTAGAGGTGGCGAAATAGGTATTATTTTCCAAGATCCCTTATCTGCACTTAATCCAGTTATGACAGTTAATGAACAAATTGGAGAGATTCTAGTTTTACATCAAAATGCGGAGCTCCAAAAATTAGCATCTGAAAAAGAGATTCCAACTTACAAAAGTGAAAGATGGAAGGCTTCTCCAGGTATCGAATTCACAATGATGGCATTCTGTATATCCTTTATTTCTCTATTTGTTATGTTGGGACAATGGAGATTCTCCTTACCTTTCTTGTTTATTATCATGTTGATGTTAATAAGGGATTATTTGCAGAGAGATAATCCTGCATCAGCTTTAGACTTGATGGTAATTAGTGCATTATCAAGAGTAAAATTACCTAATCCAGAACAAATAGCTAATTCGTATCCTCATGAGTTAAGCGGAGGAATGCAACAAAGAGTAATGATTGCTATGGCTTTAGCAGGTAAGGCTAAGATGTTAATTGCAGATGAACCAACAACTGCCTTAGATGTAACAATTCAGGCCCAAATTCTTCAATTAATTAAGGACATTCAAAGAGAAGAAAATATGTCAGTTCTTTTGATAACTCATGACTTAGGAGTTGTAGCTGAAACCTGTGAAAAGGTAGCAGTCATGTACAAAGGTAAAATTGTCGAACAAGCTACGGTGGATGAAATTTTTACTAATCCAAAGAATGACTATACTAAAGGACTGTTGAATGCAATACCTAAAGGTGGCAAAAATAGGCTAGAAGTTCCTAACTTGAATGGAGCTGATGCTCAATGAAAACGATTCTTAGTGTTAAAAATTTAAAGAAATATTTCTCTGTCAAAAATTCTTGGGGAAATGATGTGGCATTGGTGAAAGCTTTAGATGGTGTTGACTTAGAAATTGAGTCGGGTAAAACATTTGGTATCGTTGGTGAAAGCGGCTGTGGGAAGACTACACTTATGCGTACTTTACTCAGACTTGTTGAACCCACATCAGGTTCAGTAGTTTTATCAGAAGAAATAGTCGGAGAACAAGGTTCTAGTAATAAGCTTGAGGAACTTTCGAGCGAAGAATTAAGGAAATTCCGTAGGAAAATTGGTGTGGTTTTCCAGGACCCAATGGGTGCGTTAAATCCTCGCATGATTATCAAAGATATTGTTAGTGAGCCATTAGTAATTCACGGTAAAACTGATAGAATTCGCGAGAAAGTTATCGAATTATTAGAAAATGTTGGACTAAGCGAGGAGCATTTGTATAGATATCCGCATGAGTTTTCAGGAGGGCAAAGACAAAGAATAGTGATTGCTAGGGCTCTTGCTCTTGACCCTAAAATTTTAGTTTTAGACGAGCCTACTTCTGCCTTAGACGTTTCGGTTCAGGCTCAGATTCTAAATCTTCTAAACGATCTTCAAAAGAAATATGATTTAACTTACATTTTCATTTCGCATGATCTTTCAGTCATTGAGTATATGTGTGACCGTTTGGCAGTAATGTATCTGGGAAGAGTAGTGGAAGAGGCAGACACGGATGCATTATTCTCTAACCCTCAACACCCATATACCAAAGCATTATTGTCTGCAACACCAAGCTTTGACAAGAATAAAGAGAAGATAATGATCCTCGGAGATGTTCCAAGTCCAATAACCTACCTAGATGAATCAAAGGCTAAGTTGGCTACAGAAATGACTGAACAAGAAAAATTAGAAATTAAGGCAATTGAAGGTAAAGGTATTGACTATATTGTTCGTTCCAGTTTGAATGACGTGCCACCTCTCATCCAGATTTCAGATCGACATTACGCAAGAGTGAGACAAAATGACTGAACAATTACCAATTAGTAGATTATTAGCTCACACGAAGAATCATAGATCTACAATGTGGTTGGCTACACTATTTTCTATACTTAATAAGATTTTTGATTTAGCACCTCCATTACTGATAGGCGCTGCAGTAGATGTTGTAGTTAAGAGAGAAGAATCAGCTCTTTCTGATTTTGGCTATTCAGACCCCAAAGAACAACTTATTTTATTGTCAATCTTGACAATTATAATCTGGGTTTTTGAATCTTTATTCGAATATATTTATGGAGTATTGTGGAGAAATCTTGCACAAACCGTTCAGCATGAATTAAGATTAGATGCTTATTCTCATATTCAGAATTTGGAAATGGAATGGTTTGGCGAGCAATCTAAGGGTGAATTAATGTCAATACTAAATGATGATATTAATCAATTGGAAAGATTTCTTGACAAAGGAGCTAATGAAATACTTCAGGTTAGTACAACTGTCGTAATTATTGGTGCAATATTTCTTTACATATCGCCAACAATTGCCCTTTATTCAATATGTGCAATTCCATTTATTGTGGTTGGTTCGTTTATGTTTCAATCTCGTATAGCTCCTAGGTATACTAAAGTGAGGAAGGAAGTTGGCTTACTCAATGCTCTGCTATCTAACAACTTAAGCGGAATTAGTACAATCAAAAGCTTTACAACTGAAGAGTTAGAAATTGAAAGAGTAAGAAAAGCGTCTCAAGCTTACAGAGAGGCAAACCGTGATGCTATCAAGCTAAGCGCAGCTTTTGTTCCGTTAATCAGGATGGCAATACTAGTTGGATTTACGGGCACATTGCTTCACGGAGGTTTGATAACTTTGGAAGGTAAAATGGCTATTGCATCCTACAGTGTAATGATATTTATGATGCAAAGGTTGCTCTGGCCTCTAACAAGATTAGGTGAAACTTTTGATTTATATCAAAGAGCAATGGTTTCAACAACAAGAGTTCTTAATTTATTAGAAACAGAAATTAGAATNGAAGAAGGATCTGAATCTCTAGATTTGAGTCAAGTTAAAGGAAAGATAAATTTTGAAAAAGTTAGTTTTTCGTATCCTGGGAGAGAGCTTGTGGTTGATGATTTTGATTTAGGAATTAAGCCAGGTTCTACTCAGGCCATCGTTGGACCTACCGGTAGCGGAAAAACAACTCTTATTAGATTGCTATTGAGATTTCATGTTCCAAACTCAGGAAGTATTTTTCTGGACGGAAAGGAAATTTCAAAAATAAATTTAAAGGATTTGAGATCTTCAATTTCTTTAGTCACTCAAACAATCACATTGTTTCCAGGAACAGTTTTACAAAATATAGCTTATGGAAATAAAGAATATTCAAAATCTCAAATAGTCAATGCTGCTAAAGTAGCAGAAATACACGATTTCGTTGAAAGTCTTCCTGACGGCTACAGCACACAGATAGGTGAGGGTGGACATAAGTTATCAGGTGGACAAAGGCAAAGAATTTCAATAGCTAGAGCCGTCTTAAAAGATGCACCAATACTAGTTCTTGATGAAGCAACTTCATCAGTTGACAACGAAACAGAAGAAGCTTTACAAAAATCTCTAGATTTTATTTCGAAGAATAGGACAACTATAGTGATTGCACACAGACTTTCTACAATTAGGCACAGTGACTCAATTATAGTTCTGGATGGTGGAAAAGTTGTTGAAGCTGGCAATCATGACGAGTTAATCGCTAATAAATCCAATTATTATCGTCTTTGGAATGTTCAAACTGGAGTTAGGGAATAGCGATAGTCGTTTTTATCTTCCCCTTTCTCCATTCAACTGTATCGGGCCCGTAGATCAGCCTGGAAGATCGCCTGCTTTGCAAGCAGGAGGCCTCGGGTTCAAATCCCGACGGGTCCACCATTATTTCTACGAATATTTTTTTATGGCAGACTCCATTAGACATATATGCGCACGATAGTAGCAATTATGCTGGCGATTATGGTTAGCTTTCAACCATCCTTATCATTTGGTGATGATTCTGAAAGTACTTTCCAAATAGTTCCTTTCTCATCATTAGTCGAAGAAAAAGAAGATAGATGGTGGGAAGATACTCGAATGGATATGGATAAAAATCGCATGCATGATATGCTAGACATAGCTCTTGAGCAAGGAAAGTATGTANATGATGGCAAAATATCAGTCTTAGTCGACTTTGATCATATGCCNACACAAGAAGACGAGCAATTATTGATTGATGAAGTTGGCTTTGAACCGTCTTGGCGTTTCCACCATATTCCAATTATTTCAGGCGAAGTAAGAANTGACCTTTTAGACGAGTTACTAGAACTTGAAGGTGTTGTTTTTCTGACTTTGAATGGTGAACTTCAAATTGCTTTAGATAACGCAATTGGAATACATCATGTAGATACTGTTTGGGATTTTGGATACACTGGTGAGGGAATAACTATTGCGATTATTGATACAGGTATAGATCCTTTGCATGTAGGATTGAACGATTTTGACGATGATTCTACAACTGCAGACCCTAAAGTTATAGCATTCTATGATGCACTTGATGGGAGCGGTGATGATGGAAGCGGTGAAACCGAGCCTTATGATGATCAAGGCCATGGGTCCCATTGTGCAGGAATTTCCTCAGGAACAGGTTCAATAGGCGATAAACCAGTGGGAAGTGGAGAAACACCCTACAGAGGTGTAGCACCAGGTTCGTCATTAGTAGGCGTCAAAGTACTTGACAGTGGCGGTTCAGGTAGCTTCTCTGAAGTAATGAAAGGAATGGAGTGGACTATTGATAATCAACAAAAATATAACATCAGGGCAGCTTCAATGTCACTTGGTGGGGTTTGGTTAGTTGAATTAACTCAGGAGCAAGAGGAACGAATTACTCACTTAGCTAATGAGATGGTCGCAGCAGGAATATCCTTGATGATTGCAGCTGGAAATAGTGGAGGCTACGGAACAATAGGTACTCCGGGCGCAGCCAAAGATGTTATAACAGTTGGATCGACAGAGGACAGTAAAGAATTAGCTGTATATTCAAGCAAAGGACCAACACACGAAGGCCAAATTAAGCCAAATGTTGCTGCAATAGGCTCAGCAGTGATGTCTGTTGAGGCTAACAGTGGAAATGGTTATGCTTCTTATTCTGGAACTAGTATGGCTACCCCAATGGTCGCAGGAATGGCAGCCTTACTTCTTCAAGCAAACCCTGACTTGCAACCTCTAATGGTTAGAAGTATTTTGGAATCTACAGCCGAGTATAGGTGGTTATCTCATCCAGTTAGGCCAAACAATGATTATGGATGGGGTTTTGTCCTAATGGATGCAGCATTGGATGAGGCAATACAATACGATGCAAGTCTTTCAGTTAACCTAAGCGCAGATACTTCAGTTATTTACTACGAAGGAAATGAAACAGATGGTGGAAATGATACTGCGTCTAGATTCTTCGTTCATGAAAATCAAAATTTAGAGTTTGTTACTGAAGGAAATCTTACTAACTTGGAATGGAGAGATGTTCTCATTGAAGATGTCTGGCACACAGTAGACTCAATTGACAAAATTGATGTCATGCAAACTCAGCTAGGTCCTGGTAACCATACTATTTGGGTCAGGGCAGTTAGCTCCAATGGAATTAGTGCACCTATGACTATTCCATTAAACATAGGTGAAGCATTACCAGAGAAAAGTGAAGAGACTCCCGGTTTCTCTTTTGTGTTTGTAGTACTTTCATTAACTTTAGTCACAATATCAAGAACTAGAAGAGCATAATTCATATATACGGCCTTGACAAGGAAATGTTATGCAAGAATTCAATGTATCTTTGGCAGATGAGCCAGGTGAGTTAGCTAAAGTAGCTTCAGCAGTTGGTGACAAAGGAATCAATATTCTTGGTTGTGTTGGTATGGGCCGTTCTACAGCATCCGTTACAATGGTTACTGATGACGAAGAGGCAACCGCNAAAGTTTTGAAAGAAATGGGTAGTGATTTTGAAGCTAATGAATTAATTTTGACTACACTATCTAATGAGCCAGGAGCTCTTGCAAAAATGGCTACTAAATTGAGTGACTCAGGAATTAATATTATTTCATTTTATATAATGAAAATGGAAATGGATGTTGCAGATGTGGCATTAACCACAGATAATCCCGAAAAAACTAAAGAGATATTGGGAATATAGTTCTAATGAGGGTTGATCTTCATGGTCTTCCTTTTTCAGATGCTAAGTTAAAAACACAAATTGCAGTCGCTGAAGCTTGGGAATCATCAAGTAAATCTATTGAATTAGTCCACGGATATAATTTGGGAACAGTTATCAAAGATTATGTTCAACGTGAAGAAGGTTTACAAAAAGATATAAAGCGTATTTATCCTGAAATTCCTTCATTAAAATTAACAGATAAAGGCCTAGGNTCTACAGTNATTAANTTCAGGAGACGATAGGTAGTGGATTTAACAACTATTTTGGCTTTGTCCTTTGTTTGTGCTATGGGTGCGATGTCNCCAGGCCCTAGCCTTGCAGTAGTTTTGCGAAATACAATTTCAGGTGGGAGATTGCAAGGAATAATGACAGGCGTTGGTCATGGTTTAGGTTTTGGAATATACGCCTTACTTGCAGTTACAGGTCTTTCAGCGCTTTTACTTGCACATGAATCTTTTTTTCTTCTTTTACAGTGGAGTGGTGCCTTAGTCTTGTTTTGGTTATCGTATAACATGTTAACTTACATTCCCACAGATGGAACAGATGACCATTCTATTGATAATCGGAAAGGATTCATCGAAGGTTTTCTAATTTCTTTTTTAAATCCAAAAATACTTGTCTTTCTAGTGGCTGTTTTCAGTCAGTTCATTGATCCTCAAATGGGTCAAACTGAGAGGATATTAATGGCAGTTTTAGCAGGCCTTATTGACACAACTTGGTATGTTTTAGTTGCTGCAATTCTTGCAGGAACACCGTTAATTGATTTTTTCCGTTCTAACTCAGTTATTATCGATAGGGTTATAGGCTTAGTACTTTCCTTGTTAGCTTTAGCCTTGGTTGTTAGGACTTTCGTTTGACAATTCCATTTGGTTTATTGTTTTCCAAACCCAGATTGGCCCAACTATTGCAGAAACGCTCACAGATATAGCAATAGAGTACCACACCCATACAATATCTCTTGAATCAACAATTGCAAAATAGTAGGCTAATGGTGCTGAAANAAGTAGGACTCTCAGAGCAGTAATNACGAGTACTGGTATTCCTTGCCCTAGNCCTTGCATTATTCTCCCACAGGGCATTGCAATACCAACAAAAGGGTAGGTAAAGCATAAAGTTCTCAGAGCGCTGACTCCAATTTCTTTGATATTCTGTTCNTCTGTAAATAAAGCAATAATACTTGGTGATAGAATGTAGACTATAGCTGAGGCTATTGAAACAATTACAAATGCCCTAGATATTGCATATGTAATAATACTCCTTACTTTATCATACCGTTTAGCTCCAGCAAACATTCCAACCGTTGTTACTAGACCTGTGGCAATGCCCATTATGGGTAGNAACATTAGCATATCNAGTCTTCCTGATATTGTGTATGCAGCTACTGCATCAGCCCCATAACCAATTATCAATATATAATTGAAAACTCCTTGGCCAAATGACATTATAATCATCGATATTGATGAAGGAATNCCTACAACTAAAATTTCCTTCATTAAATCTNTNGAAAAAGTGAAATTTTGCATGTCAAATGTAATNTANGAGTGGTCTTTGAAAAANAGCATAAAAATGAAAATAAAAAATACAATCATCTGNGAAACTACNCTGGCGGCTGCAGCCCCTTTTACACCCATATCTAGTCCAAAACCCCCATATTCATCTAAATCGAATATGAAAATAGGATCNAGTATTATGTTCAAAATGGTTCCTGNAGCAGCTACCATTACGGGGAATTTCATGTCTCCTTCGCCAGCTAGTATTGAACGGAAAACAATTGAAAAAACAATAAACATCATTCCATAGCAAGTAACTCTTAGATAGCTCCATGATTCTTCAATTAAATCAGTTGGAGACCCAAGCATTGAAAGAACTTTTTTNCCAGTTAGCAATCCAAAAAAAGTCAATGTAATTCCCATAAACANTGCAATNAGTAAACCATGTTTTGCAGCATTATCAGCTTTTTCTTTATTTTCTTCACCAATCGCACGTGCTATTGTAGCAGTTATTCCNGTNCCTACTCCAAAAGTTATTCCCATCACAAAGAAGTAAAGTGGCATGTTGAAGGCTACAGCTGCAATTGAACTTCCGCCAAGCTGTCCAATGAANAGCATGTCTACTATTGAATAGAAAGTTTGNATCGCCATTCCTGCAATCACNGGTATTGCAATGGACCAAAGCGAGCGTTCCGGGTTCTCTAGAAATTCATTTAGACGTGATTCTTTCTGTTCAGCCACAATAGTCCTTTCTCGGCAGCCTATATGAATNATACTACTGGTTTTGTAATTTTTGGATAATTAGGTCTTCAAACTTTTTAGCATCACCATTANAATCANTCATTTCATTNTTAGTNANGACTGTAACATAACCTGTNGCTGTTTTTCCAATGACACAGGGAGTAACTCCCTCAGTATATTTTCGTATTGNTTCATTNCTTTCATTAAGGTGAATAAAGTCAATAGTTATTGGTAATCTTCTTTCNCAANCTTCCCATTCTTTTTTTGCTTTTCCATGNGTNATGTCACATAGTGAGCAATGTTTGTTTGAAAATATTTTACCAGCAAANTANTTGATTTCNCCAAATATTCCGCCNTCTGCATCATATATTCCAATAAGCTTNGTAATTCCNGCCACANGCGNCCNNTTTCTGTACTNTATAAATTGTTTCTCCCTAGTGCANAAGTGCAGTGCTTAAGGTTATAATGCATTACTTGAGTTGAAATTATTGAGNTCAAGNGAAANTAATGAGGAAATAGAACCTCCNGTAGAGCTTTANGCATATCANGCTNCNAGNTCNTTTGCAAACGANNTCNCNATGCCNTANNTNNGNTNTTNTGCNGTNNGANTNGGAGCNTCATTTNAGCANNTNGCTTGGATATCAATCANTNATGANTTTGNTNCCAAATGCNNTNCAATATTTTTGGGGTTGGATTTCAGATACTAAGCTTGTCAGGACTTATTGGATTATAGGTGGATCTTTGTTTGGAGCTATTTCATTGTATCTCTTGTCAACAGTAAATGATCCTAATGAGATGCTTTTCTTAGTTATCATTTATTCAATTTCTCTGTCAATCATAAATCCAACTTGGGCTGCACTGCAGGGAGATTGGATGAATCCTTCTAAACGGGGAAGTACACTAAGTAAATTTCATGTAATCGGAGGATTACTTGGTTTGGTAGGATCTTTAATTGCCGTTTATTCGGTCTACACAGATGGATCAAATTCAGCTGAACCATTTAGGCCCTTGTTCACATTCGCAGCAGTAGCAACATTCATTGGAGGTTTAATATTAATCAGGGTTCCGTACAGGGATCCTGAAAAGACCAAAGATTTAGTTTTATCTGAAACAGCAAAGAAAGAATATTCTAACACTTTTCAAAGTTACGTTCGTGCACAGGCCTTTTAC
>PBPR01000025.1:0-45079 GCA_002724775.1 Methanobacteriota archaeon
AATAGACATCAATGACATGGAAGCTTGGTCAAATTTCGAAGACGATTCTTTCGTAATCATGGAAACAGGAACATTATCTTTTTCAAAGGATATTAGGAAAGTTTTGACTCAAATCAAGAGAATATCAGGCGGACAGTTTCTTTCTGCTGGAAGTACACATGGTTTTTTGTGGGAAAATTTCACTCATAAAACCTACGATAAAAATTTGAATTACACGATATATCCTTTCGATTTCAGAAAAGATTCTTTTCACAAATCTAAATCTTTACACACTAAAGAATTTTTTGAAATAGAATTTATGAAATTATAATGGCGCGGGGAGGGGGATTTGAACCCCCGTGGGATAAATCCCATTGGATTAGCAATCCAACGCAATGGCCAGACTATGCGACCCCCGCTAGAACGTTCTGACTAACAGGGCATATAAGGTAATTACGTTGAATAATTAATTATAGCGAGCGTCTAATCTATGTCAACGATAAAATGACTGACCTTCAGATTATTACTTCAAATAACGGAAAATTAAGAGAATTCAAAGAAATATTTGGAGATTCAAAATATATCCCCGTTCAGAACAATATTGACTATCCTGAAATTCAAGCATCTAGTTTAGAAGAGGTGGTAGATTTTGGATTAGACTGGCTTCAAAAGACAACTAAACCTCCATTTGTAATCGATGATTCAGGAGTTTTCATAGATTTTTTTAATGGTTTTCCTGGAGTATATACTAGATATATTTATGATACAATAGGTCTCAATGGTGTTCTGAGGCAAATGGAAGATGTTGAAGATAGAAAATGTACTTTTAGATGCGTATTAGGTTTACTCACAGAATCAGGAGAAAAGCAAAAATTCGTAGGAGAATGTAGCGGGACTTTGATAAAAGAACTAAGAGGTAAAGGTGGTTTTGGTTACGACCCAATATTTATTCCGCATGGCTTTGAAAAGACGTTTGCAGAACTTTCATCAGATGAAAAGAATAGTATTAGCCACAGAGGCAAAGCAATGAGAAAATTAATTGATTTCTTGCTGAAGTAGTAAATTATGGAATATTGTAAGCACTGTTCTAAGCCAATTTTATCAGGATTGGAATATCAAATTTATTGCAGCAGTGAATGCTGGCGCGAATCTAAGTCAATTATTGAAAATGAGGAAGAGTCCGTAACGATTAAACGTGAATCGGCGTTATATGTATGGTCTTCGATATTTTCAATGTTTATAGGTCTTTTTTTATTTTTGATGTTAATAGCAACAATTGTTAGCAGTGAAGAAGTATTTCTTCCAGCATTTACAATATCGGCAGGTTTTTTAGTCTTAATAGTTCTTCAAAATGTACTTCCTAAGGAAGAAATTAAGCAATTACTGTCATTTGATAATAGCTTCAGCACTTGGAAGCTAATTGGTTGGGTAATATTACTAGATTTATTTGTTATATTACCACTACATGCAGCTTTCACACTTTTGGTATTTCCAGATGCCGAACAACAAGAGGTAATTAATTTATTCAAAGAGTCTTCAGGTTTTTCACTAATCATTTTAGCACTAACGGTCTCAGTTTTTACTCCGTTTGCTGAAGAATTTCTGTTCAGAGGTTTTATTCTTACTATGTTGCTTAAACGTTACAGTGCAATTACTTCAATATTAATATCTTCATTCATTTTTTCTATAGTTCATGAGCCTATTGCAATGGGATTGGCTTTTGGNGGCGGATGCCTATATGGATGGATCAGAGTAAAAACTGGAAGTATTTATCCAAGTATTATAGCTCATGCTATCTGGAATGGATTAATTACTATGATAGTTATTTTTGCATAATCTATTATAACAGCATGAAATTCAGATAATTGTGAAGCACGTCTTAGTATGTGTGGCATGGCCGTATGCCAACGGTCCCTTGCATTTGGGGCATATGGCAGGTTGTTATTTGCCACCAGACATATTTGCAAGATACCATCGTCTCAAAGGCAATAAAGTTTTGATGGTTAGTGGAAGCGATATGCATGGTACACCGATTACAGTTACGGCACAACAAGAAGGTAAGACTCCAGAACAAGTAGCAATGGAATACCACAAGCTTAACAGTGACTCTATTGAAAGAATGGGTATTTCTTTTGATTTGTTCAGTCACACTCACACAGAGGAGCATGCTGAAGTTGCTCTATCAATATTAAAAAAATTAGATGAGAATGGCTACATTGAGCCGAGGATTTCAGAAGAGCCTTACGATCCCATTGCAAATCAATTTTTACCTGATAGATACGTAGAAGGAACTTGTCCTCACTGTAATTATGAGTCTGCGAGAGGCGATCAGTGCGATGATTGTGGAAAAACTTTAGACTCCAAAGAGTTGATTAATCCACGTTCTAAGTTGAATCCAGATGCGAAGATTGAGTTTAGAGAAACAGAGCATTTATTTTTCAAACTATCTGAATTTAGAGACGTATTATTAGACTGGCTATCAGAAGGTAAGGAGCACTGGCGTTCTTCTGTAATTAATTTTACAAGAAATTGGCTNAAAGAAGGATTGATTGATAGGGCAGTTACTAGAGATTTAGATTGGGGCATTGAAATACCAAGAGAAGGTTATGAAAATAAGAGAATGTACGTTTGGTTTGAAGCCGTGATGGGTTATTATTCAGCCTCAGTTCACTGGGCAAAAAATCAAGGTAAGCCTGAGGAATGGAAGAAGTGGTGGGAAAATGAAGATTCGGAGCATTACTACTTCATGGCCAAGGATAACATACCTTTCCACACCATAATTTGGCCAGCTATGTTATCAGGTTGTGGATACAAATTACCATATGATGTTCCAGCNAATGAATATTTATTGTTAGATTCNTCTCAATTNTCAAAATCTNGAAGGCATGCTATTTGGATTCCTGANTATTTGGANAGGTANGANCCAGAATTACTCCGCTTTTATCTTGCTTCAATTATGCCAGAACAAAAGGATGCTAATTTCACTTGGGAAGATTANGTNACNNGNATNAANACNGAATTNATNGGNAATTATGGNAANNTAATGTACAGAGTAATGTCATTTGCAAATAAAAATTTNCCAGAAGGTTTGTCATCACAANATCCAGTCAANNCTGAATTAANTGAAAAAACCAANAAAGCNTTTGANAAAGTTTCTGAAGCNCTAGAAGCNTGTAAATTTAAGAAAGCTNTACAAGCTATAATGGAATTGTCTCAGGCAGGAAATATTGCGTTGAACGATGCAGCNCCNTGGAAACAAGTGAANGCAGATAGAGNAGCTTGCGAGACTACATTAGTTCAGTTCCTAAATTTTTCAAGTAGTTTATCAGTACTGATGTCGCCGTTTTTGCCAGAGTCCTCTCAAAAAGCATGGAATTATTTGGGTAAAGATTCTAAAATTGAAGATTTAGGTTGGAATTCAGCACTTGATTATCAAGAAAGTTTTGAATTAAAACAACCACTTCCTCTGTTCACAAAATTAAACATGGAAGAAATATTGGAGAAAGAAATGCCACCAGAAGAAACAAATGAGCTAGCTAATGTCAAACCCGAAGTCACTTTTGATGATTTTAAGAAATTAGACATACGAATTGGAACAGTTGAGAAAGTTGAAGAACATCCTAATGCAGATAAGCTATGGCTTCTCGACGTTAACTTCGGAGGTCCAGTTAAAAGAATTGTAACTGGGCTCAGAGGCATTTACGAAAATAAAGATTTATTAGGTAAAAAAATTGCAGTTTTGGTTAATTTGGCTCCTGCTAAATTTAGAGGAGAGCAGTCAAATGGCATGCTACTCGCAGCTGAGGGAGAAGGAGTAGTTAGTTTACTAGAACCAGATAAAGATATTGAAGACGGCAGCGAAGTCCATTAAATTTTTTAAATGAAAATAGGGGTAGTTGGAGCAGGAATTTCAGGCTTAGCTATTTCATTAGCAGCAGAAAAAGCAGGACATGAAGTAGTAATTTTTGAATCTGAGAGCGATGTTGGTGGTAGAATGTCTTCTATTCGCTTCGGNACCTACATAATTGATATTGGTTTTCATGTTTTGCATACAGCATATCCATCATTACACAGATGGATTGACTTTAGCAAACTCGAATTTAAGGAAATGGAAAAATGTACTGAGAGTATTGATCCTGATACAGGAACAAGACAATTGTTTGCAGATGCGATAAGTATGCCTCTCAAGCTTTTCCCAACATTNAAAGCAACTGGTTTACGAGATGGTATTAGACTTTTAAGATGGAGGTTAGACTCAAATCGAAGAGATATAGAACAACCTCTCGACTCCAAGTCAAAAAACATCATTGACGGATTTAAACATAGAGGTTTCTCGGATAATCTTGTTCAGAATATTCTTCGTCCANTATTTACAGGAATAACTCTTGATCCNGATTTGGAAGAACGCATGAGTTTTGCTTCATTTACTTGGTCTGCAATGAGTTTGGGTTCAATGATTATGCTAAAGGANGGCATTCAAGCCGTACCTAATCAATTAGCCAATAAGTTAACCAGTACACAAATACGCTTTAATTCTAAAGTTGATGAAGTATCATCAACGACTATTACTTGTAAAAAGCAAACTGAGAAATTCGATAAAGTAGTTTTAGCTACTCCGCAAAACGTTAGCTTTCATCTCCTNAGTCGNGAGCCTTTGAAAAANGTAAAGAAAACTGCNACAATTGTGTTCAATGCNNATNANAATCCANTGTCTAAGAATAGATTATTAATTAATGAAAAATANGGTTTGAATGGAAACAAAATTCTCCANGCCCATNCACANCCCTATCATCCTCAGTTAGTAATTGCTACAGTAGTAGGNGAAGATGCAGATTCATTAAAAGAGAATCAAGANGNTATATTATTAGAGTTCGAGACTTGGTTTGGNAAAGAAGTTAGAGANTGGGAGTTTGTGACAGTAACTAAAGTCGATAATGCGCTNCCNTTGATAGANATTGATCATATTGGTAGAACCAGAGAACCAATCTCCGAGAAAGGAATNCTNCTTGCAGGAGATTTTACNACNCATCCTTCAGTTCAGGGGGCTTTATTTTCNGCTGAAAGNGTAATTGATNATCTAAATATCCCAATTCCTGACAAAACAATAAATGCAACCTCTTCTCAAACGTAATTAGGGCCTGTAGCCTAGCCTGGAAGGGCGTCTGGCTTCTAACCAGAAGATCCAGGGTTCGAATCCCTGCAGGCCCGCCATTTATTNTAGAAAGGTAATTTTGCNAAATCTACGTTTCCACCAGTNAAAATTATTCCAATAGTCTCTATGTTTTCTAATTCACGGAATTNNGGNGTTAAAACTGCTGCAAGAGGAGTTGCACAACTTGGCTCAATAATAATTTTCATTCTTTCCCAAATTAGTTTCATAGCAGTTACAACTTCTTCATCACTAACTGTAATAATATCTTCAAGGTGATCCTTCAATATATTCCAAGTATTTTCTCCCATGCTAGTCAATAGCCCATCACAAATAGTATTTGGGTTNTCTTGNGGNATTAATTTTCCTTTCTTTAGTGATTGATATGCATCGTCAGCACCTTTTGGCTCAGCTCCAAATAATCGGACATTTGGCAGCATACTTCTTGCAGCTATACACGTCCCTGACATCAGTCCACCTCCTCCAATAGGAGCACATATTGCGTCTAGATCGCCAATATCCTCTATCATTTCCATTGCGGAAGTACCTTGTCCTGCTATTACCTTAGGTTCATTGAAAGGATGTACAACATATGCTCCAGTTTTTTTGGCAATGTTTTCAAGTGTTTCTCTTCTAGCTTTCAATGTCGGCTCACAAAGTGTAATTTTTGCATTGTATCCTTCTACAGCTTGAATTTTCACTTTTGGAGCATTTCTTGGCATAACTATGTATGCAGGAATATTGCGTTTCATCGCTGCATATGCTACAGCCTGTGCATGATTTCCACTGCTGTGTGTACAAACTCCGTTTGAAGCTTCTTCCTCACTAAGAGAAGAGATGGTATTCCATCCTCCTCTAAATTTGAAGGCGCCTATTTTTTGAAAGTTTTCACACTTAAAAAATATTTTTTTTCCAGTTAAATCATCAATTGTTTTGTTTGTTAGGATGGGTGTTCTATGTCCATGTCCTTCTATTCTTTTTGACGCAGCAATTACATCATCCATTGATGCAGCATATTTTGTCATTATCCAGTTTACATACATGGCTTGTAAAAAAGGTTAATACAGAGATATTTTCTTCGATTGATACTTAATATTTAGGTTTCTTTTTTCTTAACTGAGTATTTAAACCTTTAAATAGACCCTTTATATACACAGTTCTCCGAGGAGGAACTATGGCAGAAATTATAGTAGTAAACGTGGTAGCCAGTGCGTCAATTGGTAAAGAATTGATGCTTCAAGATATAGCTTTTCAGTTAGAAGGTGCAGAATACGATCAAGACAGATTTCCCGGTTTGATTTACAAACTAGCAGAACCTAAAACTGCAGTGTTAATATTCAGAAGTGGTAAGGTAGTTTGTACAGGTGCAAGATCTATTCCAGATGTTCATGTTGCAATAAACAAGGTAGTTGACGAACTAAGAGTTTTAGATATGCCTGTTAAAGATGAGCCAGATATAGTAATACAAAATATAGTAGCAACAACCAATTTAGAATCTACACTCAACTTGATTCAGATTGCGATGTCATTAGGATTTGAAAATGTGGAATATGAACCAGAGGCTTTCCCTGGATTAGTTTATCGCATGGATGATCCAAAAGTTGTTCTTTTATTATTTGGAAGCGGAAAAATGGTATGTGTAGGCGCTAGAGAAGTAAACAATATCAAAGATGCTGTTCGAAACATTAAGGAAGAGTTATCAACAGCAGGTTTAATGAGGACATAAGTCCATGATTAGTATAGAGCAATTGATTCAACGATTAGAGGCTTTACACGAAGAAAATAACGATCCAGCGTTAGAAGTATCAATCGATATTTTTAATCGTTTAAGGCGTAACATATCGGGACGCAATACTCTTTATGGGTATCTCTCGGATGACATGTGGCGAGATTTAGAGTGGTGAACAAATGAGTCAAACATCAATTCAAGAAATTAGGACTTTGAAAGTAGGCAGATACATTGTCATAGACGATGAACCATGTAAATTAGTTGAATACGTTACATCTAAACCAGGAAAACATGGTGAAGCAAAAGCCCGTATGGTTGCTATTGGTCTTTTCGACGGTCAGAAAAGGTCGTTGGTACATCCTGTAAAGCATAAAGTTCACGTACCTCAGGTAGACCGCCGTAAAGCTCAAGTTTTAGCCAATTTAGGTTCTGAAATTCAGATGATGGATTTAGAAGATTACAATACTTTTAATGTACCTATGTCAGTTATTCCAGAAAAATTCCACGGAAATATGGAACCTGGAAATGAAATAGTATACCTATCTGCTATGGGTAGAGTTTTGGTAACAGACTAACGTGACGGAATTCTTTGCAGACGCAGAGTCATCATTTGACAATTCGAAATTTGTATATTATGGCTATCCATATGACGGTACAGCTTGCTTCAGAAAAGGTGCTGCGTTAGCACCGGATGAGATACGCAAGCATAGTTACAACTTTGAAACGTATTTGTTAGAGCTAGGTGTTGATATCACTGATGTCTCTATGAATGATTGGGGTAATATTGAAATTGTTTCGGATCAACAAAAAAATGAAGCTGCAGTTGAAGATGTAGTCTCTAAAATTGTCAATAGTAATAAGTTTCCCATAGGTTTGGGAGGTGAACATTCTTTGACGCCTCCGGCAGTCAAAGCTCTTCATGCGAAGTACCCTACTCTTGCAGTTGTTATTTTGGATGCACATTTGGATTTCAGAAAAGAATATGAGAATAATCCTCTTTCGCATGCTACAGTAACCAGGAGAGTTACTGACATAGTAGGCATTGACAAAGTTCGTCCTGTGGGCATTCGTTCAGTGTCTCAATCTGAGATATCTGAAGCTAGATCTGTCGGGTTAAATTTCTTGGAGTCAGGATGGACTGAATTGAGAGAGTATTTATCAGATGTAATTGAGGATCTTGAAGGCCCAATTTACTTGAGTCTAGATATGGACGCAATTGACCCTGCATTTGCACCAGGTGTTGGCACTCCTGAGCCACTTGGTATGACTCCGTATGAAGTTATTCAAACCATCAACTTTTTTTCAGATAGAATAGTTGGGTTTGATTGTGTTGAAGTCTGCCCACCTCATGATAATGGGAATACATCAGCTCTGGCAGCAAGGTTAATTCGGCACCTGGTCGGAGCAGTCTGGCAATCTCAGCAAAGATTCAAATAAATTCAGTACTCTACAGGTACAGGGTCCAAACTTCTCCACATATACCACGTGGCAATCGAGCTCCAAGGACTCCATTTGTCTTTGAATTTAGCTAATTCTTCCTTCCTTAGCTTCTCTTTATCATTATAATGTAAGTTTATTGCATTTACTAGTCCAATGTCACCTAGCGGTAAAATGTTGGTTCTTCCTAATCTAAATATGAGGAACATGTCTGCAGTCCAAGGTCCTATTCCTTTAATTTTACACAATTCCTCTGTGACTTCTTCATCACTCATATTCTCCCATTTTTTCTCTGATAAATTCGCATCTACCACATTTAGTATGTAGCTTGATTTAGTTTTAGATAGCCCGGTCTCTCTCAATTCCTCAGTATTTAGTTTTAGTAAATTTTTTTCATTTATTGAGTTTCCGCATGCTTTTTCCAACCTGTTCCAAATTGCATCTGCAGCTTTTACTGAGATTTGTTGCCCTACAATTGATCTTACTAAAGTATGCAATGTATCATTTTTCATTTCCATTCTTTCGTCTGGATAATTTGCAATAATTCTTGCGATTACATCATCATTTTCGCTTAAATCTTTTACAGCCTTATCCCACCCGATAAGCATATTCATTATGTTTCAATACCGCGCTCCTAAAATAGAGCTATGTTGGTGGAAATATAGTGCGGGGGTCGCATAGTCTGGCCAATTGCGTCGGGCTCAAAATCCGATCCTTAGTGGTACGTGGGTTCGAATCCCTCCCCCCGCACCATTACAATTTTATCAAACACCTTTCTACAGTTTTTCNGTTGATAAGGTGTTCTTGTACTATCTCTGGAATATCTTTTTCAGGATTCTTAATNGAATACCAAATNCTTTCAGGATAAACAACGANAGTGGGACCTTGCTCGCAAAANTCNAGACACCCTGCAGAGTTTANTCTAATGTTGATACTTTCATACTTTTCTAACTCTTTTTTAAACAAAATTTTAATGTTACTNTTANTTTTACTAGAGCAGCATTTTCGGGGATGATTTTCTTCTCTTACATTTTCGCAAACAAATACGTGTTTATCAAATCCTATAATTTTTCTACCTTTCGGATCTTTCATTAGATATTCCTCAGCCACATTTCATGAAAATAGCTATCACTTGTTAATTCTGGATGAAAAGTTAATGCCATATTTTTTCCGTCTGTACATCCTACAATCTCACCGTTGCAATATGCAATAGGTTTCGATATTCCTACATCTGTTATTGCAGGTGCTCTAATGAAAACACCTCTAAAATTTGGATAATTTTCAATTTCTAAGATTTCTTCAAATGAATCAATTTGTCTACCGTAATAATTTCGATCAACAGTAAAATCCATTTTCTGAAATGTTTCATCATTNCTTTTTCCTAATAATATCGCTCCTGCACAAGTTCCTAGAATAGGTAGTTCACTCTTCATTATAAATTTCCAAAGACCAGTGTTTTTGAGTAACTTACGTAAAGTTGTAGATTCTCCACCTGGCATAATTAGCCCATCTACACCAATTATGTCATCTAGATTTCTTACTTCTTTACTTCTTACTTGTAATGAATCTAGAGCTCTGCAATGTTCTGAAACTGCACCCTGTAGAGCTAAGACACCGATAACCATAAATTCAATATAATTTTACCCTTAAAATAGCTTCTCATTTTTGNTGTTGAAAAAATAAATGCCAACCTTTATAATATATTGGCGTCATGTATGTAATCCTTCAACGGGGTAATTCCTGTTGATTTAAGGACTCAACCAAGGTGTGTACATATGCAAGAAACCTATAAAATAGAAAAGAGAGATTGGGCTGCAAAGCTAATGGCTATTGTAGTCGTCGTGACTATGGTCACCAGTACGTTCGTACTGTTTGCACCAGAGGCATCGGCAAGAACCGGAAGCGATAGCTACGGTTATAGTTTTAAAGATTCAGCAGAATCAGACGGTCCAACTTATGCTTGGACAGATATTGTAAGTAGTGGAACAAAACTACTTGGCAGTACTACAGATGGAGCACAAGGTCCATTNGACATTGGGTTTGATTTTGAATTTTATGAAACTTCGTATGACAAATTCTACAATGGAGGAGATAATGGTTACATTACATTCGGCGGAGCAGTTTCGAATGCATGGACNCCTTATGCACTTCCAGCAACTCAGCTAGGTCAAAATGCAGTAGTTGCAGGATGGTTTGACGGTGGTTTCTGTACTTCTAGGAATCCTAACTCTGGTGTTTACTATGAAACAGTTGGAAGTGAAGGTTCTAGACAATTAATTATACAAATGCAAGACCAAGTATACTGGAGTGCCAGAGATGGTTCTTCGTATTGTAACAGTGGTAGTGCCTGGGCAACTAACACNATTACTTGGCAAATTATTTTGAACGAAGGTTCCAACAGTATTGTATTACAATATAAAGATGCAACTGGCGGTTCATTCTATGATAACGAATACTTAACTTCAGGTATTCAAGGTACNGTTGATGGAACGCAGTATGGTTTGCAATACAAATACAGATCTACTCCTTCTTCAACTATAGCTGATGAAACGGCCGTAAAATTCGTGGCACCGCCTCCAAAGAGGAACGATTTAAAATTATCAGCAACTACAATTCCACAACCAATTTCATTGGCAGAAGATAACGTTCTAGGAGCAACCGTAACTAACAACGGTGTCAATTGTGATACTGCTGGAGATTGTACACCAGTTCCTGAAACTGATGTTGATGTTACAGCTAATATTTTCTCAGTTAAAGAAACAGTCACAGAATATGATTTCAATGACAGATCTGACGCACAAGGNTGGACCCACTCTGGAATAGGTGGAGCTACAAGCAAATGGACTCAAGCTCTGAATGATGGAGTTGGAAACTACAACTACGGTTCAGAAGGAACTGANGATGGTTCTTGGTCNTCCGGACGTAAATCAACCACTTTCAGCGGATTATTTAGCGGNCAACAAAGAATTCACTACGATGGTGAAGACATAGTTGTGGCAGATAAAGATGACAATTCTATTAAGAAAATTGATACATCTGACTCTAATTCAGTTAGCACTATAATTGGACCAGACACTACAAACCTAAGAAATGTTCTTGACATAACTTCTGATGAAGATTATTACTACACTTTAGCAAGAGCATCTAGTACTTATTCCTCAACAACACGCATATGTAAATGGGATAGAGACGATGGTACAATGGTAGGAAGCTGTTCAACCGCAGGAAGGTATGGTACAGCTTTAGCAATTTATGAAGGAGCAGACGAATTATTCCTTCTACAAACATCATCAAGTAGCAGTTACCGTAAGATANTAGGTTTTTCAACCTCGAACTTAGCAACTAATGGTAAGTCAATTAGTTACGGTAGTGGAGTATCATCATGGTATTATTCACAAGATATTGATGTCGATGAAAGTACAGGTGATGTCTACATTGTTTACAGAGAATANCAAGGCCGATTAAGAGCCTATGAAAGAGGTACAGATGGCAGCTACTGTGCAAGCACTTCATGTTACACTCAAGTTTACACTGGAGCAAGATATACAACTAGTGTAGATGTGCACGAAGATTATGTTTACACAGCAGGATACTATTATTCCTCATGGTANGGCGGTATGAAGAAAATGCCTACCAGTTCACTAAGTAGTATTACTACACTATGGGGTTCCTTCACACAAGGAACTTACAAAGGTTCAGTTGCTGTAACAGATTCAGAAGACATTTATGTGTCTAGTAACTATGCATACAATTATTATTCATTCAATAATTATCAAGATGCAGTCTACTACTTCGAATCCGGAAGCAGTTCAGGTACTGCAACCACAACAATCGGTCCAGCACCAACATATCTCGCAGCATTGAGTTCACCAGCAATGNATCTCAGTGAAGCTGTAGGATTCAAGATGTCTTTCAAAATATCTTACAATTTCTACTTCAGNTATGAAGGAGCATATATGGAAGTATCAACAGATGGTGGTAACAACTGGGATTATGTNGATAATGACAAGTTATCAGGNAAGAANTACTATGGAACAACCTATTCAACATGGGGNAATCCATTAGTTACATCAAGAGATGCATGGACATACTATGACACAGATGGTAGATATTCATCTTACTCTAACACAGAAAATTGGAAAGAGGCAACAGCTACTCTAGATGAGTACACAGGATATGACGACGTTCGAGTACGTTTTGTTGTTGGATACAACACATATTCAATGTCATACTACAATGCATTCTTCAGAGTTGACGANGTAACTACTACAGTNCTNGAAGCNGANGAAACNTTTGNATCAGAAACTCAAACTATTGATTCTCTTGATTNNAAAGCATCAGAATCAGTAAGTTTCTTTGCAACAAATAAATTCAAGCCTAGTGCAGAAGGATTACAGGTTGGCGATACNGTAGGTATTTCCATTAATGTTCCTGGTAATGAAAACGATGAAGACAAAACAAATCAACGTGTTGTTGTTTTCAGAGAAGTAAAATATGTTATCTTCTCAGATGACTTTGAAGGAGCAGATCAGGGATGGAGCACAGGTAAAGTTCAGTATGGAACTAGTGATTGGGCAGTTCGTTCAATAACTGCATCTAGTGGTTCTAACTCGATGGACAGTGGTTACAGAAATAGTAATCCGGTACCTTCAGATACTTATGTTGCTACGCCAGCATTAGATCTAGGATTGCCAGTTGAAGCTGAACTTCAGATGAAAATAGCATATTATGGATATTACACATATGACGGATACCAAGCACAAATATCAGAAGATGGTGGTAGTACTTGGTCTATGATAACNCCTATTGGAGGTTATCCAAACAGTATCTNTAATTACGCATACTATGGAAATCCACTACGTGGTCAACCAGCGTACACATNCTACGGATCTAGTACTGGATTCACCAGTTCACCTGATTCGAACAAGTACATTGATGTAAAATTCAACCTAGACGCATACACTGGACAAGATGACATCATGTTCAGATGGGTTGCAGGATGGTCATCGATACCAACAGGATATGGATTCTATAATTCATTCTTGAGATTTGATGACTTTGCAGTCACAGGTCTTGTGTACAATGATAACGTAGGAGTTAGTGCCCTTGAGCTTCCAGACCCTATNGGAATAGATGACACGGTCGCATTATCTACNACTGTAATTAATGCAGGAATTAACAACCAAACAGCAGGAGCAGCTAAGCTAAGGTTACAATTAGGACCTATGGGACTTGCAACTTANGATTCTAGTGANGATCTAGAAGANTATACAGCAACCTCAGATGCTGAAACTGCAGGTTGGACTATGACAGACAAGGAATGTAATACAACATACGGAACTTGTGCTTCATGGGGAAGTCCNGCAGGATTTACTATTGTAGCAGATGANGATGTAACTGCATTCGGTCCAGAAGANGGTGAGTTCGAAATGTACTACAGTGGTGGATTAACAGCAACTACTACACCAACTTTGAATTTTGCAGATGCTGAAAGTGATTTGAAATTAACTTTGAAACACAGGTATAATTTCGATTACTACTCAGGAATGAGTACAGCATACAATGGTGGACAGGTCTTGATTTCTACAGACAATGGAGATAATTGGGAATTGTTTACACCAGAAGGTGGATACCCTGGAACAATGTATAACTATGCATTCTATGCAAATCCATTATACAACCAAGCAGGATTCGTTCACTGTGGTGACTGTTCAGGTGTAAGTGGAACAGCTTCTGATAATCAAGATAAATACATTGAAACTGTATTTGACATGGCAGACTACGTTGGAGAAACCGAAGTCAAGCTTAAGTTCCAAGTAGGAATGTACAGGTATCAATATCCAGGTGACGGAGAGCACTGGTACATTGACGCATTATCATTCACTGGAACAGGTATGGAATCTGTAGTGTTTGAAGAAATTACAGCAATTTCTGGAGCTGCAGGGCCATTTGTCAGCGGTGAAAAGTTCGAATACTCAAAAGACTATCATTTCCAAGTACCAGGTGAATACAAGATAGAGTTCACCACTTGGATAGGATCAGATCCTTCAGCTGGAGATGATTTCGAGGGCGATAATGTGGCAGCAGCAACACGTGAAACTATGTTTACCATAGCAGGAACTACAGCAGATGCTGACGCAACATCTAACAAGAATGATGATTTGAACAGGAGATATTACGAAGATGACTGGACATCAGCTAAAGATGGAGGTCCTAAAGATGGACACCAGTGGAGGCCAGATGCAACATCAAGTTCACCAGATTCACCAGTTTGGTGGGTTGGNCCTGATGCATACGGAACATCATACAATGGTGATGANGTAAGTCTAATGTCACCAGTAATNGATCTTTCACAAGCNACATCAGCTAAATTAGTGTTTGATCATGNTTTCTCATTCTACGCCAGTATCGGTAGNTTCAGNTACTATTACGATGGTGGTAGAGTGGAAATCAGTACAAANGGTGGAGACAGTTGGGCTGCATTACCAGTAACTTCTGGTGAAGGCTACGGTGGAACCGTTTACAACTACGCCTACTATGGTAACCCACTACGTGGTCAACAAGCATTCGTTGGGTCTTCATCAGCTGGTAACAGCATGGTAGAGTCACAATGTAGNTTGAATGATTACACAGGTGAAGGTTTCGATAACGTTAGAATTAGATTCAGATACGGTGGAGCTTTCCCTAACTGGGGAAGTACTTGGAGCATTGATAATGTTGGTATCTACGGTCTTGGTTTTGATTTNAAACAAACCAGCTCATCANTACCTTACACATTAGAAGTCGGTGAATCAACTACAATCACTACTTCTTTCCTAAACCAAGGTAAAGGAGATCTCGGAGCAGGTGGCGCAATGTCAGAAGCCTATGCGTATGCGTATGTTAATGATATGAGCGGTAACGAGCTATGGTCTGATTCTAGTGCATTGGGCAACTTGGATATGGCATACTATGATGAAAANGGAAATACATTTGCAGGTGAATCAACACCTACAATTACTTTTGATTTCCCAGGTATGTCTTCTGCAGGTATGTACACNGCTGGTGTAATGGTTGCAGATTCTAATGGAGATATGTTGTCAGATTTATTCTCAGCAAATAACGATGCAAATCATATGCTGTTAGTAGGTCTTGGTGCTNACATGGGAACACCAATGTTGGCAGGTGGCTCTAACTGGGCTGCAGCAACAGATGTACCAGCAGAAGTTGGCGATGGTGCACTTGCAGTAGATTGGGATGAAACTGGAGTTGCAACGGGAACTTTAGCAATTGATATTGCAGGTCAAGGTACTGGATTTGTTCCAGAATCACCTACCGTTCAAGTTGGAACAACAGTAACATGGACTAATTCAGACAGTATGACTCACACAGTAACTGACAAAGCATCAGAGTTNGATTCATTTGATATCGCACCAGGTAGNTCTTACCAGTTAACTTTCAATGAAGTAGGTGTGTTCACATACTATTGTAAGTATCATCCAATGATGGAAGGTACAATCACAGTAGCATCTGACAACAGTGCAGATGAACAAGCAAGAACAAACTACATCAATGTGTGGTCAGCNGAATCATACTTGTTCTTCTGGGCTAAGTATGATCTTTCTGATGACAGCGCAATATCTGTTTACGCACAAAAGAAAGGTTCAGATATCGATGATGCAGGAACTCTAGCTCTTTGGGGTGCAAATGGATTCACGATAATGGATGGTTCAGACCATTCTGAAGTCGGAGATTCTTTGACCGGAGACAGTGGTTGGAACCCATATTACATCTACTTAGATTCTAATAAATTGGGTTACAACAGCTTAGCATACAGTCCGGAAGAAGATAATTCTTACGCATTCGTATTCAGAGCTCGCGGTGTTGAAGGCACAGCTGAAATTGGAAACGTACAAGTTGTGAGAACACAAGATACTGGTTTCTTCTTTGCTAAGGACAATCCAAACAAGCTAACTTATGAGATATTCCCAAGTTTAGCAGTTGAAATGGACTACTTTGCTAAGAACATAGGTACCGAAGATAATGAATTCCAGTTCACACCATCTTTGGTAGCTCAAGGTAAAGAGTACATGGGTGCAGCATTCACAATAACTGTACAAGTCATGATTAATGGAGTTGAAGCTAATGATATGACTTCAACATCAGATGGTAATGGAACTTACACNTATGGAGTTGAAATGGCTCCAGATGATGAAGCAATGATTACTGTTAGATTCTTGGCTCCAGACTTTGACGCAGAGAAAGGTGAACCTGCAGGAAACCGCAAGTTTGATGTAAAAATGGATCCAGTAGATACAGGTAGTGATGAAGAGATGAGAGAGCCAACTTCGGCAACCTTGTTNATCAAACCGTCACAATTTGTACTAGGTGAAATGTCATACGACAGACAAGGAGTACTCGAAGGTGATTCATTAGCAATTACTGTAAAAGCATGGAACGAAGGAAACTACGCTTCTGATGTTTTAATGGTAGTCTANGTTATTGATTCAACCGGAGATGCATACAACACTCCAGACGGAGTCAAACGTATGACAAGAGTTGCATCTACAACAGAGCCAGTTATGGCACCTAAGCCAGTTCTTGAATCTCAAGGAATTTACCAAACATGGTATCCAATAACNGCAGTTTGGGAAGAAGCATTCATACCAGGTGAAACAACTCAAGATTTCACAAATGTTGAGTTATACGCAATGATNAATCCAGAGCCAGAGCAAATTGACATCGATAATGGTCACAAGAAACAAGATGAGTACTTGAACCAAAAAGATGACAACGACGCATTNGGACAGATTGCAGTTGTTAAGGACAAATCATCTACTCCATCTTTCGCACTTGGAATAGTTGGAATGTCTGTAGCAGCATTAGTTGCAGCAGCTGGTGCTTCTCTAAGAAGAGAAGAAGAATAAGTAAGTCAATGAGGAAAAGGGGAAGTTTTACTTCCCCCTATTTTCCGCTTTAAGATCTAGCGTCAGCTTTAATTCAGCCCAGTTTTAAATTGGAAATATGGTTGAGCCTTTGCCATCAATGGGAACATTGGTTTTGATTGTTACAGGACTATTAGTCTCGTACTACTGCCTGAGTAATCGATTCATGGTCTCTCAGTCATTGGTTTTCATCAATTTTTCAATATTCGCAGGTTGGTGGATGATATATCTAGTATCTCCAAAGGATGGTATTGATGCGCTTCTTGATTTAGGTTTTAAATCAAAATATTTAGCAGAGCCTCAATTTCGCTTAATTTCTATTATTACAGCGATGTTCATGCATGGTGGGTCTATGCATATTTTAATGAATATGCTGGTGCTAATTTTACTTGGTGTGCCGTTTGAGGAAAGAGTAGGCTCACGTACATTCTTTTATCTTTATTTTATTTCTGGAATATTGGGTTCTTTAATCACAGGGTTAGTTTCTGTGTACAATGCTGAAGGCTTAGAAACTATCAATATAGGAGCATCAGGTGCAGTTTTTGGGATAATGGGAGGTTTTGCCTTACTTTACCCTAGAGACGAGATTCCCATGCTTTTAGGTTTTATTTTCCTTCAAAGAGTTCCTGTTATTCTTGCAACTATAGTTTTTGTAGCTATGGAAACTCTTTATGTTGGAATGAATACTCAAGATGGAATAGGCCATGGAACTCATATGGCTTCTTTTATTACAGGAGTATTTCTTTCGCCCTTATTTCCAAAGAAGAGTATTACTGGTAAAAAATCGGTTTCATTTAATGTGAATTATCTAACTGAATTATTCGACAAAAGCGGCAGAGGCGAGTACGAACTTGAAATGCTCAAGAGTGCAGACGAACCAGAGTTACAATCAGCCTGGTTAGAAACGTTCTTGGAAAAGCAAGACTGTCTTCAGTGCGATAATTCTTTAAATTCTAAGGGACTTTGTTCTAAGTGTTCAGATACTGATAACTAAGCAGTTAGGAAATGGTCGTAGAATAGGGCAACAACTATTGAGCCTATAGTACAAGTTATNATCATTACAGGAACACCTACACCTAACCATTCCTTGGTTGAAATTTTGTGTCCGCCTCTTTCGCTAATTGCAATAGTCATAACATTTGCACTAGAACCAATAGGGGTAGCATTTCCCCCAAAGCCGCAGCCAATAGCCAAAGCCCAATATAGAGGGATAATGTCTACTTCAGCTACACCAGTTATTGGATCTTTACTCAATTCTCCTATTTCTAGAATTACAGGTAACATAGCTGCACAAAAAGGAATATTATCAACGATGGCAGATGCAATAGCTGAAACCCAAATTAGGACAATAACCAATACTACAGGACTGTTGTGTACAGATCCATCGGGTCCAAAACCATCAAATATCATATTAGCTATAGCTTCTAGATATCCCATAGCTTCCAATCCTCCGACCATAACAAATAAGCCTGCGAAGAATAAAAGTGCACCCCATTCGACCTTATGTACAACTTCATGGATATCCATACGTTTTTCTTCAGGAACGCCTAGCATACTAATTGACATGGCAATACCNGCACCGCCGAGAGAAACTGCGGAAATTTCTAAATCTAAATGTAAAAGTTCTACTGCAGCAAACATTACAACAGTTACTGCCAAAGCCCCTAAAGTTCTGTACATCAAAGTATCATTTTTTACAGCAGCCCATTCATCTTCACTAGTTACTTCCTCCACATTTTGAGGTTTAACTTCTCTCCATTTTTTGAAGTGACGATGCATAAACCATAGAGTAGCACCCCAAGCAACTATGGCCAAAGGAGTTAGGTGGTAAATAAAACTCATAAAACCGAATCCTAAGCCTCGAGCGCTTGCATATGACGCGATTAAAACGTTAGGAGGATCTCCTACTAATGTTGCTACACCTCCAGTGTTTGAAAAGATTGCAAGGGCAATTAGTGGAGGGATTGGGCTAATTTCAATCTTAGAGCAAATTTTTAGCGTTACAGGTGCTATTAGAATCAAAGCTGTAACATTATCAATAAAGACAGAAATTACTGTGGTAAAAGTTCCTAGATAGAATACTAATTTCCAAGGATCGCCTCCAGATAATTTTGTAGCCTTTATTGCCACAAATTCAAAGAAACCACTTATCTCTAGCATCCCGGCAAATATCATCATTCCCAAAAGCAATCCTATGACGTTGAAATCAATAGCATTAAACAGATTATTTTCACACACAGCTCCAGCTTCACCGTGACCGCCTCCTGTACACCAAGTTAGAGAATTGTAGTAAGTTCCAATTAAGAGCATTCCAACAGCGCCACCCCAAGCGGCTAAAACACGATCTACAATTTCCCCTAAAATTAAAGCGAAAGCTATCAAAAATACAAGTAAAATTAAAATGGCCTCAATAGACCCGGTATCAGCTACGTAACTACTAGTTGCATCTGTCGACATATTTTTTAGATTTAGAGGCAGAATAAAAGCTTAAGCCAGTCTTTTCCAGAGCGGGTCCGTCCATATTTTTCTTAATTCATCGATAGAAAATCTTACTTCCTCACCTTTACTCAAATTAAAGCTAATATCTTTATCCACGTGACCAATTTTTCTTGCAAAATCAAATCTATTAGAGAATGTTTCTTCAAATTCTGGCTTAACTTGCACTATCCACCTTCCGTTAGATTCACTAAATAATTCTAAATCATCTCGCATATCTCCGGATAAATTTATTTTTGCACCAACGCCTCCCATACACATCTCTATTACAGCTAAAGCAATTCCACCCGTGGAAACGTCATGGCATGCAGATACCTCTCCAGATTCTATAGCTTCAATAAGTTGTTCCATTCTAGGAATGAATGAATCAAAATCAGTAGTAGGCACATTAGGGCAGTTAATCCCTTGTGTCCTGTAGTACAAACTTGCACCCATTTGTTCCTCACTTTTCCCAACAATCCATATATCTCCCTTATTTTTCATATCACTTGTAACACATTTTCGAATGTCTTCTACAATTCCAATACCCATTAGCACAGGCGTGGGAGGAATTGCTCCTTCGGCCGTTTCATTGTACAAGCTAACATTACCTGAAACATAGGGAACATCAACAAAGGTTGCGGCATCTCTAAGAGCCTCACAGCTTGATTTAAATTGTCCCATAATTTCNGGCCTTTGTGGATTTCCAAAACACAGACAATCAGCTAAAGAATCAATTCTCGCACCGACTGAAGCAAGATTCCGGCATATTTCCTCGACTGCACTCATCGTTCCGTGGTATGGATTTGCTTCCATCATATGTGGATTAATATCTGCAGTTAGTGCAAGCCCTTTCCAAGAGTCTTCTACCGGCTTTAGGACAGAGGAATCTCCATGAACTTCCTTTCCGATCCTACCTTGAATTGGTTTAATCGCCGTAGCACCTCTCACTTCATGATCGTATTGTCTAATTACCCAGTCTTTAGAAGAAACTTCAGGATTGCCAACAATATTCCTTATTGTTTCAGATAAATCTGTTGGAAATGGAGGTAATTCTGTAGACTCTAAATTGCCTATTTCTGGCAATACATAGGGTCTATTGTATACAGGCCCCCCGGTAGTAAACTCTAAATCAAGATTTAAAATTTCGGTGCCATTAAATTTGACAATATTTCTTTTTTCTTTAATTACTTCACCTATGGCAACAGCTTCTACATCCCATGCATTGCATCTGTCAAGAACTTTTTGTACATTTTCAGGTTTTACTGTGAACATCATTCTTTCTTGTGATTCAGAAACCCAAATCTCCCAAGGTGCCATATTTTTTAATTTTAAATGGACTTTTTCTAAATCTACATTCGCGCCGAAACCTGCATCGAGAGCAAGTTCACCGACAACACAAGACAAGCCACCTCCGCCTAAGTCCTTCATTCCAGTAAGTAATCCTAGTTCATTTAATTCCAAACACAAGTGCATTAACGGTTCTTTTGTAATAGGATCACCAAGCTGAACAGCTCCGATATCATCGTCTGAAGCTGCGTCTAAATCCCTTGATGCAAAGGTAACACCATGGATTCCATCTCTTCCAGTTTTTCCACCTGCCAAAATATAAATGTCCCCAATGTCTCCTGCATGGCTATGAATCATTAACTCTTTTTTTACTAATCCTACGCATCCTACGTTAACTAAGGGATTACCCGTATATTTAGGGTGAAACGCAACTTGGCCAGCAACGGTGGGAATTCCAACTCTGTTTCCATAATCTCTTATTCCGGCAACAACACCTCCCATCAAATATTGAGGATGCTTAACTCCTTCAGGAAGTTCTCTACGAGGTAAATCTAAGTCTCCAAAAAATAAAGGATCTACTAGGGCAATTGGTTGTGCTCCCATGCACACAACGTCACGCAATATTCCTCCAATTCCTGTAGCAGATCCACCGTAAGGATCTAGGGCAGATGGATGATTATGTGATTCTAACCCGACAGCATAGTAATGTTCATCATCAAATTCCATAATCCCTGCATCTTCGCGGGCTATAACCTTTTTCGAAGATTTTAATCCAAAAACAGTTTCCTCTAAAACTGGTTTTGAGGATTTATAACAGCAGTGTTCAGACCATGCTTGATCTATGGCCTGTAACTCAACATCAGTAGGCTTTCTTCCTTCTTTAGAAAAATAGTTCTTGACGTTTTCCATTTCATCTTTTAGTAATCCTAAACCTAATTTCTTGGCGACTTCCTCTAAGTTGGAATTTTCTAAATCAACGTAAAAAACATTTGATACATTACTGACAGGTTCTAGCATTTATTTTGCCACCGAAATAGAATACTCGTGTACTACAGGATTTGCTAAAAGTTTCTTACATATTTCTTCAGCTTCTTGGATGGCCTCGGGTTCGTTTTTTTCTATTATTATTTTATAGCATTTTATCGATTCTACTTTCCTAACGCTATTAATTCCTAACAAATTAAGAGCTTTTTTCACATTAACGCCTTCGGGATCAGCCATGCCAGATTTTAACCCAACTTGTATTTCGATTTCTGTAGTCATAAAAGTCTAATTGTCCAGATTAAAAGCGGAATAAAAATTAAACGGCACCATAGCTCTCAATTAATATTAGAACAATTAATGCTTGAAAGCCTGCGGCAATATCATCCATTAATATTCCATGACCTCCGTGTAGATTCTCTAGTGCTTTAGCAGGCCACAATTTTACCACGTCAAAGATGCGAAATAGGGTAAAAGACAATGCCCAGTTATGCTCATTCATAGGGTATTGAAGTAAACTTAAGGAAGCTATAATGATGAGATACCCAATCACCTCATCTAATACATAAGTTCCAGGGTCTTTACCATATTTTTCTTCAGCCCATGGAGCTAGAATAACTCCGAAGTAATACATGATAGGTATTAGAACTAGAAGAAAATAGCCTGCGAAATCATCCAAAAAAAGAATAGCTAAATATGAGACTAAAACACCTCCTAGTGTACCAAACGTTCCGGGCGCAATTGGCGATTTCCCTAAATAAAAAAAAGAAAGATATAATTCTTTTACTAAATNTTTATTCATCTTTTGCCTCATTCCAAAAGTGTTTCATCCTTTGTAAAGCAGTTAAGTTACCTAAAACAGCAAGAATCGCAACTACAATAGTTATTATTGTCTCTACATCGCCCATCAACTCTCCAATCAGCAACCCCATCCCTAGGACAAACCATCTTTCAGGTCTCTCAATTAGTCCTATACCTTCCTGAGACACACCTAGTCTTTCAGCAGCTGCACGACAGTAAGAAGTTTGGAAAGCACCTATCATAGCAGCCATTGCCCACATTTGTCCAGAAATAAAATCTAAGAAATCAATCGGAAGAGGGTTTACCCAATCGCAAAGAATTAATGCACTAAAAGCAATGCAGTCTGCATATCTATCCAATGTAGCATCTAGATATCCACCTCTCAATGAGCTAGTTTTTGTAGCTCTTGCAACTAGTCCATCAGCCCCATCAAACAAACAAGCGATCATTCCTACCAAAAAGGCGTGATAGACATTCTGATGGTATAACAACCAAGCAGCATACATTGTCAAAGCTACTCCTGTAACAGTGATGTGATTTGGTTTTAGTCCAATTTGACCAAGTATTTTTGCCAACGGATCAAACACTTTTCCTGCAGCAGCTTTTAGAGTTTTACTAAGCATCGAAGTGAACAGTCATGGGAGAGGCTCTTTTAGTCCCTTGTCCAATAGGCCACTAGCTTATGGACCGAGACCTAATAAAACAACAATTAGAGCATGCGTTAGAAGGAACAAACTTTGATGACCAAGGAGAGTTATACAAAGGTAAAGTTCGAGACAATTACATAAACGAAGACACCATAACAATGGTTACCACTGACAGAATTTCTGCATTTGATAGAGTTCTGGGGACAGTCCCTTTCAAAGGGCAAGCTTTGGTAGAGTTAGCAGATTGGTGGTTTGGGGAAACTGCAGATATTGTTGCAAATCATATTATTAAACGACCACATCCGAATGTTTGGAAAGTAAAAAGGTGTGAACCAATACAAGTTGAAATGGTAGTTAGGGGTTACTTAACAGGAGTNACGTCAACATCAGCATGGACTGCATACCAAAACGGCGATAGGAATTTCTGTGGCAATGAATTGCCTGACGGAATGCGAAAGAATGAAGCATTTCCTGAGCCNATTATCACTCCATCGACAAAGGCTGCGCAAGGCGAGCATGATGAATCAGTAGCACCGTCTGAGCTGTACAAAAGGGGTGTTGTTGATCCAGGACTTTACAAAGAATTAGCGCGTATTTCAATGAAATTATACGAGAGGGGAGTTGCAAGGGCTGCAGATCATGGAATGATTTTTGTAGATACTAAGTATGAATTTGGAATTTCTAATGGTAAAATTATGTTGATGGATGAAGTAAATACTCCAGATTCAAGCAGATATTGGATTAAAGATGATTATGAATCCCGTTTCGAGAAAGGCGAGGAACCTCGTAAATTGGACAAAGAATACGTAAGAACTTGGCTTTCTGAGCAAGGTTTTACTGGAGAAGGGACTCCTCCTAAACTTACAGACGATATCCGTGTTGAAGCATCTGCAAGATATATGGAAGTAGTTGAAAAATTTACAGGAGAACCAATGCAGCTGGATGTAGGTCCAGTAGACGAATCAATATATTCGATACTTAATCCATTTGCCTATTAATTGAATAGTCAACTTTATATTATATGCTCGAGGTTTGCAATCCTCAGAGTCATATTTAATTATGAGCCAAAAGAAATCTAGACAACAAAAAAAGCCAAAATCTGAAATTAAATTGGCTGAAGAACGTTTCCAAAGTTGTGTAGTAAAGAGAAATAATTTCAATGATGAAGCTAGGGCACTTCGTGATGAAAGAAACGCTTTGCATGATCAAAGAGGAAANATCATGGAAGAAATCATGAAGCATAGAGATGAAATGAAGTCTAACACATCTTCCAAGGCTGAACATCAGAAGATAAGAAACACGGCTCAGGAAAAAGCGAAACAATTAATTTCAATAAAGCAACAGAAAAGAGGTAACAAAAAAGGGGGCAAATCCCTCAAAGATACAGTTCAAGCACTTCATTCAGAAATTTTAAATTTGGAAAGAAGAAGAGAAACAACAGAAATGCCTATTTCTAAGGAAAGAGAAGTGATGGAAAAATTGGCTATATTGAGAAGAAGTCTCGGAGATCAAGAAAGTCAACTTGCAACTGAAGAACATTTAAATCTTGAAGTTTCTGAATTGGATGCAGAAATAGATTCAGAGTTTTCTAAAGCTAATGATGAGCATAGTGAAGTCATTAAGCTTGCAAAGCTAAACAAAAAAATTTATAAAAAAGTTAGTAACTTGATGAAAGAAGCTTCGCATTTGTCAACTGAAGCAGATAAGAAGCATAAAGAATTTGTCAATGCTCGTAAGAAAGCCGATAATCAACATTCTAAGGCTATGGAAATGCTTGAGGCACTAAAATTGCATCGAAAAACTGCCAACGAAGAAAGACAAGCAAGGTGGAAAATAGTCAAAGATCATAGGAAAAATATAAAGGATGAATTATATAATCCGAAAAAATTGGAATCTGCAGCTGATGACGCATTACAACAGTTAATGTCAGGCGGCAAAATAGACCTTTAATGGACGCTATAATTCTTGCGGGTGGTTTTGCTAAGAGAATGTGGCCCCTAACTAAGAATAAACCTAAACAACTTTTAGAACTTGCAGGCAATCCTATGTTGTATTATGTTATACAATCTCTTCAGGATTTAAACTGTAGTAGAATTATTGTTTCAGTTAACAGTCATTTTGCGCCACAATTTAAACATTATTTAGATTCCAGTAACGACAATCAAAATATTGAATTATTCATTGAAGACAGTAATAGCGAAGATGAAAAGCTCGGTGCTCTGGGCGCTTTAGATCTCTTATTTAAGAGTAAAAATTTGAAGGGTCCTGTTTTTATTGCAGGGGGAGATAATTTATCAGATTTTGATTTAAAAAAAATGGTCAGTACTTACAAAGATCTAAAGGCTGACGTTATTGGACTTTTTGATGTTGAGAATACTGAATTAGCAAAATTATATGGTATAGCAGATTTAAACGAAAATAGAATTGTTGATTTTGTTGAGAAACCATCGTCACCTCCGTCAACACTTGCCGCAACAGCTTATTGGCTTTTGTCAGAATCAGGCATAAAAAATTTTTTCACATATATTGATAGGGGCGGTGACAGAGATGCAATGGGTAATTTTTTGGCTTGGAACGTTAAACGTAATCCTGTTTATTCAGTGTCATTCAAGGGCAATTGGTACGATATAGGTGGATTAGAGTCATATTCAGAAGCACAGAAGTGGCTGGAAACAAGACCTTAGGTTTTTTCTAGAACGGTTCAATATAAAACAATGGCAACTGACTTATCGATTTTAGCAGAAATTCTTGTCATCGGTTCGTTAGTGATTTTGTCATTGGGTTACTTTTTTTCTAGCAAGACACATGTTATCCTTGGGAAAAAATTCCCTGTAAAAATAGGTCATAACTTAAACATCGTAGGATGGTTACTTCTTGGTTTTTTTTGGTGGATACAAGTTGAGCATTATATTTTAGTAAACGATCCAGTAAATGGTTTCTTTTGTGCATTAGCTATGCCTTTTTTTGGTTACTTGGCAATACATGAATATCTTAGTATTCGCTGGAATTCCAAGTATGAGCCATTAAGATGGCTAGCAGCTATGACAGTAGTTGCTGGAGGAATATATTTTTTCGTAGAAAGAGTTCCTATTCTGTCTGGCTGGTTAATTCAAGTAGTTGCAGAACAGTCAATCTGGATATTGAATTCATTTGATTTTTCCACATCCCTAGGGTCTTTAGACTATGGAGAGGGTTCAAGATATTACAGACCAGTTTCTGAGAATGAAGAAGTTCAGATTTCAGTTGAAGCAGGGGATTGGCGTAGTCCTGATTCTATTTCAGTGTCTATTGTTTTAGCATGTACTGCACTTCAAAGTATGATTATTTTTGTGGGCGGTGTAGTTTGTACTAAAGCACCCCTGAAAAGAAGGTTTTATGCTTTTTTAGCTACAGTTCCAGCCATTTACCTTTTAAATTTAATTAGAAATGCAGTAGTAATTTGGTTGACATATGAACACATTTGGGGTGATGATACATTCTTTCTTGCCCATAGCGTGTTAGGAAAAGTTGGAAGTTTAATTGCCTTAGTATTTTTAGCCATAGCAGTTTTTCATTTTTTACCAGAAATGCAGGAGTCAATACTTGGTGTAATTGATTTACCTCTTAGAAAAGCTCCAGATGGATTGAGGGGCCTCCCGTTTGCAAAAGGAATGCCATCTATGGTAGGATACGTCTTTGTTACAGGCTTAGTCCTTTTTCCATTTGGTTTCTTTTCAGCTTCAGTCAAAGAGCAAGGTTTTGAGTCCAATCTCCCTCTCGAAAGTATGTATTTAGTTTCTCTAGCAATATTGGTACTCTCTCTCTTTTTGTTGTACTTTTACAGAGACCCTCAAAGAACCATAGAATCAGGAATTGTTAGCCCTGCAGACGGGCTTGTTCAAAGAGCTGAAATAAAGAAAGGTATGGTTTACTTTTCTATTTTTATGAATGTTCACAATGTTCACGTCAACAGATCTCCATTTGATGGGAGAGTTATATCTATTAAACACAAGTCTGGAGGTTATCTCCCTGCTTTTTCAAAAGATTCAGATAAAAATGAGAGATTGCTTACAAAGATAGAAACATCTATTGGAATGATGAAAGTAATACAAATAGCAGGCGTTCTTGTGAGACGAATTGTTAGTTATGTTAAGCCCAATTATGAAGTTGCAAAAGGAGAAAGAATAGGTTTGATTCATTTTGGTTCTCGTGTTGATTTGTCTTTTGAATCTGCAGGTATTGATATTTGCGTCAAGAAGGGAGACAAAGTTTTAGCGGGACAGAAATTAGCTAACTACACACCTTTATCATCTTTATCGACTTCGGAGAAGATATTCGAAGTTCCAAAGCGCATGTTTTCCAAATTACAAGCTAGTCAAAGTGAGGATTAGTTGGATATGAATCTAAGAAAAATTTTCAAGCCTTTAACCTTAATCTCTTATGCAGATATGGCAACTCTTCTTAGCGCCTCTTTGGGCTTTTTAGCTATAACTTACATGATTGATGGTAGTGAAAAAAGCTTTATTGTGGCAATGTTGATTTTACCGTTTTGTGCGATTATCGACGGGATGGATGGAGCATTAGCACGTAAATTCGGCACTAAACACCACTATGGAAAATATTTGGATTCAATTTCAGATTCAATATGTTTTGGAATAGCACCTTCAATACTGGTTTATTCTCTCTATTATAATTTAGAGAGAGGTCCAGCTGTAGATATTTTTGACGATAATTTTGAAATAAATTTTAGATATAATATTGACAATATTATAGCGATTTCATCTGCATTATTAATAGCAATTTTAAGTATTATTCGTTTGGCTAATTTTACAATTGGAGATCAAGGAAGTGATGAATATTTTTCTGGGTTGCCCTCTCCAGGTTTGACTATGTTCATAGTAGTAATTTCTATCAAATATTCTCAAATTAATGATTTCAGTAGTATAATAGTACCGTTTTCTATAGGTCTTGTTTCTTTACTTACAGCATCTACAATACCATACGCTAAAGCTAGAAAGCAATTCAAATTTCCCATTCTTTTCGGATTAATTGTTTTGATAATTACCATAGTTTTAAGATACTTAGAACAAGCAATATGGCTTATTGTTTGGCCATTAGCCTTTCTTTTGTATTTGGTCTATTTTTTGGTTTTACCGTTATTAATTTTGAACAATTACTTTGATTAATTCTTTCTTCTGTAAACAATTAATGCTAATAGTCCTACAACTGATATGAATGAAGGGCCAGGAAGTAAAGAGTCTTCAGATTCAGTTACGGTTTCCTCAGACACTACCTCACCTTCAACTGTGACAGTCAGAGTGACTTGATCTAGTATTTCAAACGCATATCCACCTGTTGTAGATTCAGTAGCAGCTAAAATATTCAGTGTGTATGTGTATGTCCCCGGTAAGACTTCTCTTGCAATAACTGCCAGAGCTCCCCAGTCTAATTTTTCTCCAGATTGGACTTTGAGCGGGTAATCTTTAGTGTCTGAAGGAGAAATTGCTACTCTCCATTCCTTACTATTTTCATCAAAATATAGGTCTGTATCTTTTGTTCCATCTGGCATTATTAATTCTAGAGCTACGTCTACGTCTACAGTTCCCTTATTTTCAATTATAAATCCTGCAGAAGCAGTCTGGATTTTTGAAGCTTCAATTGTTATTTCAAAATTAGCAGAATCTAAACATAAGTTGCTCAAGTCTGCAAAACAAAGTGAAACGTCTTGTATTTCTTCAATAGGAGTTTGCACTACAATGTTTGAAATCGATTTTGCTAATTCATTTCCTTTGTCATCGAAAACTAATATTTCTAAACGATATGTCGCATCAGAAGTACCAGAAGGAACATTTACTGTAGCAGTCAAAACTTTCGCCTCTTCAACGTCTAAATCAAATGTGGCCGGATTCACAACAACCCAATTTCCAGCCTCACTTTCAGCAATTACTTCGATTGTTTGTTTGCCATTTCCATCGCTTAAAACGTTAAATTGGATGACATCGGATTCACCTGGCGCTATTGTCCTTAATCCCGATCCTTCACGTCTTAGAGTTACTCCAGTTTCTAGTTCTTCTACTGTAACTCTAATTGTTTTGTCATCTTTAGCAGTTTCATCGCCCCTAGATGTAGCTTCAATTTCAATATATACATTTCCATCATCTTGTTCATCAGGAATTGAAATAATTCCACTAACTGTAGCCTGTCCATCAGCTCCGATAGTAATTCCATTTTCTTCGAATTCTACCCATCCATTTTCATCACCTAATACTTCAAGATCAAAAGTATCAGTTTCATCACCTTTATTGTATACTGTAACGCTGAATTCAACCTCTTGGCCAGCAACAGCTTCAGTGTTAGTTGGACTTACAGATATTTCAACTTCATAATTTGTAGGATTGTCAGTAACATCTATGGTTAATTCCAGAGTTTCAGTAACATCTCCTGCTGTAAGAATTATAGTCAAATCGTGCAACTCGTATTCAGCATCTTCTGGGATTGTAATTTGTAATTCAATATCTTTACTTTCGTTACTCTTCATTTCCATTTGATTTGTCATCGAGCCCCAATCTTCTGCAGCTCCAACCATGTCTAAGTAGAAAGTATCAGTTCCTGAAGCACTGTTTTTGATTACTATGTTGAATTCTAGTTTAGCTCCAGGTTCACCTTCTTTATCTTGGTTAAAGGTGGAGATCTCAGGCATGTGTATCATTTCAACATCGAAATCAATTTCTTTATCATTATTTCTGTGATTCTCGTCTTCCTTTGTCGTTTCTACTATAATTGTGAATCCGCCTGGATTATTGCTTTCCCATTCCCAGTCTAACGTTTCTTCTTCACCAGACTCTAGCGGTCCAGGTATCTGTTGATTATTACTCCATATTTCATTACCATCGGAGTCAAAAATTGTTGCTCTAACATCAATTGCACCCTGAGTCTCAGATCCATAGTTTTTAATTATGCTTGAAAATTCTACAGTAGAGTTTTCTTTAACATCACTTTCTAGTTTGAGTACTTTTACTCCCACGTCGTCAGCTGCGGCAGATGCCCTTAGCCAATCAAGAGCTCTTCCTACCATGTCTTCTCTATCGTTTGAAGTGTTTACTTTACCAAATGTAAATGGTGATACAATAAGCCTGTAATCGCCCTCGTAATGTAGAGACATGTTGAAAACTTGAGAGTCTATATCCCAATTGTCCATTCCATTTTCCATATCATCTGACAAATGGCTTGTTGTTCCTCCGTTTGAGGTTAATTCTACATCATCAAAATACCAGCCTTCGTAAGCGTCTATAACTCCATCTGCCCCGAATCTCCATTTTAATTTTATTTCTTCATTTGAAAAGTTTGATAAATCAAATGTTGCTTGTACCCAACCATTTGATTGGCCATAATATCCCGGTTCTCCATCTAATCCACTCACAGACTGTGCAGGGTATCCTCCGTTAGGCTGTATTACTTCCCACGATAGACCATCATCTGTACTGATTTGTACATTACCACCGTCGTAGGCGTAACTTTCACTTTCAGTATCATAGTAGTGTTGGAAAGATAATTGAGCGCCATTTCCGAGAGTGAATTGCTCAGCAGTGTAGACAGAGTAATCCCATCCACTTTTGTATTCTCCATCTCCTTTAGATTCGTCACCTATCCACATGGAATGTGTAGGACTGTTTGCCTTTCGATTTGGATCACTGACTGTATCTACTATATGCCACCAATTACTTCTGTCAGTATAAAACGCACCAATCGCTTCTTCTCTAGGCCTAATCCAATCGGAATAATCAGAAAAATATATGCTGGTATCTCCCATATCATATTCAGCATCACCGAATATTTCATCATCTTCAACCCCTACAAGAGGATTTGGAGTTCCCACATTATTTCGAATGTAATCAATCATAAAGTAGTCATATTCAAAATCTCCATTTTGTCTTGGCCCATCGCTTCCATTCAGAGCAGTCAAGAATTGCTGCCCCATAATCCAAAGACTTCCACCTTGATCTAGGTAATCACTGATACATTCTTTCCAGCTGGTAATATTCCTTTGATTATGATCACCTTGAGTCCATATTACTACATCGTAATTGCTCATTAAATCAATAGTTGGGTATGGACCTAATTCTCCAAATGAGCCTAGTTCACTATCATAAGGCATTGTGTAAACATCATAGCCTCTACTTTCCCCATCTGTAAAGTATTGTTGTAAAGTAAATTTTAATCGCGTGTCTATTTTATCTACGTCATAATAATTATTATATCCATTATTTTTACCGAAGTTCGCATCAATTAATAGAACTTTATCACCTCCCTCTTGTGAATAGTAAAATGGAGTTGCTGAAATATCACTACTATCTTCAGTTTCAGGATCATCTCTACTCGTTACAGTAACTGTGAAAGAATGTTCATTACCAGTTGGCTCTAGTGTAGGTGCTATAACTACAACACTGAAATTCTGACTTGAGCCTGCGGAAAGATAAATAGAGTTTACATGTGAAATTATCTTCCAATCGTCATCCTGATCAGCTTCTAAACTTATATCATAATATCCACTATTTTCTCCAGTATTCGTGGCAGTAAAATTAAAAGCTACAGATTCCCCAGAAAGTACGTCTTTCGCTTGCTCTTGCACTGCCAAAGCTACATTATATCCACTTTCTGCAATATCTATATTTTCCTCTTTTGGATTATTACCTGCTCTCTCATCTCCAGTCAATAGTGTTTCTACCCTTATTGTGTAAGTACCTTCAGGGCCACCTTCCCACGTCCATTCTAGAGTGGAATTAGTCTTTGATTCAAGTGAATCAATAGTCTGAGTTTCATTGTAAACTTCAGTTCCGTCATCTCTTGTTACTGTACCTCTAACATCAAAATCATCTTGATCATTTGTTCCAAAATTGTAAATTTCTGAAGTAAATGTCACGGATCTTCCTGGTTTGGCAGTGTCAGGCGAATCTAATTCTTTAGTTCCAACATCATTAGGTATAGGAGGAAGACTGTAAACAGCAAAGTTATCAACATACAAGCCTTCAAGTTGGGTGAACGTATTAGATTCAAATCTAAGTCTGAATGAAACCTCGTCTTCATACTCACTTACATCACTTTCAAAATAGAGCCATCCATTTTCATCAGCTCCATCATAATCACTCGAGTAATCTCCATCATCACCAGGGAAAGTTTCCAAGAGTTCCCATTGACCAGACTGGTTTATTTCTAAGTTGACAAAATCATTTGGACCGTCAATTGCAAACCACACCATAGCGGACACATATTTTTCAGCACCATCGCCTATGTCGAATGTCGGAGATTCTAATGAATCATTTAATGAAGCACTGTATGTCTCTGTGTCTGGGTTTCCTAGGTACCATGAATAATCTCCAGAATAGGATTTGTTACTATAATAATTCCATTCACTTTCAACAATGTCTGCCACCCAGTCTCCATCACCTTCTTCAAAATCATCTTCAAAGTGAGTTTCAGTTCCGCTACTCACTTCAATATTATCAATATACCAGCCCTCATAGGCTTCAACACTCGAATCTGTTCCGAATCTGAATTTGAATCTTACGTCCTGATTTGTGTAGTTTGCAAGACTAAAGGATGCAGTCTCCCAATCGGCAGTATCTCCCTCACCGGATGTTCCAGTATATCCCGGTTCGTTATCCAATCCAACTACAGCATCATCAGGGTAACCTCCATCGGGGTTGATCACTTCCCATGTTTCTCCGTCATCAGTTGTAATTTGAACATTACCGCCGTCCCAGCTAAATTCAGTACTATACCAAATGTCAACAGACATTTGTGGATTTGTTTGTCCTAGCGTAATTTCTTCACTTGTATAAACAGAAAAATCCCAATTATTATCATATTCTCCGTCTCCCTTAGACTCATCTCCAACCCACATTGCATGAGTTGGGCTTGAAGCTTCTCTGTTACTATCTTCGTCAGTATCGATAAGGTGCCATGGATTACTCAATGACTTATAATCACTCCATCCATTTATTCCATCCTCCATATCATCACTAAATTCAACATCAACGCTTCGCATCATTGAGTCAATCACATCATTTTCAGGAACTTCATCATCTTCATCAATTACTTTTGCTTCAAACCAAAAAGTTCCATAGTCATCAGTTTCCCAATCCCATGTAAGTGTTAAACTTTCACCAGGAGCTAGATCTTCAATATCTTTATTTCCTAAATTATCAATTACATTTCCAGCACCGTCGTAAATTTTCCCACTTACTTCAGAATTCATAGTTACATCTCCACTGTTAGTAACGATTACACTCATTTCCCTTTCTTCATCTTTTTCAGCAATCATTGGAGTAACACGGGCATCTTTTACCTCCAAATCGTATGTAACGTATGTGTTAACTTTTATTATTTTTTCGTTATTTTCTTCTTTTTCATCATCAGAGATGGTAGCTTTACTCTTGATTTGGTAAACATAATCTTCGTCATCAGGAGTATCCCATTCAAATTCAACATAAGTTCCAGTTCCAGCATCTAATGAAATTGTTTCGGAGTCCGTAAAAGTATATGAGTTATTTAGGCAAGTAATCTCCAATGAAACCTGAATACTATTTTGATCTTCTGTTCCTCTATTTCGTACCGTTACGTTTACAATATTTTCAACATTAGGCTCAACAGTTTCTTCATCTTTTGGGCTATTAAAACGACTTAAACTTACATCATTTTCTAATTGCTCAACGAGATATTCAACAACATTTTCCATAAATTCGTCCCTATCATCACTATTTGTTATGGAGCTGAAATCAATAGTCATGAATACCAGCCTAAATTCGTCTTCAGTTCTTATGGTTGAAATATTGTAGTCTCCATTCGAGCTTAGAACTTTTTCAAACCCACTTCTAGGATTGATATCATCGGCAAAATCTGAACTAATGGCGTCAGCATCGTACTCAATTCCATCCGAAATCGGGTCTTCATCTACTCCATAAACTATGGTTGGTGTGGCTCTATCATTATCTGCATAACTAACTCCTAGATAATCATACTCGAAGTCACCACTACTTCTTTCACCATCAGTAGTATCAAAATCATATAAAATGTCCATGCCGATAACCCACATGGCACCTCCTCCTTCCAGATATTCACCTGCATTTGTTTTATCATTGTCAGTAAAAGTAACATCAGTATCTCCACTCTGGTAATCAGTTCCGCAGGCCCAGATAATTAGTTGGTATTCAGAGAGTATGTCTATTCCAGGTGCATCAGCACTGCTGTTAACTCTAATAACATCGTATGCTATAGGGTTTGTTAAATTATCTAATGCATTTACATAATATTGGTCAGTCTCTGTCCTACTTCCTCCGTTGTTCGGACTATTATCATCGTCGAGTAATAAAATAGGTGGATATGAAGCAGTTATTGTTTCGGTGGCCTCATTATTATCCTCGTCTGATTCGGAAATTAATTCTTCCTCATCGACTATTACCTTTACAGTGTGTGTTCCGCCTACCGCAGTCCATTCAATTTCAGCATCAGCAGTATTTCCTCCTGGAATTGTTATTGTTTCTTTACCAATAAAGCTTGAATCAACATAGAAACTTACATTTGTGGTTACACTAATTAGTCCACTTGTTCCCCCATCATTAGCAACTTCGGCTGTAATAGTTACATCATCCCCACCAGTTGGAGAATCATCATCAAAACTTATTTCATTTATAGACAAATCAGGATCATTTTCATCAGCTAATGTATTCATAGCTGATAGTGGTAGCATCAGCATGGCTAGCAGTAGAGCAGTTATTTTACGAGACATTTTTCTCCGTAATCGCCTAGGCCGTACAGATATAAAGATGTGTTACACCCTNCGGGTGTAAATTTTATGCATTAAAATTGAGTCATTTTCCAATGGTTTTTTTTCACTTTCTTCCCATTCTTGACCTATTTCTGGAAAATAAACACAATTATCTCCAGTTATTTTATCAGGAACGAGCGTCATGTCGATGCAATCAGCTAAGCCCATGGCTTCCTCATAGATACCAGCACCACCTATGAACCATATATCTCCTTCACACGTACTTACTGCATCCTTGATACTTTTGAAGCATTCAACATTATCAATTGGATTTCGTGTAATAACTATATTTCTTCGNTCAGGTAAAGGTTTTATTGGTAAAGATTCCCATGTTTTCCTCCCCATAATGATATTTTTTCCAACTGTAAGTCGTTTAAACCTCTTTAAATCTTCAGAGTAGTGCCAAGGAATGGTATTATCTTTCCCGATGATGCCTTCAGGTGAAGTAGCTACAAGAATTCCTTTCATACTGCCACTTTAAAAGGAATGAATGGCTCAGGATTATAATTTTTCAATTCGAATTTTGACATAATAGTTTCAGTATCTTTGTCCAACAAATCCATTACATCTTCTAAGCTTTTTATGTCTGGATCAATTATAAGTTCTGGCAAGGACTTTATTTTTCTTTTTGTTTGTTCAATTAAGCCAGGAATATGATCATATTCTTCCATGCTTCCGTCNGCTTTTTTTGTATATATGTGNGCATCAACAAGAGTATGCCCAAAAGTGCCAACTTTCATATTNGATAAGTGTGCAAATAGGTGCAATAAAAACGAATATCCTGCAATATTGTAAGGAACACCAAGAGCGACATCGCAACTGCGTTGTGTTAAATGCACACACAATCTTGGTTCCCCATCTTTATCATATTGAACATTGAAAATGAATAAAAGATGGCAAGGCGGTAAACCGCTTTTTTGAGCATTGCCTGGCGCCCAAGCACTAATTACCATTCTTCTGCTGTTTGGATTTGTTTTTAGAGTACTCAAAACATACTTTACTTGATCATTATATTCATCACTACCATGGATTGGGAATTTTCTCCAAAAATTTCCGTAAGCACTAGGCACATAACCTTCCTCATCAGCCCAGTGATCCCAAAATTTACAACCGTGCTTTTTTAATAGGCCGATATGCAAATCTCCAGATAAAAACCACAAATTTTCTATGACTATATTTTTCCAAGAAATTTCTTTAGTTGTTAGTAATGGAAATCCCTCGTTTAAGTCGATAGAATAGTTAATATTGAATGCCGATATCGTATCAACGCCAGTTCTATTTTCCTTTCTAGTTCCACGTTTTAAAACTTCGTTTACCAAGTCAAGATATTGCTTCACTAACACCCATCAAAGTGGCCCAATAAAGGCTTATTTCTTTTAGAAAATTATATATAATTTAGTGCAGTGTGTAGTAGATGCCATTTCGAATTATAGACCATGAGTCAAATGAAATTTTGCTAGAATCTCCACACGTCTCAGATTTAATAGAATATATTGATAAACATTCGGATGAGTATCTTGTCAAAGAATTAACAATTTCTTAATTTTTTTAAAAGGAAAAATTAACTAACTAATATTTCAACGCTTTCAATAAGTCCGATATCGTTTTCGGTGATTCCACCTTCATCAGGAGTAGTTGCAGTGATTCTTACAGCACCCTTCTTGTAAATCAATATTTCAGGATAATGACCAACTTCACTAGCTAACTTGGCGACATGTTGAACGAAAGTTGCGGCAGATTCAAAGCTATCGAAAGCAAATTCTTTGCGCAAGCATCTGTAGACATCGTCATATTCCCATCCATCCATCCCTTTAATGGCGTTAGCAACATCATTGTCTTTCAATACAGCACTCATTTAATATCCTAGAATATGATGCTATATACGGTTTCACCTAATTAATTTATAAACGTATTTTTAAGTGTATAANTGTGAGTACTNCTTCATCAAAGTCATTTGGACTTCGTCAAGACTTTCCATTTGTTAGAATGTTTGGATTTTTCTTGTCAATATTCACAATGGCAGTCATGCGTTCTACTATTGACAAAATAGTNCCAAGTCCNTATTATTCTATAACTAACAAAAGCACTGGTGAAGATTATATAATTTTCACAGACGATGCAATTTGGATGTTAATTTTAATGCTTTTTGTTATATTTCTAACTCTCACGTTTATTATTCCCATAGTTCTTTACTTTAGAGGATTAAGCAAATGGGAATGGGATCCTACTACAGTAGTTTTCTGGTTGATAATTACTTGGAGTTTGTCCTTCTTCTTTACTGAAATTGCAGAAACAAACTCTTCAATTGAAGCTTATGTATTAGTTTTATCAAAAATATCAGATGGATTATTTGTGGTATTTTTTACTGTTTTTGTTTTACGCACTTACAGTAATTACATTGTTCCCTTAATGTCTGATTGGATAAATATAGGTAAATCAGATACGCAGTATGGCCCTCTTCTTGATATAATAGGATCCATCCTGATTATAATATTCGGCCTTACAAATTTTTTATCTACTTTTAACGTTGAATTCGGAGTTTTAGTAGCTGGTGTCGGCGTAGTTGGTCTAGTTATTGCTCTGGCCGCACAAGATACACTTAGTAATTTTTTCTCAGGCATACTTCTTTTACTTGATCAAGGTTTCAAGACCGGCGACATGATTTATTTTAATGACACATATTGTCTAATTAGAGAGATAGGCCTTCGTTCGACTAAAATTTATGATATTGTAAACCACGTAATCATCATAATTCCAAATAATGCCTTGGCTAACCAGAACATATTAAATCTTACAAAGCCAGATAGATATTACAGACTGAGAATTGAAGTTGGAGTTTCCTATGATTCTAATCCGGATGAAGTAGAAGCTGCATTGCTAGAAGTTGCCAAAGAAAATTCGAGCATTGAGCAAGATGATCCTACTAGAAAGCCCTTAGTAAGGTTTCAAAACTTTGGAGATTCAACATTGAACTTTGCATTGGTTGCATGGATTAAAAATGTTATAAAAATGAGACAAATAAATTCTGATCTTCATCATCAAGTTTTCGCAAAGCTAAGAGCAGAAAAGATAGTTATTGCCTTCCCGCAAAGAGACGTTCATTTATTTCATGATGGGGCGCCACAGGCAGCCTCAGAAGATAAAAAGGTAAATACAAATTATGAAGAATCTCAAGAAATAGTTCCTGAAACTTCAACATCAGATGAATCAAATGAAGTGACTGAATTGGTCGAAGATTTACCAGACATTTTGGATGAGACAGTTAATCTAGACACAGATAAAGACGAAGAAAATATGGCTATGAATGCCCTTATGGATGAGCTCAAGCTTCTCAAAAAAGAAATGAATACCATAAATGATAAGAATAAGGAATCAGAGAACGAAGAAATTAAGTCTCTCAAAAATCAATTGTCACTAATGGAGAAGAATTTTAAAGAAAGTGAGAACGAAGAAATTAAGTCACTTAAAAGTCAATTATCACAAATGGAAAAGAATTTTAAAGATAGTGAAAACGAAGAGATTAATTCATTAAAGCATGAAATCAGTTCCTTAAAAGCAGATTTAATGAATAAAGCAGATACAGATTTAGATGAGAATGTTGACGATACTAAGCTAAATGAGGATAAAGAAGATACAGATTTAGATGAGAAAATTGAAGAGACTAAGTCAAAAAAGGATGATGAAGACTTGGCCGAAGCACAGAGATTAATTAAAGAAATTCAATCTCGCAAATTAGATTAGTTCATTCGTTATTTTCATACCATATTGGAGGTGTGAATAGATCTTCAGGCCCCCTTTCAATAATTGGCAATGATAAAATACTATTTTGATTAGTTCCGATTGTAACATATCCACTGCTTACTGGAGAGGGAATGTAGTCATCATTTGTTTGACTTATAACTAGTTCAAGAGCATTTCCAGCTGGAACTACAACATCAAGAGCAAACATCTGCATTTTTGCGTTAACGGTTCCAGTCACAGTACAAGGTTGTCCGCATTCTCTACCTCCTTCATGATATCTAAGATCCATTACTCCGTGTCCAAGGTGGATACCTCCAGCTATTGCTAATTCAATATACAAGTGTCCGGAGGTTTGTCCAGGAGGAATAGTTACGTCAACGTGAAAAGTTGGCATTCCAGAAATACGAGTCTCATTTTCAAAAATCTCGGTTTCTAGCGTTAATGTATTTGAGGGTCCAACAACGCCGCTTCCTGATACAACATTTAGTCCCTCACCAATTGGTAGTTGTAGCAATTCTCTATCATTTACAGGCCAAGTAGGTTCAACTCTCCACCCTCCCATGTTATCTTGCATTTCTACGTGTAGTGCAGGCTTCATGTTGCCTTCATACAAGTAATAGTTAAACCATTCAAGTAAATCCTGAGCCCAATCATATCTTACAGATTGAGGATATGCCTCGGCACCTCTACCTGCTGGCATTCCATTATGGTCGCCCGGTCTGTCAGGGTAGTGGTGACCCCATTGACCAAATAATCCTTTTATTTCAAAACCAGCTTGTTGCAATTGCTTGTAGGCAGGGAATGCCATGTGCGGATCGACATTCCAGTCCTGCATTCCGTGAATAAAATATATCGAACCATTGTAGTTTTGGATGGTTCTTTCTAAGAAATGTCTATCAGTCCAGTATGTGTTTCCAGCGTAGTTAACTTCATCACCCGCTAAGTATGCAGCAGGACCATTAGCGTATCCTTCGACATATCCTCTACACATAGTTTGCCAATCTTCGCTGTCTCCATCCCATCCAAATGATCCATAAACACCATTGTGCATTGCTAAACCTCTGGCTTCCATCGATCCGTTTCTCCACATTAGGTCGTGAACACCGATTAACCCAGAAATAGGGATTATAGTTTTTAGATGTGGATTACCGAACATTGCAGCTTGCCATGGAGTAGTACCATCATACGATTTTCCAACGATTCCTACATTTCCGTTACTCCATTCTTGAGTTCCTAACCAAGTAACTGCAGCATCAATTCCCATTTGTTCACTCAACCCCATGAAATCCATGCAATGGTTAGACATGCCAGTACCAAAAACTGAAACTTGAGCTACTGCATATCCATGAGGGACCATGTTTTCAATTAAAAATTTACCAAGCCGATTTGCAGGAGTTAATGCATCCACGTCGCCATCATCATAGTAGGGTCCAACATCGGCTATTACTGGAATTTTAGTACCATTTGGAACGTCAGGTAACCAAAGTCCGAGATGAACTTGACAGTCATCAGTAATTGTACATCCTAGCTCACTGCTTGGCAGGTCCACATCGATGAATACGCTCTCGGGTCCTATGGTGTTGTATTGTCCAGATTCTAAAGTATAGCTGTATGATCCCGTTGTATTGAAATTTTGATTTACTCTTTCCCATACCGGTACTAATCCATTATTACTATCGAAATAGTTTTCAGTTTTATCATCGTTACCGTTCATGTATAGCAATATTGGCGATAAAATCAAAATTGCTACAGTAATTATGGTAAAACTTCTATCATCCATACTCACTCAACAAGACTAGGTTTTTAGCGATTTCTTTTCTTTTTGGAAATAACAGGTAATCTCAGTTTTGCTTGGTGAAAAACAGCTAATGATATTACAAAGAATCCAAGTAAAGAGATTAATGGAACTATTACAGTTTCATATATTCCATAGTGTATTTCCTCTAGTGCAAGTGCATTCAGAAAGGCAAGGATTAAGTAAAGAATAGTAAATCTACTTGCAATTCTAGCACCTTCGCCTCTTTTGATACCATAAGAAATCCACATTGCAGCTCCTCCCAAAAATAATACAGTTGAAAATCCAAATGCAGAGATTATAAAATAATCAAACATAGATAAACTATGAACTTCCTCAGCTACAAGCAGTTTCCAAAATTCACCTGCGCCCCCGTAAAAAAGCCCTAACCCTGCAGAGTAATATGCAGCTCCATTTTCTTCTTTGAAGGTTTTTCTGTTAACTCCAATGAAAAGAAAAATAAAAAGAATAATAGGAGAAACTAGAATTTTTGATGCATATCCCGTATTTTCACTGTAGCCATTAATTCCGCCTAAGATCATAATAATGTCTGAGCCAGTACCAAGTACGACGCCTAATCCGCAAGCGACATACAATTTTCTTTCAACTAATTTTTGTTCAACGTCTTTAATAATCCAGGAAAAAATTAGCATTGCAGATACAATATATGCAAGCATTCCGATTACATTTCCTTGAAATATTATTGAGTCCATAATTATTTTCTACGTGCTATAGTTAATAATCCTATTGATAAAATGGAAAGTCCAAAACTAATACTTACAGTTTCTTTATCTTCTTTATCCTCTATCTGGTTAGTTACATATCCTTGCAAAGTTATTGAGCTGACATGTACTTCGTAAATGGGGCGATTTAGTGGGTCGTTTGAAGTAGGGACCTGAGCAACGGCTTTTACCAAATCCATTCCCTCTCTTACAACTCCAAATACAGCATATCCCGGGTCATCATCTTGGGTTCGGTTACCGTTATCTAATCCATGTTGAGGCCCATCACAAATGTAGAATTGGCTTGATGCAGAATCTGGATCTACGCTTCTAGCCATACCTACAGCACCATTTATGTGAGTAAGATTAGCATTTGCTTCAAATGGAATATTTTCATCGGAGCCGTTACTTCCACATGAGGGATCGCTTGCAGGATAAGCACCAAGTGCGGTACAAGTGGGATCTCCAGTTTGAATGACAAAATCATCAATCACTCTATGAAAAAAGATACCATCGTAAAATGAATTATTAACTAATTTTACAAAGTTACTAACAGTAACAGGGGCCCAATTTTGAAATAATTCAATTACTACTTCCCCCTCAATATCACTCCCGCCACCGATTCCAGCTTCATATCTCAAGTTTATTACGACTATAGGATTTCCCTCGAAAGACTCCTCCATAGGACTCGGCTCTGAGATACCAGTAGGAACCAAAAGCATGATTATCAAAAGAGTAAATATCAGTCTCACAATATACGCATTTTTAGCTGGTTTATACGACTTTAGTATACAGTAACTATTAAATCTCCTTGAAAACTAAATATCTATGGACATAATAGTAACAGAGTCTGCAAAGTCAAAACTTTTTGAAATGGGAGTTTCCGAAGACACATTTTTACGAATAGGAGTTAAATCAGGTGGTTGTTCAGGAAATACATATGATGCAGTTCTTGATAATAACATGAGTGAAGTAGATGAGGTCTATTTTTCTGAAGGAAATCTTAGGATAGTTTCAGACAAAGTTAGCTCAGTTTTTCTGGATGGACTCACGATCGATTTTTCAAATGATCTTATAGAACCAGGCTTTAGACTAACTAATGCAAATGCCAAAGGCTCCTGCGGGTGTGGTTCTAGTTTTAGTACTGGTGATCCTGCACCTAACGTTGATGTGAGCTTTTCGGTGTAAATTATGGTCTTAAGTCCAGTATCAATACTCGGCGGTGATTCAGTATACTGTATTAACGAGGCTCAAATGAGTCATGCTAAACAATTAGCTGAAGAAGATCCTGAATCTTCAACTAAGATAAAATCATTAATAAAAAAATTGGAAACTGATTTTTCACGAAATGAGAGAGCTGCACTTGCTTTTACTATTATAGATAATCTGAGGCAAAATAGAGAAAAGTAGAATGGAAGAATCAATTAATGTTTTGGGTGGAAAGTTGGAAACTTGTTCTACAGACCCAATGACTGGCTGGTTTCGTGATGGTTGTTGCAATACAGATGAACGTGATTATGGGAGGCATGTTGTTTGCGCAGTCATGACCGATATCTTTCTGGCATTTTCTAAAGGTGCAGGAAATGATCTTAGTTCACCAGGTCCAGGATTTTCAGGATTAAAGGAAGGCGATAGATGGTGTCTATGCTTGTCAAGATGGGTAGAGGCATATGATTCAGGAATGGCACCCTACGTGATTTTAGAGGCAACGCATGAATCTGCTCTCGAAATGGTTTCTTTAGACAAGTTAAAAGAATACGAATACAAAAAAAGTTAATTATTTGTGAAGTTCTATTCTTGGATCGTTTTCAGTACCCCAGTTACTAATGAATTCTTTCGTTTTTTCATACATTTCTTCAAATGAATCCCAAACGAACAACACTGGTTGATATTGAGTAACATCATATGGTAATGTTTCCATTTCTTTAAAATTAGGTTTTCTGTATTCAACTTCTCCAGAGGCACATGCGTGTTCCATTTCACCAAATGAAGATAATAAGCCTGGACCAACTGCCTTTACGTTACCTCCCTCACGACACGCTCCGAATTCAAGAACATACCAGTAAACAGACCCTAATCGAGTTATTGCAGCTTCACTTTCAGTTCTCATGTCAGCTTCTCCAAACAGGACATTGAGTTCAGCCCATTCAGGGACTCCAAGCATAGCGGTATGGCCTACAAGTTCATGCACAACATCAGGCTCTGGTGTATAGAAAGGTCTTGAAGAATGTCTTATGTACTGAGTTGAAAGAAAAACTCTGTTTGCAAGAGCTGTATGGAATGTTTTTGGATGGACCAAACCTCCTACAGGTTCTTGTCTAAAACCAGTCATTTCCTCTAATCTTTCACTAACTTCTTGCAATTGTGGTATTCTATCATTTGGCAATCCTAAGTTTTTAGCATTTTCAAGATATTGTTTGCATGCATATTTTTCATGAACGGGAGTTATTCTTTCCATTATAGCAGCCCAGACTGCGTCTTCATCTTCAGAGTATGGAGCATGAGGAATTTTCTTAGATCTTCTTTCATCCATGGACATTTCATTCCATTCAAGAGCAATCTTTGCAATTTCATTTCTTCTTGATCTGTATCCTTCGTCTTTGAAACCTGGATGGTCTGGATCTAGTTCGACAAAAACATTTCCGCCGACAATTTTTACGGCAGAATTTGCTTCATCAGTTTCTTCACTTACTCCTTCAGATGGCCCATGCATAATTCAATCACTAACACCTATCTGAGGCCTCTAATAAATGTCTTTGTTTATTGAGCTATAAGTTACTAAGATTATNTTTCAAAACTATTACTTATTTATATGTAATTACAATTATATAATTAATGAGCATTGAATCTGAAGATAAGTCATTGAAATGGATAATGATTATATCTTTCATTGGGTTAATTGATGCAATATATCTATCGTATTTGCATCATTTAGTTTCTACAGGCGGTGGTTGTCCTACTCAAGATCTTCCAGGACTTGACTGTGGAGTAGTTCTTGCTAGTGATCAAGCAAAACTTTTTGGTATTCCAGTTGCTTGGCTTGGCGTTATTGGTTTTTTGATGTTAATTGCACTGTCTCTAGATAGGTACTTGAATATGGATCTAGAACGTACNTATTACAATAAAATTTTACTGCCTATTACAGGNATAATAGGAGTTGTTTTTGGTTCGTATCTNACTTATGCAGAAGCATTTATCATTCATGAATGGTGTCCATTTTGCGTAGTTGCTTTCATTTTGACAATAGCAGCAACTTTTTTCTGCATAACTGAATATGGACATGAAATAAAGGAGCTAATTAATAAAAATGGCATCGAANAGGAAACGTAAATTAGAGAAAAAANCATCTNCAGAATTTNAAGAAAAAATGAAAGCCAGAAGGGCTTCAGCAAATGACGCACTATGGACCTACGGNNTNCCATTAGTNGTCATNTTAGTAGTTGGTTTGGGTATTTATTTTGCATTTTTTTACGANNTNGGAGNNCCTAANGCNGAAAAATGGGAACTTGAAGATCCTCAANCNGGTGANNTTTATGCTTCTGANGACTACTACAANGATGGNCTNACNATAGTNGAATTCTTNAANNCANAATGNGGCNCATTGNC
>PBPR01000026.1 GCA_002724775.1 Methanobacteriota archaeon
TTTAACTTCAGATATTGTAAATGATACAAAGGGAGCTGAATATCCTGTTAGAATTATGAATAAAATGAGTGGGCCATCCGAATCTTATAGTGATTCTATGAACAAATCGAGAGGTTATGATAGAGGTATGAAAATGTCTGTTGGAGATACAATAATGGTATATGGTTCTGGAAATGAAGCTGATGGACCAGCTAAACAAGGCTGGTCTCTGAGAATCATTTATGAGGCTTATCCCTATTCCTATTTTACAGAAATATTGACTGATGATCTTGTTATACCTTAATTAAGCAAATATTCTTTCGACAATCCAGGCTGCATCAAACGGCATAATATCTTCATATTCTTGACCAATTCCTACGAAAGCTATTGGCTTATCAATTGCTGAGGATATGCTAAGAGCTGCTCCGCCTTTTGCATCAACATCTAATTTAGTTAGAACGACAGCATCAATATCCACTGCTTCGTGGAACTTCTTAGCTTGCTCAACTGCATCATTACCTGCTAATGAATCTCCTACGAATATCACCAAGTCAGGACTTGCAACCCTTCGTATTTTTTTCATTTCGTCCATTAAATTAGAATTAGTTTGCATTCTTCCTGCTGTATCTATCAAAACAATATCTCGATGTTTTGCCTTTGCATGCTCAACAGCATCAAAAGCTACTGCAGCAGGATCGCCTCCTGATTGATGTTTAATTATTTTACAACCTAAATTTGTCGCATGTAAATCTAATTGCTCAATAGCTCCAGCTCTGAAAGTATCTGCAGCTGCTAAAACTACACTCTTTCCATTTTGTTTAAGCCAATGAGTTATTCTTGCAATACTTGTTGTTTTTCCAGTTCCATTAACTCCAACAAATGCAACTACCAGCGGAGTTTCTCTATCTTCCAATAAAATATCTGGATGGAACACGTTTTTAGATAATAATTCTACTAAACTAGCCTTCAGTGCTTTTTCAATTGTTGGCACAATTTCAGACCGGCTTTCAACTCTTAAACCGACTAATCGCTTCTTGATTATTTCTTTCATTTCCTCAAGAGCTTCCATAGCTACATCTGATTGAAGTAAAGCCAATTCCATCTCCCAAAGAACATTTTCCAAGTGAGATTCTCTAATAACTGCACCACTTTCCCTTTCCTCAGGCCTAAATGTTTCATAGTCTAGATTCAACTGTGGATCAAGTTCTTTTTCTGCCTGCTTACTAGCACCTAATAATTTTTCTCTTAAAGCTTTAAACATTATTGAACTCCTTGTAAAGAATCTATTTGCTTACGGATTGATGTGTATTCCTGTTGCGTTTTAACTAAATTATTCTGATATGTTTGTGTTGCTGTGTTCAAATCATCCAACCTTTTATTCAATCTTCTTAAGGAATCTTCGCGTGTTGTTTCCATATATACTCTTGAACCAATGCCTACGAGTACTCTATCCATATCATTTATAGTTGCAAAAATAGAAGTATTATGTCCCACAGGAACAAGCATTTCATTGCTCTTTTCGGATTTAATCATTCCATTAATGGTATCTTGTGCTTGAAAGATATCTGCCTTTACATTAGATATGGCATCTAGCTGAGACTCCCAATAACGAATTTGCTCTTCGTATTGTGGTAGTGCATTAACGAGTCTCCGAAGCTCAACATCAGAATCAGACATTAATGTTCCATTTCTGGGTGTTTAAAATAACCATGCTAAAACATTAACCATAATTACTAGGCCGCTTAGAATCAATTGCAAACTTCGAAGGCAGGGCTGATTTATGATGTCCTGAGCAATAGATTGCATACACGACTCCATTGGGTCCCCACCGGATTAGTGATGGAAGGGACAACCCCGGAGTCTTACATTTCCCAAACCGGGTCAGAGCCCTGAAACGATGATGGTGCTCGTTAGGTTTGGGGTAAAGGCCGTCTTCGGGCGGCCACTTTATACTAAAACATTGGACATTCCGCCATCTGTGTGGAGAATTTGTCCTGTGAAATTTTCTGGTGCTTCTGTTAACAACCACTTAATAACGTTTGCAACTTCTTCTTTCCTTCCTACTCTTTTAACGGGAATCTTCTGTGAAGCTGCTTGTGAAGCTGTTTCATTTGACATTATAGGTGAAGCGAGCTTTGTATCAGTTAATCCTGGAGCTACTGCATTAATTCTCAATCCACGATTTGCATAAGTTGCTGCAGCTGATCTGACCATTGATTCTATACCACCTTTGGCTGCTGAGATTGCCTCATGATTTACCAACCCCAAAGAACCTGCGACACTTGACATGAAAACCATTCTACCGTGCCCTTGACTTAGCATAGCTTTTCCAGCGATAGATAATGTGAGAAATGCTGAAGTAAGATTTGTACTAATGACTGCTTCAAATGCTTCCTTGTTCATAGCATGTGGTGGCCTTACTGCGAACGAACCTACACAGTGTAAAATTGCATGAATCTCTCCAGACTCTTTTACGCCTGAAATAAAATTCTTGATATCTTCTTCAGAGGTTGCATCGCCTAAAATTACATTTACTCCNAAATCAGATAGTTCATCTGTGTGTGAATCATCTCTNACCAATGCATNAAATTTGTAATTTTCAGTGGATATGCTAGAAATTGTNGATTTTGCAATATCGCTTGANCCACCGACGATAACTATANTTTTTACCATACCTTTTCAAAAAATAGTGGCATATTAAGGTTAGGTAANNCTAATGCNGTGGGCATGACAAATNCTACTTCTTGGAAACTTGTTNTCCGCAGTAAAAATTAGTNCGATTTCGAACCTTGAACTAGTTTGCCGCTNGATGTGAAATTATTATATATTTTGCCTTCTTCTTCGTAGCAACCAAGTTTTTCTTTTACGTAATTTATTAGTTCTTCGAAAGATAGCGTATTATTCAAAGCTTCATCTAATGATTCTGATGTGTATTGCATTAGTTTTGACGCAAATTCTATTGACTTTTCATTTGCTAAATTAACTAACACTGAACATATTTTTTGTGGTGGCTTTTCATCTTTGCTNTATTTCTTTATGTAATTTGTTCCTGCATATCTGCCTCCTCTCAGAGGCGTTATGTAAATATTCCACCATTCATATTTTTTTCTTAGATTATTTGATNATTTACGCCGAAGAGTAAAAACTCTGACTCTGCGCTTCATGGAAATCGCATGAATTGTATCTTTCCAAATGTGATTCATCGGTCACGTACCTTGCCGAACTTACATATTTGAGNGGAGTTTCACCCCGTATATTTTGCCNTATTTTCAAATTAATCACTCGTGATTTTCTGAAGTAGACGACATGACATGCCCTTGCATTTTTGCGGATAAAACAACGTATCAGTTGCCAGCTGGAAATATACGTTGCCTGGTATTCAAAGGCTGTGTTTCCAATCAACCTAAGATTAACGACGAAAGGCAGATATTTTTTTAAAAGTTTGCAATGCTTAACCTCCCAAANAAATCTGCTACTGTAACTAACAGTAATCTATAGCTTAGTCTAATATCAAAGATGAATTAAGTGTAGTTTTAGTTCTTTCAGAGATACTATCCAATTCAATGTTCTCTGGCTTTTTAGAAGAATGATGGGAATGTATTTTCCATTTAGTTCCTACTCTATCCAAAACAAAAGTAAATCTTGCCGGAGCTTGGGTTTGAACACCGTCTTNAACTAAATCAAAAACGTAAATTCCATTAACAATTGCAGTACGTCTGTAACCTAAATCATCTTCAAATATTTTAGTTATTTTTCCACAAGGTTTGAATTTCAAAAAGTAATCAAAATATATTTTAATTTCACTGTGACCCTTGCGAATCTCACTATCTAATGTCCCCAGTAAAATTCCATCTTCTTTGTAAAGTGATAATATAGATTTTACATTGTTANAGCAAACGGTTTCCATCCACTCTTGAATGAATTCNCGGGGAGTCTTCATGAAAATACCTTTCCGAACTCATTTTTAAATTTATCTAAATCTTCTTTTTCAAGATTATTGATCCCACCGGCTTTTTCCCTACCTCCACCACCAAAAGCTTTGCAAAGATTTCCTGCGCCATATGGATTGTTCAACGAAGATCTAACTGAAATGCGATAAGTACCGTCTGAGTTAGTAACTGCAATTGCNCATGCTAAATCTTTGTTAGAATTTACTAAATAATTACCAAAAGTGCCCATTATCCTATGTGACCACTCTTCATCAGGAAATTTGTAAATTACACCTTTATCGTGAATAGAAAATGGCTCCTGACANGACGCAGTACNCATGTCTGAACGGAAATTAGTAACCAAAACTGAAAATATATCATGGTTTGCTATTGCAAATACATCNGCCCCACAATCCTCGAGCATGTCTGATACCNTAAGTGGTGCTGCAAACAAGTCATCTTCAGTTTTACCGTAACTATTGTAGTTTATGGCTAGTCCGATCTCTTTCAACAACTCAGTTTGCTTCTCATTCAAACCTTCATCTAGAGCCAACTTGTAAGCTAAATCAAAATGATTATCTCCAAAAGCTGTTGCAATTGCCCAAATATGGTTTTTACCATTAACATGAATGTCCACTATTCTTCCAGTTGTCATGTGTGGATCTGTGTCTATATGGTAAACTATGTTAGGATGATCAATTAATTCAGAAGGATCGTGATGATCAAAATATTCAACCCTAGCTCCAGATTCAAGGATGCGAAGAACATCTTTCCGATTTTTAGCGTGAGAAATATCTAAGACTGTAACTAAGTCTCCTTCAACCGGGTCTACGTGTCTAAGAAGATTAACATCTCTCTTGACTCCACTGATATTTACAGTATCTAATGGAATAGCTAGCCTAAGCTGATGACGTGCGAAAATACCGTCTGTATCTCCATTAAATACATCGTAATTTGTCATTATACTTTCATCCATTCTGGAAACTTAGATATTTGCTTTTGCTCCAAAAATAATCGAGTCTTCTCTATGTCTTTCGCATAGAATTCTTCCAATTCTTTCTTTGATGATTTATTTAAAACTGCATTGTGAGGCTTAGAATTAAACAAATTATAAAAAAAACTGAATGGCTTTTTTATGAAAGGCATAAAATTCCAGAGTCCTTCTAAACTTCTATCAAATGAAATGGCGAATTTTTGGAGAGCTTTACTTCTGTACAACATTGATTTATTCTCAATAANCATCTTCTTAGAATCTATTTCATTGAAATTTAAATTAAGCCAATCACAGATATCAGAGGTAAAATTGTTCTTATCAGATACTAAGTCATCAAAAAAACATACTTTGAGATTATCACCGTAGGTAGAGTTCCAAGTTTCTAATAAATTTGCATAAAGTCCTCCTTCCATTCCCCAATAATCATAATTCTTNTTTTTAATTTTTTCATCCAAAGGCATTGATNTGCATTTGTCCAAATAANTCTCAAATGATAAGTCTGAAGGAATGTGACCTAGNCTTAACTTATATTTATAAAATGAAAAAAGTCTTTGAACCGGGTCTCTAAGGACAACTATTACTTTAGAATCTGGCAACAATTTTTTCATTTCATTTGAGAGTTTTTTTCCTCCATAAAAATAGCCTGGAGTTGCTTCCATTGCATATTTTTGATTACTGTATCCTAAGAAAGCTTCCTCATACTTTGCAATATCGGCTAACTCTTCTCCCCATCTTAATGGATGAAAGTAACCTGGCTCCTTCGGATTAGAACCAAATACTTGTGGATGCAAATTAAGATATGAAAAAAGGGATGTAGTTCCNGCCTTGGGAACTCCTATGATGAGCAGATTTGGAAGCACAAATTCTTAGAGGACAACCCTTTATAATAACCAAAACTCAGCAGGCAATCATGGTTACATACATAAAACAATATGGAATTCAAAGAAGTTGTACCAATTTCGTCAAGCTATTGCTGGAAAATAATCTTGAAAGATCCATCGTTTTATCAAATGTTTTAGGCTGGAAACATGGCCCACACAAAAAAGAGGTAAATTGGAACGGTGATGACTGGGATCCACAGAATAAAAAAATCGAAACATATTTATCATTAGATGAGCTGGAGGGAATAAAAAAGGCATACAAATCCAATGAAATTAAATACATAATCTGTCTAAAAGATCCCTATGCTTGGTTAGTTAGCTATTCCAAGTACGACAACAGACCAGATAAGATTCGCTCATTAGGCGGACTCCTTNATGAATCACGAAAACTAATGAACAGAAAGAAAGGTGTGAATCGTGATAAAATACCTGAATATCTTGAAATGTGGAACAAACTACACCAAAATTGGATGAATTTAACTGACCAATCAAATTGCACATATACCAAATACGAGANTCTACTAGAAAATCCAAAAGAAGAAGTGGAAAGGCTGGCTAAATTTTTCAAAACTAAAACTAATAATGAGTTTTACGTTCCTGAAAGAAGGATGAAACGCGGTGGAGAAAAAATAGATAAAAACAATTCAACTGAAAATAAAATTTTTGATAGTAGCTATTACATTGAAAGAAGATATCTGGAAAATTTCAATGAAAAAATGTATGAAACGATAAGAAAGCATATTGATTTTGAAATAGTCAAGAAAATGAAATATGATATAATTTAAAACTAATTTTTAAGCTCTAGATATTTTTTTAGAATAATATCAGACATCACTTCCCTAGGGTCTGGAGAACTAAACCTCGGTAATGTAGATGCTGCTAAATTATCTATTATTTCAAAGCGNTCTTTTTCCTTCTTATTGTAAAAAGATAGAACTTTATCGGCGAAGTCAGAATCATCTGTAAAGATGTTACTACTTGGTAAAAATTCCTCAACGCCTTCCCAATTACGGCTCAATGGAAAAGCTCCGCAAGATAATCCCTCAAATAATGTCAAATGAGTTGATTCNTGCTTAGAAAATGATAAAATAATATCAGTTTTATGAAATTCATGTCGTAAATCTTCTACATATCCTTTAAATTTNACATTATCACTCAATCCTAAATCTAAAACTAAAGAATTTAGTTTATCCGAAAATGATTGATCCTTACTTTTACCAATAATATTCAACTTAAGATTGTTATTCTTTTCTAAAATTTTTGAAAATGCTGTAATGGCTTTGTCATGCCCTTTCCTTTCTTCTATATTTCCAACAAGAGATAATTGATTATTAATCAATCGATTTTCTGATTTATGCCAGTAATTTGTGTCAACAAAATTAGGAATACAAACTATCTTGCCTTTAAGTGACGGAACTTTTTGCTCTAGGTTTTTTCCCATCCAATTGTTAACTACAATTACTAAGTCTACCGCAGACCAATCGGCACTGGGTAAATTGAATAGTTCATACCTGTGTAATCTGGTGACTATCATTTTCTCTTTCCTTAACTTGGAAACAAGCGCCAATGTTTCGTCTGCAAATTCCACAAATATAATATCTGTTCCTCTTGATGAAAAAAACGTNTTAATTTTTTTAGAAGTTAGCTTAAAAGGAAATGTCAAAAAATCAAAGGCTCTCTTAGGTGGTGGTGTGAATGGTATAGAACTCCAATTAAGTTGAAATTTATTACTAAAATGTTCTCTGTAAGGTGAAATAAAAGTGTCTATGCTAAATAAAACCGAAAGCGTTGGTTTGGTTACTTTGGGTTGCATAAGATTAGTCTATACCTAGAAGCTGATTCTTACTTTCGGTAATTAAACTGAGAGCCCAGCGAGCAATAATCACACCGCCAATTATACCTATTAGAGGATCTAAAATGGCTAATTTAGGGAATAGCATGCCTAAAACTAAAGCAATGAGGATTAAAACAGAAACTAAAGCGTCAGCTAATACATGCATGTAAGCGCCTCTTCTATTCAAATCTTCTATCTCGTCAGCTGGAGTAACATAGCTGTCGAAAACTGATTTNACTTTATCAAAATCTTCCTTGTAAGTATTCAATGCAACATCCCAAGTTCCTCTCTCTGATTTTTTATGATCATGGTCGTGCTCACGATCATGGCCGTGCTCATGGTCGTGCTCGTGGTCATGTTCATGGTCGTGATGGTGNCCCTCAATTCCAAGAATATAAGCACAGGCAATATTTACTAACAATCCAAAGGAAGCGACTGCTATAGCCTCAGTAAATTGAATGTCGGGAGGATTAACTACTTTGTCAAGAGATTCTAGGCCAATGTAAATTGCAACTAAAGCTAAAATAATTCCTGAAGTAAAGCCTGCAAGAGCCATCACTGATTCTCTCTTGCCTTTTACCGATTCTTCAGTTCTGGCGTAATAATAAGCATAGAGAGTTATTGATAACGCACCAGCGTGTGTACCCATGTGCCAACCATCTGCCAACAAACCCATTGATTTTGTCACTATACCTGCATAAATCTCTATGACCATCGTCACTAACGTAATCACTACCACAATACGCGTCTTTCGCTCAGATTCTTCGTCATCTATTTCGTGATGGTGATGATGGTGAGGACCTACTACCATAATAGTCTATTAGCGGTGTAAGAAAAACGCTTTGTCTCCCTCCAATCTAACAAAACCAGTTCTTTCAAATTGAACAACCTGTTTATCTAATTCATCTATATTGTCTTCAACCAACCCCTTAGAGATGAACCCATCTGGATAATGAAGAGAAATTCCTTTATTTCTCGAGCACCATTGAAATATAGGAATACCTTTTTTGTGCTCAAAGCCTGAAAAAATCAACTTATTTCCACTAATTTTAACATTACAAAGATTTTTCAACCTTATCTCAGACAAATTTGAAATTTCTTCTAATTCTGTACTTGGTAGAAATATTTTAGAACCTGATTNGATAGTCTCAATTCTATTACCTAGTTCTTTATTGTCAGGATGCCAAGGAGCTTCCTTCTCAATGGTTTTGTCTGATTCAAATATAAACTCTTTAGGCNCAGGTACAAAAAATAACCTTTTAGTTTCACTATCAATTAAATCTTTATTCATAGCATCAAAATTTTGCCATGAAAATTTAATATCCACTTCTTTAAGGCCTGAAGATTCCCAATATTTGCTAAAAACTTCAGGTGAATATCCTCTTCTAGCTAAGGCTTTAATTGTAGCTATTCGGCAATCGTCCCATCCACTGTATTCTCCATCTGAAATTGATTGTCGTATCTTACTAGTCTTCAAATTTGTCTTAGGTATTGATACTAAACCATAATGGATGAATTCTGGAACTTCCCATCCCATATATTTGTAAATCCACTTTTGCTTTTCAGTATTNTTTAAGTGATCTTTACCTCTAAGAACATGAGTGACCCCAAGACGGTAATCATCTATTGCAACTGCAAAATTATAAAGTGGCCATAGTCTGTATTTACTTTTTTGCAAGGGATGTGAGTCTTCGACAATTCTAAAAGCTACAAAATCTCTAAGTGCTGGATTTGGGTCCTCTAAATTAGTTTTAATTACAACAATACCATGCTCACCTTCAAGTAACGAATCAAATTCTTTGATTTGAACTTCAGGCTTTCTATCACGGTCAGGGTGTGCTCTCTTTTGCCTTTTCAATTCTCTCCACTCTTCTGCGTCAGATTTGGTTACGTAAGCACCACCTTCGGACAAAATTTTTCGAATGTCTTTGTAATAAGTTTCTAGTCTTTCTGATTGAATAACNACTTCATCAGCCTCAATACCTAACCAGCTCAAATCTTCCTGAATCATATCATAAGCGTCAGTATCTACTGCATTTGGATTTGTATCTTCAAGCCTGAGAATGAGCTTACCATTGTATCTATTTTTGTAATAATTATTCAAAGCTAAAGCTCTTGTATGGCCTAGATGAAGAGGGCCGCTTGGGCCTGGCGCAAAACGTAAGACCATATTTTCGTTGTTAGCTAAAGGAGGTAATTCTTTTGCTTCAACTTTAGATGGTTTTACCTTTTTAGGAATATATGATTTTAAATCGTTAGCATCAAGTACGTTTACTTCTTCAATAACTTGGTCTATAATTNACATCAGATCTTTAGCTTGGCTGCGTAGCTCAGGGAACTTCCCCATCGCCTTTCCTATAACACTTTTAGCCTTAGCTTCACCGTATTGGGCAACTTCAATTTTGGCCAATTCAAAAAGCTTGTCTCTGACGTCTGACACAACAGCTGAAAGAAGGGGGGGTTTAGGGCTTTTACTAACTACAAAATCTTTTATTCAGTCTTTTTAATCCAAATTTGTGAGGTTAGCCTTAGCGATAGCTGTAATGTTTTTGTCAATCGGATGTATTGACGTACCTGCAATGAACGGTTTAATGGATAGATTAGTTCCTGAAAAGGAAAGAACTTACTCTACATTTGAAGTATGGAATACTGAAGGAAACTTCGCTCCGGACCCTGACCAGGACCAAGAAACCGTAACTAATGCAATTGCAGATATTGTGGAAGATCCTCTACAATTTCAAAAACCTCTGCAAAATCTTTCCTGGGAAATCAATACACATTCATTTGTTATTGAGAGTGAGTGGGAAGCAAAATATGTTGAACTAACTTTGAGCGTAGTTTACGAATTAGTAGGAGGGAATCAACCTAGNGAGGGACCGGCTGGAACTTTAGATTTTAGTCTCATTGATCCTACTGGAGGAGAACACGGTGAAGGATATGAAATAGTTACATGGAACAATCCCGTAAATGAAAGGTTACTAGTTTTACCTCCGATTTATGGGACTTGGACAATCAAAATTTCAGGTTCTGGGTTTGAAGGTGTAGGAGCCTTGGTTTACTCAGGCAATTATGACATTACTGTGGAAAGTGAAAGACTAAATTAGACTTTCATAGATTAAAAAAATACCCAGTAAAAAGCAATAAGGTGTGAAATAGTGNAATTGCTGTTTATCTATTAACCTAATGAGAAATTTTATAGACAAAAAACTAGAAATTGAAGAAGCAAGAAAACCTAGAAGAATCGAGGAAACGCCCACTTCTTCTAAAGTGCTACTAGCTTCATTAAGCTGAAGTAGAGTGGCTCCTAAAATTGCAGGTATAAANATTAAAAAAGAGAACTTGGCAGCTCTAAGTGGATTAAGGCCAAAAATACGAAGAATAGAAATCGTGACTCCCGAACGAGAAACTCCAGGAAGAATAGCCAGTCCTTGAATAATTCCAGTGTAAATTGATCTTGATGAAGATAAATCCTGGATTTCGAGCTTATCATTGTAATCCTTAGAATACCATATCAAAACTCCTGTAAATATTAAACATAATCCTACTAAATTCATATTTTCATTAAAAGAATCGATGATTTCTCCATCAAACATTAAGCCAATTACTGCTGTAGGTATAGTCGCTAAAATCACTAAAAATACTAATTTTTCTTCATTGTTAAATGTATTTGGATTANTTATTTTTCTTAAAGTACCTGGAAGTGCCTCTAGAAATTCTTTAATTTCACTACGTAGAATATAAGATATAACTGATAGCGAGCCTAAATGTAAAATTACGTCAAAAAGTATAGGGGGTTTCTCATNAAAATAATACTGGAAAATAGCTAAATGACCACTACTGCTTATGGGAAGCCACTCTGTAATTCCTTGCAGTATTCCGAGTAATATAGCCATCCACCATTCCATAACTGCCCAATCGTCATGTTTATTTAACCAACGGTTGAGTATGTTNCAATGGCTGAGTCAAAAATACGATGTACAACTTGCTACAACGTATTCAATACAACTAAAGCATTCGGCACGAAAGCAACATGCCCTATGTGTGACACCTCCGTGACCGTAAGCGATAAAAATATAATTGGAGACATAAAAAAACAAATAACTGACTTGTCTGATAAAATAGGAAAAGAAGTCAAAAAAGTAATTACCGGTAAAACCAAAGATAAGGCTATATTGGAAATAAACGGGAAGAAATATGATAAAGAACTCATAAATTTAGTGATTGAACTTTCAGAAGATAAAAAAGAAATTAATCTAAAAAATACCAAAAAAATATTTACAAAGATAAATGATTATAANGAATATACGCCAATTGAAAAGCAAACTGTAGCCTACATACGAAAGAAATATAAGTTCACTTCTGAGGCAAATGAATGGCTTAGAAACGAAATACGAAAAGAAGCTGCAAATAGAAAAACTGATAGAAGAACCAAAGACCCAACAAATGAAGAATTTAGNGATGAAACTCCTATCAAAATGGTTTTTAGCAATATAAAAGATGCATATACATGGGAAAATATAAACAATCTAAGTGAGAAACCAAAGAGTAATGCCCAATGGGCTGGAATTCTTCTTTCAATTGTATTTGTTTTAGGACTTCTTTCCGGAATTATGTACGGAATTAAATGGAATAATCAAGAAGACCAGTGGGACAATAATGGACTTTCGTCAGTTCACGGATCTGTTATTGATGAAAANGGAAATGCTATGGAAGGAGTAGCCGTCTATGGTGGCGATAAGCAAACTACAACAAATAATCAGGGACAATATTATCTCTATGATTTACCAGGTGANGAGATAAGCATTCTTTTTTCAATTGAAGGGTACAAAGATGTCAGCGTATGGATAGATATTCGATCAGGTAGTCCAAATATTCTTGAAATTGAANTAGAAGAAGGCAACGGGGATGTTAAACTAGATTACAGAAAACAAGTTGCNGAACCTTGGCCTCCAAATTATGCTCTCGCTCCGATATTTATGATTTCTGCACTAATTACACTCATGGGAAGTGCAGCTGCACTACTACAAGAAAATTTTAAAATCGCTATAGCTGGTTGCTTGTTCGGAATTATCAGCTATGGATTCCTAATTGGCAGTGTCTTGTCTGTAGTGGCTCTTGCGCTACTGCTTATAGATTATCAGAAATTTAACAACAAATGACCTCCTGGAAAACAATAGAAAAGTGGAACCATATGGGTAGATGGAACAAAACTAGTTTTGTTCTTTTATGGGGATGGCTCTCTTTACTCTTATTTAGTCCGTATATGATTGATAATGGATCAACTGGCGATTTGAGTGGAGTAGTTGGAAAATATGACAATANAGATGTTATTGAGGAAATGAATTTTTTGGCTAAGTTCATTTACTATGTGGGGGACTTGAATTGCCACCAATTATCTCACCGTTCATATTCATATAATGATAACCAAATGTCGTTTTGTGCAAGAGATACTGGAATTTTTTTAGGATTAGTCCTTGGATTCATGTATGCTTCTAGAAAAAAAATTGTTCTTACCTTGCCTCTCGTTATCGCAGCACTACTTCCAATTGGGCTAGATGGAACTATACAATTACTAACTGATTATGAATCTACCAATCCTAAAAGACTGATAACTGGCCTGATTGCTGGAGTGGCTACAGGGATTGCAATAAAGATAATAGCTGATTCATTGGATAAGAGATAGTTACCACTCTATCTCTGTATCACAGAAAGGACACCTGGGAATTTTATCTGGAACCACTCTGTAGCATGTTTTACAAAGTCTACCTGGATTGTATATTTTTTGATAAGCGAAAATACCAACGACTGCTAAAACAAATAATAAAACCAAAACTATTGTAAATATCATGAATCTCTCTTAAGTTCCTCTCCTACATATTTCTTCATTGATTTAGGATTTAGAGTGTTCCAGAAAAAATTAAAGTCTTTTTGAGTGAAANAGCCAAGCATAGATAGTATGCAAANAAACAAAAGACCTCCCAGACCAGATAAGAAAAATAATTCAAACCATCTTTCGACTGTTATCACNCCTTGAACCTGCCACATAATTATACCTACAAGTAATGCCACACTAATCTGAACAAAGAAATTAACTTTNGGTAAAATATCTAAATACCTGTAGCATAGGATTCTCAAAGAAAGCCCCATTGTTATTTCTGATATNAGAACGGCATATGCNGCTCCTTCTCCACCTAAACCAAAGAGNTTTTCCAAACCTAATTGAGGTATTCTCTTTGGAACAAGAATTANCATTAAAATTATACTTAAAATCGAACATAAAATACTCAAAATTGATGTTAAATCTGGCCTGTCTGATCCTCTAAGAGCTACAGACCAAGGCCTGTTGAGTACTCTAACTAAAGCTACCAAAGCTAATATTTTGAGAATATTGGATGCTGGAATAAATTCTTTGCTAATAAACACTAAAATAATTTCACTAGACCAAACTATTGTCATTACTACTAACGGTATGCATACCATGGCAACATATCTTTCAGCATCATGGACCAGTGTTCTAATCTCATTCCCTTTATTGTTAGCATGTAAACTGGATATTGCTGGCAACAACATACCCTCAATTGCCAAAGCCATAGTACCAATGAACAATGCTATTCTCTGAACGCCAAAATAAAGGCCAACTTGATATTCAGTCCAAAAAATACCAATAAATATTTTATCAATGTATTGCCTTAAAACGCCAAAAATAGATGCTGCTGCGACTGGTAAGGCATAAATTTTATAGGAATTAAAGGTNTCAGAATCTGGTTTAGATATTGGTAAATCNCGGAAATACCAATAAGAAAAAATACCAACTAAAATTACCCCAATGAGATAAGCGCGCGCTAACCAAATAACTCCTAAACCCATTAGAGCTGCTGCAATGAATATAAACGAACGAATANTTGTACCAACAATATTTGGTATTGCTACCCGAGCACTTTGTTCTAAGCCACTAAAAGTAGCAGGCATAACTCCTACGATTAAAAAAATAATATAGTAGAAAACTACAGTTAGCAATAATCCTGGTGTCTGGATATCGTAAATTTCTTTACCTAAAAAACCTGTCCAAAACCAATATGAAAAAATAAATGTTAAAAGCATAACTGAAATCAAAAAAAGTCTTATCGAAAGAAAAGTCCCGATACACTTACCCAAATCAAGTCCTTCACTAATTCTCTTAACGTGAGCCATTTTAAAACCAAAAAAAGCAATAAACGTAAATGAACCAACCAAACTCAAAGCAAAACTAAATTCCCCAATTGCTGAAGCTCCCATTTTCCGTGCAACAANCAATAATGCAATCCAACCAATAATTGCATTAACATTTTCAGCTGCAAAGAGTAAAGCTATCTTGCGAGAGGTTGCCATTGATACTGNACAGTAGATGGGATTTAAAGCAAGACCTCTTGAGGGTATTGTGAGCTCAAAACTAATTGTAGCTGGTGTTTTAGCACTAGATGATTTGAAAACTCCTGCGAGGAGCGAGAAAGGGATAGTAGGAGGCGCTGGTGTTTACTCAAGCGTTGCTTCAAGTTTCTTTGCAGAGACTGCACTAATTGCCGCTGTAGGAAATGACTTTCCAAGCTACATAACTGATAAATTGAAAAACAAAAAAATAAATCTAGACTGTGTTAAGAATCTCGATTTCCCTACTTTTCACTGGTCAGGCGAATATGTTGGAGACATGTCTCAGGCGATTACTCATGAGACTGATTTTCAAATAAACGATCACTACAATTGGGAAGTAGGAGAGCAATACAAAAGCATAGATTTTGCNCTTCTGTGTAATAATGATCCNGCAATTCAAATTAAGGTCCTCAAACAATTAAAGGCTGAAGTCGTGGCTCTGGATACCATGAACTTGTGGATTGATATTCAGAAGCAACAATTAGATGAAGTTGTTGCAAATATTCAACTTTTATTTCTAAACGATGCAGAAGCTCAAATGTATTCCCAGGAGAAAGAATTAGATGAGGCTGCACAAATATTACTGAACAAAGGACCTGATTATGTCATCATTAAGAGAGGTGAAAAAGGTGCTACAGTATATGATGAGAAAAGTAAAAAAGAAATTCCAAGCTACAAGATAAGTAACTTTGTTGACCCAACTGGAGCTGGAGACACTTTTGCTGGCGCTGCAATGGGATATATTGCTAAAAAAGGAGAATGTAGCTATGAAACTCTCATTAGAGCAATGCATTATGGTTCTGCTGCAGCCTCAATTACTGTTGAAGGATTCGGAACTGAATCTATAATGAAAGCAAATATAGAAAGTATAAATGAACGCTTCAAAAAACTAATTGGTGGGCCCGGCCGGATTTGAACCGACGACCGCCCGGTTATGAGCCGGGAGCTCCACCAGACTAAGCTACGGGCCCCGTGGCGCCGCTGATCGGATTCGAACCGATGACCGTCCGGTTAACAGCCGGATGCTCTGACCTACTGAGCTACAGCGGCACGGAACTCTTCCACTAAACTATGCTTTAAAACTTCTGCTATGGGCCGAGAATGTATTTATGGAGCCGTTAATACACCTGAGTGTCCCTAGTAATCATGGTTCGAACAAGGCTAACCACNGGAGGTTTTGCTGAACCCGTAGTAGCTGATACTGCAAAGAGTTTATCAAAAATGGGTCACAGAGTTATACTTCTAGCATGGGACCGANCTGCTAAGGGAGAAGAAACAGTAACTACAGATTGGGGAACAATATGGAAATACCAAGAAAAGTGCTCATTAAACAACCCCCTAAATTTTGCTAGAAAACTGCCTGGTTTTTTGAGATGGAGTACTTGGCAAATACTAGCATTTCAACGGATAGAGAAAGACATAATCTTACACTATCACGATTTAGATACCTTAATTGGAGGGGTGTTCACATCTAAGCTAGGCGAAATGCCCCTAGTTTANGACTGCCACGAAAATTATCCCGGATTGGTAAAGGGAGCTATTTCTAAAGGAGGAGCAACCATTTTACATAAACTAGAGGCGTATCTTCTAAACTATTGTTCAGGAATAATGGCTGCCGGACCTGCAGGCTACGTTAGATTAAGTGATATGCTGAAATTTGGGGCTAAGGCACCATTTAATGCCAACGAGGAAGAAGCATTCAAAGTTCTAAGTAAACCACAAAGTGATTTTTTGAATTCAAGAGTAACAAGAGTAGGAAATGCAAAAAGATTAGAGGCATACCCAATAAACAGAATAGAAAAAAAGAATGACAATGGAAAATTTCGTCTGCTTTACATTGGAGTATTAGAAAAACATCCTTCTAGAGGAATTTTAGAAACTGCAATTACTATCAATAAAATGAAAGGCATTCAGTTTGACATAGGAGGATTTGGAACCTTGGTTCCAACACTAAAAAAAGTCTGTGACAAAATGACAAATGTAAATTACATTGGTTCTATTCATCCTGATAATGTTCCTTTACAAACAATAGAATCTGACGCTGTGCTAATGGCTTTAGATCCAAAAAACGATAATAATAGGATGAGTGCTCCTAATAAATTATTTGAGGCTATGTCTGCGGGCGTTCCTATTATCACTTGCAAAGAGCTACTTATGGGTCAATTTGTGGATAATGAAGAAATTGGTTTAACATTTGAATGGGGTAAATGGGATAGACTCAAAGCTTCACTAATGAAATTAATTTATGATAAAGAATTAAGACAAAGATTGGGAAATCGCGGAAGAAAACTTGCTGAAAAAACTCATAATTGGGAGAAATGTGAGGAGAGAATTGAATCTCTTTATCGTTACGTAAAAAATAAGTCTACTCTTCAAGCTTAATTGCAACTGGTTCAATATCAACTTGTCGAATTAGCTTATAGCCATCGTTGGATTCCAAATAAGATGAATTTCCATTAAGCTCCATGTTGACTATATGAGCTGGGAAATTTGCTCCAGATAAGGTGTAAAGTCTAGGGCGTCCTGCGAACCGAGGATTTATTTCAGAGACTTTTTCTCCCATCAAATCTACTGAAAAAATACCTACTGGATTACTATCAATCATATTTACTGCTTTCTTAGCAACATCTACTATTTTATCTAATTTAACTGTCTTGGCTAAACGAACGTCTCCAGTAATTCCNGTTGGAGAAATTGCTTCATGAATATAACCTAATCTTTCTAGCATTCCCATACCACAAAGCTTTGAATTTCTGTTGAAAATTAAAGTAACATTATAATTTCCTCCTCTTAGGTATTCTTGAGCTATCCATGTAGATGAAAAACCTCTTTCTCTCCAATATTTAATCCACATCCATCCAAATTTAGAATCTGACACTACTAGAGAACCCTTGCCACCGGCACCTGTTTTTGGTCTCAGCCAAACTACCTCCTCAGATGAAATTGCTTTACTAAGATCGTCTTCGCTATCTACGTCGAAAGTTTTAGGAGCAAAAGCTCCAATTTTTTTTGCTGTCTCGGACTTAGAAAGTAAAATCTGAACCGTTTCATCTGAAGGTAAAAAAAGTGGTGAGTTTATTTGATCTCTTATTTTACTGATAAATCCTACTTCAAAATCTGGATTAGGTATTACTAAGTCTATGCTCTCATCACTTATAATTTTATTAATTGTGTGTATGTAGTTATCACTACCGGCTCTGGGTACCTTGAACACTTTTTTGTAATACTTACAATTTTTGTTAACTAGTGAGAAATTGTCATCATCAGCTTCAGTTGCATAGGTATTCACTTTAGCCTGATTTAGGCTAAATGCTAAATCCATTCCAATTGCTCCTGCAGCACCAGTCAACAATACATTAGCCATTTTTGTACGTTAGATATCTTCTTATTTATAATCTCAGTTCATTAAAAATTAAAATCTAGAACTTGAGTTTCAAACGTTTGTAAATTTACTGCAACGGCTCTACAAGGATCTGGTTGAAAACCCATCATTTTTTGATAATCTGTTTGAGATTGCCAAGTTCCTGGATTTATCATCAAAACACCATTGTATTTTTCAACACCGAAGGAGTGTACATGACCCGTAACAAAAATGTCAGGCACATCGTGTATCAAAAGATGATCTTGTTTTTCAGGAGCTAACGGGGTTTTTGCACCATAAATCGGAGCTAGATGCCTTCTCTTTAACAGCTCTTTCATCATCCCCATCGGATTGTCATAAGATAAATCTCTCAGACTTACTAGATCATCTAAGGATTTACCATGATAACACATTGCCTTAACACCTGCTAAATCCAAAAGTACAGGATTAGCTGTAAAAGTCAGATTATCACCAAAGTTTTTAACCACTTTATCAGGGAGTGGAAGTTGTGGCTCCATTAGCCTAACAGCATCATGATTTCCAGGCATAATGACCGTTTGAACATCTAAAGGAATTCTGTTAACTGACTTTGATAATTCTGCATATTGTTCCCAAACGTCAGTTATCGAAAGATCTGCTTCCTGGCCAGGGTAAGAATCAATACCATCTACAGCATCACCTGCAATAACCAAGTAGCCTGGGCTAGGAATCCACTCCTTGTGGTAATCAACATCTCCATTTAACCAAGAAATGAATTTATCCCACTCTTTGTCCTGAAAAGTACCGCTTCCTAGATGAACATCTGAAATAAATAACGCAATATAGGGCTCATCTGAACGAGAGACTTCTCTGTATCTTCCCAAATGTGGTCTTATAATTGGTGAATTTACGAATAAAACATTTCCCTGTCGACTTAGCTTTCCTGAAACTCCAATAACTTCATCCATCAATAAATTAAGATTCTCGCCACTCGATTCTTGAAGCATAACATTGATTCTTCCATTTTTATCCTCAAGAGTAACACGAGTTCTACCATTATTGAATGTTTGAATATCGGCTACCATACCTATAATTTTATTTTCTTCATCAGGACTTAAATTAGACGTGTCTCGAATTGCATCTCTCATCGAAGGATCTCTACGAACTAATTTGGATAAACTCTTGAATCTATCGTTAAAAAGAGAAACATAACTCTCTAGTTTTCCATCGGACATGCTTTTCTGTATTTGTCTTTCAATTATAACAGGAGGAATCTCTGCCACTTTTTTCCTTTTAACTGGTTTTGGAGCTTCAGCACTTTCCTCCTCTACTAAATCCGAAATACCTAAGAATAACTTAGGTTCTGTTAATGATGTAACAGTTCGTTCAAGTAACCCTAAGCCTTCTGGATGGTTAGATATATGACTGACTAATTCAGGAGAGGGCATCAATTTACGCTCTGAAAGCCAAGCAATTACTTCTTTTTCTTTAACTGGCAAGACTCATATAATTAGGATATCAAATAAACCCTTTTGCTAGCATTTTTTGTATATCTAAAATGATTATATTTTGATAAAATTGGAACGGAAAAAAGGAGTATAAAAATGAAAAAAAAACAATATACCTCCCGCAAGTTTATAGCTAGTTGGCTATATGCTAAGTTCCACTTATTGTGAATCTAATTAATATGGATAAGGAGCTAAACACTAGCAATCGCAACGTTTTCGATAAACTTATTCACGATGAAAGAATTTTTAAGAATCGTGAATCTCTTTCTACATCCTACGTGCCATCTGAATTTCCACACCGCTTTGATAAAATTAATGAAGTGGCGAATATATTAAAAACTGCATTTTACGGATCAAGACCATCAAATATTTTAGTTTATGGGCAAACTGGAACCGGAAAAACGGCAATTGCGAAATTCATATGCAAGCAGCTCAAAGAAAAGGCTAAAAATGAGAATGTAAAAATACATACTGCTTACATTAATTGTAAGCAAACAAATACACCCTATGGTGTTTTAACAAATATCGGAAAAACTTATTCAACTGAATGGGAAAAGCAAATACCTAATGCAGGATGGAGAATTGATAAAGTCTATTCATCATTGAAGGAAAAAGCTGATGAAAACGGAGGTATAGCAATTGTCATTTTAGATGAAGTTGATACTCTTGTTTCTAAAAATGGTGATGAAATCCTTTACCATTTGACTGGACTGAATTCCGATTTAGATAATTCTAAAATATCTTTAATTGGGATTTCAAACGACGCTAAATTTACTTCATGGCTAGATCCGCGTGTTAAATCAAGACTCGGTGAAGAATCCTTAACTTTTTCTCCATATAATGCACTTCAAATCGAAGACATATTAATTCAAAGAGCAAAAATGGCCTTCAAAGAAAACTCCGTAGATCCCAATGTAATAACATATTGTGCAAGTAAAGCTGCACAAGAACATGGAGATGCTAGAAAAGCTATTGACTTACTAAGAATAGCTGCAGAATTAGCTGAGAGAGAGGAGAGAGAAATTGTCACATTGGAGCATGTTAGTAAAGCTCAGAATGTAATGGAGCGAGATCAAGTAAAAAGTATCGTTATCACTTTACCAATTCAGCACAAAGCAACATTGGCCAGTATTATCCTAAACCAAGGAAATAAAGATAATAGCCAGCAGACTACTGGTGAAGTTTACAGTACCTATTCCAAGCTTTGTAGTAGTTACAATTTAGATGAATTATCGCAGAGAAGAGTTGGCCACATAATCTCTGAATTAGATATGCAAGGTCTGATTAATGCAAAAATTGTTAATTTGGGAAGACATGGAAGAACAAAGTACATCGATTTAGCAGTGGATAAGGAGCAACTTCTCAGAATAATACAACATGATCACTTCTTATCTGATTTAATTGAATCTATGACAAAACTACAAATATTTACAAAAAGTATGCAGTCAAGATTGATTTAAGATTTACTCGCAATTCCTTCATTCCACCCTTTTTCCCAACCTGCGGCAATAGCTCCCTGCAAACCTGCATTTCGAGCAGCTTCTTTGGCTAAATCCAGAATTTTATCTCTTTCTTCTTTACTTTCTTGAATATTCACTTTATTGGCAATTTCTCTCGCCTTTTCTGTAAGTTGTTGTGCGTCAGACCACATTGCTTCTTTAGTTTCTTTGAAAACTTTTTCAGCTTCATCTGAAGAAACACTAATTGCTTTCTGGAAACCTTTTTCTTTAGATTCATTGTAAGCATCGACTTTTATTTCAGTCCCTTTTTGCTTTTCTTCACTGTACTTAGCCCAAGACAAACCCCTTGTTATTCCTGGAACATATTTCTTTACAAAATCGGGAATTTCTGAAGCTAAATCTTTATCTGACATATATCATCAGCAAGGACTGTGTAAAGAAACTTAACCTCAGTCCCTGTATGTATCCGGAAAGAAAAGAAGTAAGACTGTAATTATTTCTAAACGTCCGAGCATCATTAATATTGACAATACTAAGACAGTAGGATCACTAAAACCATAGTACGTTGTTGATGGGCCTATTACACCTACTCCTGGCCCTATATTTGCTAAACAAGAAAGGGAAATAGATACACCATCTATCAATGTTAAGGAAGGTTCTAGATACAAAGTAACTAATGAACCAAGGAGAAAAATTATAATAAATATGAAAAAGAAAACGCCCACGTTTCTGAAAAGAGACTCGTCTAATACTTTCTTACCTATTCTTAATTTTATAATCGCTCTGGGGTGAATCACAAGTAATAACTCTCTCTTTAATGCTTTAAACAACAGCATTATCCTTACTGTTTTCAGTCCTCCTGTCGTGGAACCTGCGCATCCACCCATAAACATAATTAACAAGAGAACAAATATAGACATTTTAGGCCAAAGAGCATAATTTGTAGTAGTAAATCCAGTTCCCGTTAGCAAAGATACAGTTTGGAAAATAGTATGGCTAAAATTCGATTTGAAAGTTTTATCTTCACTATGCTCTAAAACCAAATTAAGTAAAATTAGACTTGAGCATGATAAAATTAAAAACAAATACACTTTTAATTCTTCATTATTTTTAACTAAAACATAAATATTTTTAAAACGGGACTGAATGGATTTTGAATTATCTTTAATGTGATTAAAAATATAATATAAAATCACAAAATTAATACCAGAAATTAGCATAAAAAAAGTAACAATCATATCTACATATGCACTATCATAGGATCCAATCGAGTCTATCTTGGGTGAAAAACCCCCTGTAGACACTGTAGAAAAAGAATTACATATTGAATCGTAAAGGGGTAAACCTGCAAGGTATAACAATAATATTTCAGTTANAGTTAAGAAAAANTATAATGTCCATAGAAGGCGTGCAGTCTGTGCCATTTGTGGCTTAAGCCGCGTAATTCCTGTACCTGGCATTTCAGCTTGCAAAACCTGAATTCCCCCTCCAAATAACCTTGAGAAAATAATTGTTGCTAAAACAATAATTCCCATCCCTCCGAGCCATTGCGTCTGNGATCTCCACAATAGTAAAGATTTTGGGGCATCAAAGTAACCCTCAGAATATTGTTTTGAATTTATTATCTGGTTATCATCAGTAATTTCTAAAATTGTTGCTCCTGTTGTAGTTAAACCTGACATCGATTCAAAAATTGCTCCTGCAATGCCTATTTGGTATGACATTAAACTAAAGTTTTCAGCTGCATAGTACGGGAAAGCACCAACTAGAACCATAATTATCCAAGCTATACTAACAAGTGCNAAAGCCTCTCGATTTCTAATGTCTTCTTCGATATGAAAGTAAGAACTAAAAATGTAGCCAAAAATTAAACAAAAAGACATAGGAATTATGAACATATAAAATAAATCAAATATGTTTTCACCAAGTATTATCCCTGTAATTATTGGTACTAAAAAAGATAAACCGAAAAAAGCAACCAAAGTTCCTGTCAAACTTAGAATTAGGCTAAAGCGCATTGAATCCTAAAAGAAAAAATTCTCCACTTCAGGTAACTTGCCTTTAAGAGTAAATACAAGAACATGATCTTCCTCTGCAAGAACGAAATCATCATCAGGAAATAATGCCTCTCCATGTCTATTCACCATTGCAATTAGTGTCTGCTCTGGTACTCCTAATTTTGAAATAGGTATTCCAATATTCTTACTATTATTTTTAATCAAAAACTCTCTTACTGAAGCTTCTCCACCTTCTAATTCTTCCATCCCTTCTATTTTATCTGTAGAGGTTGCTCGGTTAACAATAGCATTGACGGTGACTCTCTTAGGATTAATCAAAGTATCAATCCCTGTATCTTGAATTACATATTCCAATTCTGTTTGATACACTAAAGCGACTGTTCGCTTAGCTCCTTCTTTTTTAGCTAATAAGCAACTCAAAACATTCCAATCTTCTCTGTCTGTAGCAGCCACGAACAAGTCTTCGTAACGTATACCTTCCTCTCGCAGGAAATGGCGATCGGTAGAAGAACCTACAAGGACTCTTACGCTTTCAGGAAGTTCTGAACTGGCCTTTTCGGCAAGGACTGGGTCCGGTTCGGTAACATAGATTTCAATATCTTCGTACTTAGGATCCTCGTGAACCTGCCTAGCTAAATTCAGTGCAATTCTNCTTGTTCCGGCAATCATTAACCTTTTAATATTTCTTTCACTTGTAATTTCTTTTGGAATTCCTAACGAATCTGAAAGATCTTCTAGTTCACTATCTTCGCTGATAAGCACTAATATTCTGTCTCTGGGCATAAGAATATCTTGCTCGGATGGAATAGTTACTCCCTCCTCTCTGGCAATTAATGCAATACGACAATGTGGTGGCAATTTAATATTTGACAGTGGACGNCCTACTGAAGGGGAACTATCACTGAGCCTAATTTCCAGAATCCTAAGACTACCCACTGAAAAATGATCTAGCCTGGTTAGAGCGGGTCTCGATAGTATCTGCCATATTCTATGCATAGATAATTCATCAGGNCTAACAAAAGCATCCACACCAAACAATTGCTGAAGATCATAATCTGANGGCATATCTATTATTTCTGGATTATTCAATCTAGCTATAGTACTACATCCCATTTTCTTAGCTAAAGAACAACCAACTAAATTGACAACATCTTTTCCAGTAACTCCGATGAATAAGTCTGCATCTTTAATTGACGCTTCTTCCATCAGAAACTTAGCTGAGGCAGCATTGCCTTCGAAAACCTGTGCATCGAGCGTCTGAGCCCTTTTNACCGAAGAAGGATTGGAATCCACAAGAGTAACCTCGTGCCCTCGATAAACAAGGTCACGGCCCACTCTGAACCCGACTTCACCAGCCCCTGCAATTAGAACTCGCATNTATTATGTTCACAACTAGGGTTTTTAAAAGCTCTCGTTTTAATTATTTAGCATCTTCTTCTAATCTTTTTAAAGATAAATATAAAATTAAACCTAGAAATCCAGAAAAAATAGTCCCTAAAATGTGCATAAATTCAAAATCTTCTAAAACTTGATTTAATCCCAAATTAGGAGAAACTCCTTTAGAATCATAACTTTCTTTCCATGGCCAAAGTGTTGCCAAAGAACCAAGCATCAATCCAGTTAAAACGGACATCACGTCCTCCTTGTAGTTTAGTAACATGTAGTTCATTAGTGGAACAAANGTAACTAGACCTAGCAAACCACCACACAAAAAATAAAATATAACTGTAAAATCTGAATCATGGACAGCATTTGCAATCACTGTGTATTGTCCAAGAGTCAAGAGAACAAGTGCACCACTAATTCCTGGTAAGAGCATCGCCGTAAGTGCGAGAGCCCCTCCGATAATCAACAAATTGTTCTCTCCTTCGTTGGCAAATGAGAAAGTAGTGTAAAGTAGTACTAAAATAAAAGCTGAGAAGCACAATGTGTAACGGAAAAAGTTACGGGACTTGACTCTCTGCCAGGGTTCTTTAATGCTAGATAATACTAGACCAAAGAAAAGTGAGAAAATAAAGGGAGCCGTAGAAGATCTGAGAAGTAATCCTTCTTGCCCTTCAGAACCAACCAAAACTTTCGTAACTACAAAATATGAGAAAAGCATACCTAAGCCAAGAGTAAAAAGAAATTGAAATGATGATAAAAACTTACCAAACGATTCCCTCGGAAATCTATTCTTAAAAAAATTCAAACACNCNGATAAAGAGAATATCAATTTATTNTAAATACCTAAAATTAACGCAATAGTTCCCCCACTAACNCCTGGTACTGCATCTGCCATGCCCATTAACAATCCGTTTCGAAANGTAGAAAAATCAAAACTTAACTTACTACTCATCTTTACCTCTGTAGAAATCGATCTTTGCCGCAATAGCTACTTTAGAAGCTAGTGAACGAGAGACTTTCCCTTTGTTCTTTCGATGCGTTCCTTTTACCGAAGGATGTTGATACAAAATACCGTGCTTAGGCGGCAAGGAACCGTCTGCCATATGTCGGAAAAGNGCTTTTTCAGCTCCTAGTAATTGTATTGTTGATGAAGGCATGCGTGCAAGCTTAGCTAAAGAACCTGCACACGAAACCAAGCGAACTGTCAATTGTGAATCTAATAGCTCTACCATTGATGGAAATATTTTAGNTGCCTCATTATCGATGTAACTAGATAAGNAAGCCACTAACTCTTGCAGTTGAATATAGGTTTCCTTGAGATTNATTATTGGAGATGTCAACGAATCTTTAGTAAGTAATATCTCGATAGGAACTCTAGCTTCTCCGTTCGTGTGAGCATACCAAGTACAGATTCTTTCTGAAAGCAAATTAAGGCTACTGTGAGCATCGTCGAGAGCATGAATTGCTTGAATTAAATGCTTATCTAAAGTTAAAGAATCTAAAATTCTCTTCTGAGTCTGAATTATACTTGCTTCCCTTAGAACATCAATATCTATTTGGGGGAGTTCCTCATCTAAATCATGAAACTTTGAATCTTCGAGAATGGTTTTTGCCCTATCAATATCCCCAAAATCATCTGTATATACAGATTTCAAATTAAATTAACTCCTAAAATTTCTTCTTTCTTAAAAGTGATAGAATTGAAATAATCAACACAGAGCTAATTAAACTTAGTGAAGGGAGAGGGGATTCTTCTTCCTCTTCAACAACTGTGTCAACAATTAAATCTGATTTAAGAACTGAGAATGGTAAACTTAACTTTACTGATTTCGATGAGTCGCTGCTCAATGTAACATTCAAAGTTCCTGCCGTATCTGAGGCTGCTTGTGTAACTGGAGGGCGCACTTCAATCATTATTTCTTCGTAACTACCGGGTTCTAACAAGAGTGAATCCTTTGGTAGAGTAAACCAGGATGATCTTTTACCTTCCATTGCCAAGGATAATGTTTCTACAGTATTACCATTGTTTGTAATTAAAACTTTGAAATTACCCGGAGTACCTGCAGTTACGTCTCCTGCTGTAGTTTTCAATTCGACATCTATATCTGCTTTCTCTTCAATAAAAACTGTAAGAGTTATTGAATCTGTTTGTCCTGACTGNTCTGAAGATACTTTTGATGTAATTATATTATTACCGCCAAAGACATTTACTGGAACTTTAACATTTAGATATATTGTTTTNGATTCTAAAGGTTGTAAAGTAAATGATGATTCAGTATATGTACCTATCCATCCGTTCGGTAAAACTGGAGACGGCAAATTGATGTAATCTACGTCATTGCCTAAATTTTTAATTGTCAATTGGAAAGGAATTGTATCTCCTGAAGAACCTGTTTTAGTATCTGAAGGTGTCTCTACAGAAAACACATAGGTTGGATTTGTAATTATTTTAAAATCGTAATGTACTTCAAATTTATTATTAAGTGAAGACTTAGCAATCATTGTGTAGTAAGAACCAGCTACGTTTGCAGGCTCATAATCAGGAGAAGTCACCTCTAGAGTAAAAGAAGAGGAGCCACCTTTAGCAATATTCAACGTGTTTAAGCAGTTCCCGTTGAAAAGTATGCAATAAGACCAATCTGAAGGAATGTCTTCAAATACAAAACTTATCTCTTCAGCTGCATTTGCGTTATTAACAATTGTCACTGCAAATTCATGTGTGAATCCAGGATCTCCTGTTGATTGATCTGAAGCCATACTGATTGTGAAGTCTGCATAATATTCTACTTTGACTGACAATTCAAGTGTCTCTACTTTAATACCTGTTGAAGCTAGTTTAACATATACTGTGAAATTGTAATAGCCCGGATTCTCATNTTGAGGAATTTCAAAAGGAAGGACGAATAATTCGGCTCCACCATAAGGATCTAGTACCTGAGTTTCAAAAACTAAAGTATCTTCGAAATTCCAATCATCGGGCACATTGGAGCCTTTTGTAAACTTATAGCTTTCAGCACTGTTTCCGTTATTAGTTATGGTTACATTAAATTGATTAGCGTCACCAGGATACATTATTGGAACCATGGTAGATGTTACATACTGATTATAAACTGTGTTAACTTTNGAGGTGATTTCTAAGTTTGCAAAAGCTGTTGCGTCGTCGTGGGATTCTGCATTTATTGTGATAATAGCTTCATCTGTTGATCTTGCTGATGATGGAACTTCTACGAATACTTGGATATCTTCTGAATCTCCGTCACCGAGATCTTCAATAGTATACTTACTCAATGATACAACCCATGCGTTACAAGATTCACAAACTTCGTAACCTAAATTTATGTCATCAGGATCTGAACCTGAATTAGTAACTGAGACGGTGTAGGTTAAAATGGAACCTGGATTTCCGCTNAGGGTATCTTCCGATGTTGATAGAAATACATCACGAACAGGTAATCTGACCGAAGTGTTAACTTCTAGGTTATCTCCAAATTGCTCCCTATTTTTAGAATAAATGTGAATACTGGTTACTGACCAGTCTGCTTCTTCAGCATTGTCAGGAGAAAAAATGCTTAAGACTAAATTGTAATCTTCACCGGGGCCCAAATTATCTATATCAAATTGACTTAAATTCGAAACCCAACCCTCATTTCCTTGATCAATAAACTCTAAAGCAAAAGAATCACTTTCGTCACCTTCGTTAGTAACTGATAAATCATAAATCATCATTCCTCCTGGAATAATTTGCTTAGACTCTGAGTCAGCACTAATATCTACATCATAGGTACGACCGTCTTCAACTGTTGTATTGGTAATTCCATATCCATAAATGTATTCGTAATTTTCAGCTTGAACTCTAGCAATTATTTGAATTACTGCATACTCATCCACTGCTGCTGTGTTTGGTACATTTACATCCATAGTAAAATCCTGATAGGTATTTGGCTCTAAGTACACTGAAGAAATACTTGTTGATGCAGACCAATCTTTAGGCATATTACCTATCTCAATTGCAAATGTATCTGCATTTTCTCCTCTGTTTGTTAAAGTAACTATGTACGATGCTGAATCTCCTCTTTTAGCTTCTTGTGCATCACCTTGCTTTAGCTCGACATCAATTGCATAAACCATATCGATTTCGATTACTTGGTCAATCGAGTCGCTAGCCGGCGAATTTTGAGAAATAACTTCCATTGTGTAGGTCATCTGAGAACCTTCGTAAACATTTTGAACTGGAGCTTGAAAACTAAAATTAACGTTTTCTTGCTCTTGGGCATTAACTGAAACATTTTCAAATTCTGATTCGCCTGACCAACCAGCCCCATCATCTTGCCAATTAATTTCTAAGTCGTAAGTATCATCCATAGTTCCTGTATTTTGAACTACAAATGTAACACTTATGAGTTCATTGCGTGTCAATGATTCAAAGCCTGTATTATCTCCTGTGTAATCTATATCTACTGCGTAACTGGAACGAGAAATGTCAAAATTTTCATTAGATGAAAATTGAGACTCACTAAAAGTAAAACTACTGGTAACTCCAGCAAGCGGCATTGCCAAAATAATGGCAACTAACGAAACAAAAAAAGTATTCAAACCTTTCTTCATAGAATTCATTAAAGTAGAAAGTTTATATAATTACTTATTATCTTCTTCGTTGGAGTTTTCCATTAATTTTGTAATATTTTTAACTTCTTTTTGAAGGCTATTGATATCGTCTTTGAGCCTGAGCATGGATACCTCAAATGGCGTAAAACCCTGAGTAGAAAGCGTTCTAGTTGCTATAAACATACCAAGAAGAACTCCACCCAAAACAGCAGCTAGAGAAACCGTGTAAACTGAAAATGCATAAAAAGTTAGAAGTGAACTTACGTCAAATTCTATGTAACCTGCCAGAAACAATACAAGGTAAAGTAAAAATGCAACTACAATTCCAACTGTTGCTTGATAAGCAAGTGGGGCTTGGGTTATGCTCATTTTTTATAATTCAGAGGAGTACTATAAGGCAGTTTCCATTCTTTTTCCTCGTCATCATCTCCATCAACAATAATTGCGTCTAATACAAGTTCATCATTTGTAGAATCATCACTAATTCTAAGTTTACAGTTGAGCTCCCAATAAACTTCGGACAAATCTGCCTCAAAGGTAAAAGATACGAAATTATCTGAATCCTTGACTAAATTATCAAAAGATACATTTTTTTGATGACTAAACACTGAAGATGCAATATCGTTTACTTGATTTGGAGCTCCTGCATTCAAGCTAATAGTGAAGTTACCCATCTTGGTCCTAGGAACTGTGTATAAATATACCCAAAATTCATCTCCGTCTGAATCGATTTGAAAAGTAACAATTGTTCTGTTTGGTGTTGAATCTGTGCACCCTGTCATTGATGTCGACAATAAGATTATTGCAAAAATAACACTCCTAAACATAACACACTTTACATAAAGGGGATAATAAGGATACTCTCAATAAGGGGCATTCGTAAGACAATTATGCCTACAACTGCGTTTAGATTAATTTCTATCGAAGCTAAAAGCCACCGTAAAGCTGCACGACAAAAAGAATTGCAAATAAACCATAGTACAACTATTTTGTCATCAAGAATTAAAAGTGATAATCAGTTAAACGTAGAGATAAGATATTCTGTATCATATGGACTACTAGGAATGGTGCAACTGGATTGTGAAGTTATNTACTCAGATGAAAACAAAAACACAATAAAAACATCACAATCAAAATGGGAAAAGGAACACAAATTACCTGAAAAAATGACTGGAGAATTATACAATCGAGTTTTGGGAGAAGGATCATTTGAAGTCCTAAATATAGCTAGGAAACTTGGCTTACCTCCGCCTTTCAAGATAGAAGTGCCACAAGTTAAAATGGGCGGAAATAAAAATATTAAACCTGGCCCAAATAGCCCTGAAATCGCCTAAAATGCCTAGCTTAGAATTTATTTGTCCAAATTGTAATAAAAAAGATAAAATAACCTTGATGGGAGAAAGCCAAGGTATCTTTGAAAAAAAATGCGTAGATTGTAGAACAGTGTCTGAATTAAAAATCGAAAACAATGCCTTAATAGACATCAAATCGAAAATAAAAAAAAGAAATGAAATAGCCAAAAAAGTACCTGCAGACTACAAAAAATATGACTTTGAAAAGGACAAGGTGATAAAACAAAAGGACCATTTTTGGGTGAAAGTAGTTACTTTTTTGATATTAACTGCATCTGCAATGGGTTTAGTCACTGGTGGTTCACTCTACTTTGCCCCTGAACAATTCAGTGAATCTGAAGACATAAAAATATTTTTGATAGTACAAAATGGTACAAGCTACGTTGACAATGCAAAAATTTTAGTTGATAATCATGAAATTAATCAAACATATTCTGGAAATGGAACGTACAACATATTCTTGAAACCTGGGAAATATAGTATTAAAGTTAGCGCTGAAAAACACAAATCATCAACTATGAATGTATATATTCCACCTCAAGATTCTGAGATTAGTTTAGTTGATTATAGCTCGGGACTTGAAGGCATTAACAGTTTTAGGTTTGAGCTGGAAATGGGAGAAGGGAATGTAAATCTTGATGAAAACACCTATCTAAAGATGCTAAATTGGTGCCCTACTTTAATTATTTTATTTTCTTTGATAGGAGTGTGGGGTGCATGGATAACATATACTCTGCAATCATACAAGAATGCACAAATCGGAGCTTTCTTTTCGATAATGGCAATGGGATTTTTGATAATTGGACCTGTNTTAGGTATTGCAGCTTTAGTGCTCTTGCCAAAAATAAAGAAAAATTTCACCGGTCATTTTAAAAAGTAGAGATTTGAGTTGACAAGGTGACGCTGAAGGCAGGTTTAGAAATTCACCAGCAACTTAACAGTGGAAAACTTTTTTGCAATTGTGGCCTTAGTGAAAACGGGAAGGATGTCCAGTTCAAAAGAAAGCTTCATGCCACATCAAGCGAACTAGGGGATGTAGATATAGCTGCCAAAACTGAACAAATCAAACTTTTTACATATTACAATAAAAGTTGTAATTGTTTAGTTTATACTGATGAAGAACCTCCTAGAGGACCTAATGCTGATGCTGTCAAAATAGCTTTACAATTTGCTCAACTGGTAAATGCAAAAATTGTGGAAGAAATACATTTTATGAGAAAAGTTGTTGTTGACGGTTCTAACACAAGTGGATTCCAAAGGACCGGGCTAATTGCAACCGGAGGTATTATCGAATATGACGGGAAAATTCTAGAATTAGATCAATTGTGTCTTGAGGAGGACTCTTGTAGGCACGGCGAAGAAGACCATGAATATTTACTAGATAGGCTAGGAGTTCCTCTTTTAGAGATTACAACAAAACCTCAATTAGATGATAGTAAAGATGTTCAAAAGGCAGCTAAAGCGATAGGAAGACTACTCAGAGCATGTAACGTTAAGAGAGGATTAGGGACAATTAGGCAAGATGTAAATGTTTCTGTAAATAATGGTCAAAGGGTCGAATTAAAGGGGTTTCAAGACCTGGCTTCAATGCCAAAAGTAGTAGAAAATGAAGTGAAAAGACAGTCAAGGCTGTATCAAATGAAAGAAGGTAAAATTGGTCAACCAATTAACGTAGATAATTGCTTTAAGAAAAAAAGAGAATTCTCATTAGCCTTGAAAATAGAAAATTGGAACGGAATACTAGGAAATAAAGATTCTCCAGAAGGGCATGTAAGAATGGGTAGAGAATTAGCTGATTATGCTAAAAGAGCAGGATTGAAAGGAATTATGCACAGCGATGAACTGCCTGCGTATGGAATTGACATTGAGGAAACTGAAAATATAAAATTAAGTTTAGGCTGCAATGATAATGATGCATTTATTTTGATTTTTGGTAAAGAAAAAATTNCTAAAAGTGCCATGGAAATTATCGTCGAAAGAATAAATACTAAAGGAGTACCTAAAGAAGTCAGGAAGGTAACTCCTAAAAATCTTACAAGGTATCTGAGACCAATGCCTGGCGCATCAAGGATGTACCCAGAAACAGACATTGCTCCGTTCAAAATTGCGAATTTGAAAGTTAGAAAGCCTAAAACATTGGATGAAAGAGAGAAAGACTTACCTTTAAACGATGAAGAATCAAAACAACTTGTCAATAATGAGTTGGACAAACAATTCAATATTTTAAACAAAAAGTTTGATTTGCCAAAATTATTATCACGGATCTTATTGCATACCTTACCGCAACTAAAAAACGAAGGTGAGGCTATTAGTGACAGTGACCTCGAAAAAGTTTTGATTCTATTCCAGAAAGGCGTAATTGTAAAGGAAGGTATTCCAAAAGCTCTTGTTCAATCAAGCAGGAACGAGGAAATACAAGTAAATAGTGACAACGTAGAGGTTGAACTCGAAGATTTTATCGAAANTCTAGTTAGTGATAAGAAAGATTTCATAAAAGAAAAAGGTATGGGGGCTGTTGGTGCTTTAATGGGCCCTGTAATGTCTAAATTTAGAGGAAAAATGGACGGCGGAGATATCAACAAAGTGCTTATGGAAAAAGTAAAGGAGATATTATGATTGAGGAAGCCTTAATTCTTGCAGCCGGAAAAGGAACAAGAATGTGGCCATTAACTGAAAATAACCCCAAGCCTTTGTTACCTCTTTGTGGCAAATCCATAATTGAGCAGCAAATTTTTTCATTAAAGAACATTGGTGTTAAAAAAATTCACATTTTAATAGGTCACAGAATGAAAGAAATTTCTGACTTACTTGGTGACGGTAAAAAATATGATGTGAAGATCAACTATATAGTACAGAGTGAGCAAAAAGGAACTGGTCACGCCGTGTCTCTTGCCAAAAACCATGTGAAAGGACAATTCTTTTGCTTAAATGGAGACACATTAATTAACGAAGAAAACTTGAAACTTCTAGCTAAAAAAAATGGTAAAATAGCTATGTTGGTTACAAACGTAGATGATGGAGAAAAATTTGGAGCTGTTAAAAGTAAAAAAGGGAAGCTGTTATCAATTGTTGAAAAAGGAATAAAGGGAAACGCATCAATTAATGCTGGAATATACTTGTTCAATGAAAAAATATTTGATTCTTTGAAGACTATAAAGAAATCAATTAGGGGCGAAATAGAGTTGACAGACGCCCTAATGGTAAATGAAGTATATACTGTAGAGTACAAAGGCTTTTGGAAAGACATTGGAACTCCATGGGACTTACTCACTGCTAACGAGTTTAGTTCACAATATATTAAAAAAAACATTATTGGTAAAATTGAGAAAAATGTTGAAATTAAAGGTTCCATTCATCTAGGTAAAAATTCTATAATAAAGTCTGGAACATACATAGAAGGGCCTATTTGGATAGGCGAAAATTGTACCATCGGACCTAACGCCTATCTCAGAAAAGGAACTGTTTTATGTGGCGAAAACAAAGTTGGTGCTGCATCAGAAATTAAAAACTCTATATTGTTCAAAGGAGCTAAGGCTCCGCACCATAACTACGTGGGCGATTCAATTATAGGAAAAGAATGTAACTTAGGATCCGGTACTAAAATTGCGAATTTAAGNTTAGACAAAAAAGANATTANTGTTACTCACAGNGGGGAACGTATTGATACTTCAAGGAGAAAATTAGGTGTAATNATGGGNGACAATGTATCTACTGGAATAAACTCATCAATTAACTCGGGTACAATAATAGGTAGCGATGTAAAAATTGGACCAAATGCATTAGTTTCAGGAACCTTTGAGAGTAAAAGTTTGATTATATAATGCATATTCTTCAAGTAACTCCGTATTTTTTTCCACACTTTGGTGGTGTAGAATCACACGTACTTGGCCTTTCTGAAAATTTGATAAAGCTGGGACATGATGTAGAAGTTGTAACATCAAGATACAGTCGAATGCCTGAAACTGAAATCCTTGATGGGATTAAAATTACAAGATTGCCTCAATGGATTAATATGTATAATACGCCACTAGTAACTTCTATACGACAATTTGTTAGAAGGACCCATGCAGACATAGTGCATGTTCATTCACCCCCTCCATTTACTGAAAGATTTGCTGCTAAAGGTGCTAAAGAAGCCGGAAAACCTTTCGTCGTAACTCATCACTGTGATTTAGAATTGAAAGGCGTATTGGGAAATACTGCTGTAAGTTTTTATCAAAATTTTTTAGGTAATTATCCCTTAAAAGAAGCTGATTGTGTTATTTCAACAACTGAAAGTTATGCAACGACCTCACGAACACTTTGGGATATNGATGTAACTGTAATCCCAAACGCTGTTGATGTAAATAGATTTAATCCTGATATTGACGGTAAAATAATTCGTGATAAATATGCATTAGACGATGAACCATTAGCCCTATTTGTAGGAAGATTAGTACCTCATAAAGGAATTGGAATTTTAATTAGGAGCTTAACTTACACTCAAAGGGGTAAATTATTGATTGTAGGCGATGGTCCTTACAAAAATTGGTTAGTTAATCTTGTCAAAAAATTAGACCTGAACGACCGTGTGATATTTGTCGGACCTGTTGACGATTATTGGTTACCTTCTTATTATTCTGCAACCGATGTTGTTATCTTACCGTCTACGTCTAGATTAGAAGCATTTGGAATTGTGGGTCTTGAGGGAATGGCTACAGCTAAACCTCTTATTTTAAGCGACATACCTGGTGTAAGAGATGTAATATCTGAAAAAGAAGGGTATATCGTTGAACCATTAGATCCTAGTGCAATTGCCGAAGCTCTTGAAAAAATATGGAATGCTCCAGAAATGGCGCGTGAAATGGGATTAAGAGGTAGAGAAAGAGTCGAAAAACTTTTTTCATGGGAAAAAGTATCTAAAGATGTAGAAAGCGTATTCAAAAATATCCTATCTAAATAACTAATTCTTTATCAATCTGTGTTAGAATAGTTTGGTATGATTCATATGATTCTCCCTTTTCCTTTAAAACCAAACCTTTACCATAAATAGCTTCAGGAGACATCGCATTAACTCCCAAAGCCATATCAAAAAAATTAGCTGCGTCATCATAAGCTTGCATTTCGATCGATATCCATCCACCCCCTAAGAAACCCTTGATATCGCGTGGATTATAGTCTATAAACTTATTTACATATGATAAGGCTTCTGGAAAGTCGGATAATTCAGTAAAGCATTGACTTAACGNCATAAAATGACTTGGGTTTTCTTTATCTAAAAAATCCAACGCAAGGTGGGGATCTATTTGTAAAATTTTTTCGGCTATAATTAATTGAGCTTCAGAATGATTATTTTTAAACTGTGAAAAATCACTAATTCTGTTTATAATTTCATCGCCAGTCAAAGTTTTCAGCAATAAAATTTTACCGGTAATTGATTTAGGATCAATCTCTAAACCCTTATTAATTAAATCATTAGCTTCGGATAATTTGTTAAATTCAATAAGAATTTGAGCGTTTCTAAAATAAGGCCTACCTGTACCTGGAGCTACTGAAATTGCGTTAGAATATTGTCTGAATCCTTCATGGACTATCCCTGCAACTTGCAAAATTCGGCCCTTTTCAATCCAATCTAAATCTCTCATTCTATTTCTTGAAAGTACGTCTTGTGCTCTAACAGCTTCATCAAAGCATTGCATTGCTTGTAATGTGTTACCTATTTCCATATTAATGTCGCCAAGGGCAACCCAACAGGGAACATGTTGGCCGTCTACAGATAAACCTAAATTGATGATTTGTCTAGCCTTGTCATATAATCCTAAACTTTGAAAACAGCGACCCAAAGCTTCATGATAATCTGGATCTTCAGAATCTAATTCAATCGAAGTTTCAATAAATTCAAGGCCTTCCTCTGGACGGCCGAGGCGTGTGAGTGCTCTCCCCTTTGCCATCCAAGCATAATGAAATGTAGAATCTAGCTCTATAGCTTTTTCGTGATAATATATTGATTCCTCATATCTATGTAAGTGATCTAGAGCATTACCAATATTATTGACTGCAATTACATACTCTTCATCTAACTTTAACGACTCTTTGTATAACTCAATACTTCTCTCATATAATCCTTGATTATAATGTACATTAGCTAAATTATTCCACGCAATTTTATCGCTGGGGTCTAAATCTACTGCTCTCTGGTAATAATCTTTCGAATCATTTAATCTTCCTGAAAGCTGAAGAGTATAGCCATAGTTATACCAAGCTACGGCGTAAGTTGGATCTGATTTCATAGATTCGTCGTAACACCTCAGCGCTTCATTCCAGCGATTAATGTTAAAATTTGCAAATCCTCTATTGTTCCAAGCTGGAGCATTTCTAGGCTCTAATTCTAACGATGTAGCATAAGAACCAATGGCATCTTCATATCTTGACAACCTTTGCAATGAATCACCCAATCGCATGTGATATCTAGCCACTTCTGGAGCTAACTTGCAAGCTTTTTCGTAAAAACGTCTAGCCTCATCAGGTGAATTTCTTGACATTTCAAGCATACCTAATCGGTTATAAATTTGAGG
>PBPR01000027.1 GCA_002724775.1 Methanobacteriota archaeon
GCTAATCTATTAGTCTCTCGGATGGATAAATTTTCAGAGTTAAAGCCAGTTTCATTAAATATTTCTTCTAAATGTTGTTTTTTTAGAGGAATATTTTCAGACAATTTTTTTCACCTACCTACATTTATGCCACCCCTTTCAAAAAGCTTTACATAATTTTTATAAATGGCTTATTAAATAATAAAACAGATTAATATGATGCCTGTCGAGTTAAATGGAAATTTGCTTAAGGAGTTAAGAGGTCGAACATGTAGAATTTTGGCGGATGAAGGTTGGACACAGTCAAACTTAGGCTCTGCACTAGGTGTAAGTCAAGTTATGGCGGGAAATTATTTACACACTTTACCTACCAGATACAGTGAGCCAACAGAGAGTAATTTACAAGAAGCATCTTTGTCATTAGCCGAGATTTTAAAGTCAGAAGAAAGTTTTTCATGGTCGTTAAACATTACTGCAGACGACCATGTCCTCAGTATAAATTTCCCTTCACAAGATAATAAGGAAAAGATATTGAGCAGGATAAGTGAAATGCGTAGACGTTTGGAAACAGTATTACCTTTATTGTCACCACAAGTTCGAGTAAACATTGCAATAGCTGCTAACGATGCGAAAAGCAGTTCAGACATTGCAGCCTTTCCCGGGAGATTAACTCCAGTAGGTGGTAAAGCCCGTCCATTATCATCTCCAAAATTTGGAGGCTCTAATCACCTGTCAGACTTGTTGTTAGAACTTAGAAACTTTGATTCTAAAATATCTACCATAATTAACCTCAGGTGGGATCCCATGATAGCCGAAATACTTGAAAAACTAGATATTAATTTTATCAAATTGCAGAGAGATAATGATGATTTGTTAATAACCAAAAAAGTAATAGAATCTAATGTTATGGTTGATGAAGGCGGTTACGGTCTCGAGCCTTCGCTATACATTTTTAGTTCAGATAATGATTTCGTTTGCAAAACAGTAGAAGATGTAGCATCAATGATGAAGGTTTTAGCATGATTTCATTAAGTACTGCATTTTTCTTGTTAGTAATTTCGTTAATGTTCTTTGCATGGTTAGGATACAAGGAATCTCAAGGCTCAAAGTTAGATTCAGATAATTTTATCTCAGCTAGAAATAGTCAAAACTGGATAATGATTGGATTAAGTCTTTTTGCCTCAGGAATGGGAATTTGGATATTATTTGGACCATCAGAAGTAGGGTATTATGGAGGTTTTTACGATGTATTTGGATATGCCATATCATCTGCAACTCCTTTTCTATTGCTGGCCTACTTTGGCCCGATAATTAGAAATTTAACACCAGAGGGCGTAACTCTTGCCGATTTTGTAAGGAAAAAAATGGGTAGACCCATGCAACTATACGTAGGAATTATCTCAATTTTGTACATGTTTACATTCATGTTTGCAGAGTACATTGCCATAGGAAGAGCATTTGAATTCCTATCAGGTTTTGATTCTTTACTCACAATTATTCTAGTTGCGATTACAACAACTTTTTACACTACATTGGGAGGATTGCCAGTTTCGATTAAAACAGACAGGATTCAAGCATTTTTTATTTTTTGGTTGATATTATGTATTTTATTTTTTATTTTTAGTGAAGGATTAGACAATACTCTTGAAGATTCAAAAGCATATACGCCTGAAGATATTGAATGGGAATGGTATCACGGCAGTATTACAGATTATTCAACATTTGAAGCTGGTTTAGCTTTAGTTTTAGCAATTACTGCGGCAGAGATGTTTTCACAAGGAAATTGGCAGCGCACTTGGGCCTCTGAGGATAATGAAGCATTAAAGAAAGGGGCATTGCTAGCTTCTGTCCTTTGTTTCATTACAGTTTTATTGTTAGGTTTTCTAGGAACTGTTGCCGCAGGCCGTGGGGCCTTGTTAGATCCATCAGTTGCATTTTTTGAATTAATAAAAAATTATAACGAGCTATTTCTAGCTATGTTTTTGATTCTTGGTGTAGCACTGGTGTGTTCTAGCTTAGATACTTTACAAAATGCAATAGTAGCAGTAGTTTCTAGGGATTTGACCGATTCACGGTTAACACTTTCTCAAGCTAGGTATTCGATAATTACCATAGCTCCGATTGCAATTGTCTTAGCATGGCACTATGCAGATGATGCACTCAGTGTTTTCAGAATTTTTTTGGTAGCAGATTTGTTCGCCGCAGCCACAGTTTTGCCAATTTTCTTGTCATTATCAGATAGAGTGACAGCGAATGGAGGTCTATTTGGAGCTGTATTTGGGCTTATTTCAGTAGTGTTTTACGGATATTACACTTCAGATTTACAAACTGGAATAGATTATTTAACAAATCCAGTGAATGAGGCCGGTTTAGCTAATTTAGACGTTTTTCTTTCGGCTTTAATTGGTTCTGCTCTTGCAACCATATTTGTCTCAGAAATTGAAAATTCTCAGTCGTGAGATAATACGAAATTTCCTTGAACCAGTATCAAGTTTCCACTGTGGCACTGAATTGAAACTTTTCCAGAAGTACCAATTTCATTATGTATTCCTCGCCCGCNCATNCTCAGTTTCTCATGATTTAATTCCCATCTTGCTCCATCNATACTAACTCGAGCTTCTGGCATAGCTATTAGTGAGAATAAAGTACCTTTCTCNCCGCTAATTACTTCNAGGTCAGAGATTACTTTAACGANGAATTTNTCATCNANNAGCTCTACNTTTGGGATAAAAGCTAAGCCTAAAGCAGCNAGAGTATGATCNATTCTTCCTCCAGACCATCCCACAATTTGAATTTTTTTTGNNCCTCTTTCTATTGCATAGTCAACAGCTTTTTCTAAATCNGTTTTTTGAATNTCTTTGTTTAAAATCAACCAATCTTCNAACTTTGTAGCAGCTTTGTCAGAAATNGAATCAAAATCACCGATTACNTTGTCCGGCANTATTTCGTATTCAAGAAGTTTNTCNGCTCCACCGTCTGCAGCTATAATCATTTTATCTTTAGAAATTTGAATTATGCTTTTCGTAAGTGGCCGGTTTCCTACAATTAATGCGTTCATATTTTTTTTATCAATTTTTCTTTGTTTTTGTTTATTTGCTTTAGGTATTGTTTTCCAAAAAAGGTAAAAAGTTTACTTCTCATTGTTTTTTTAGATCTTTTTCTTGAATCATTTCGATACGTAATTTTTTCATAAATATCCATGAATCTTTCTTTTGCATAATATTTTTCTCTCAATTTATCATATTTTTCTTTGCTAAAATGATTCCAAAATTGTTCATAATCAAAGTAGCAAGTTGAAAAGAATCCCTTAAACACACCGTTNTCAAAAGAAAATTTTTCAAATGTNTCATTAATTATCTTTGAATCTATAGTAGTATTTTTTATTCCATAAATCCCGACGTCTATAATCATATTNTCTTCACAAAGCTCTTTTTTACGAGTAGAGAAAATTTTATCAGANTGATAATTATCCTTNCTTGGNCAAATCCACAACGGATATGTTTTTGTCATTTTATCAACTAAATTTAATGCGTTTTCAAGGTTTGATAAGGGTACACCGATATCAGTAGTTAACACATGTTCGTCTCTGGCATAATCNCCTACAATTTTATTAGCAGCTAAAAAGTATTTTCCAACGTTTAATCCATCTCCTTGAATCATTTTTCTAGGTATCAANGAATATACCAGACCTGCATACATGTAATCTCTTAATTTGTATGGCGTGTAAAGGTAGTGTCCCCAAAAAGCAGAATAGCTGTACCTCTCTAAATAGTCAACGAGTCTCAGGATATTAGATTCTTTTTTATTGGCAATTTGAGCATAAATACACATATGTCGTTGTTTGAGTATACTCTTATCCTTGATAACTAAAATATCTTCTTTTTTTACNTCTTTGATAAAATTTGCACATACAATTGTAAAATCGTTTTTACTATTAACGAATGCCTCAATAAAATCATTATTCTGCTCTTTTATTTTCGTTGTAAAATCTAAATAAAAGCTCTTGAAAGAATTATGATGGAAATATTTTATTTTTACATAAGTATCACAATTTATTAATTTCATTTTAACTCTAGTAATGATTGCCAAAGTTCCATAAGTTCCTCCTATTCCGTAATATAAATCAGAGTGTTTATTTTTTGATACATTTGTAATTATATCTCCGTTACCCAAAATCACATCGAAATCTATTACATTATTGTTGAAAAAGCCATGAATATAAGAATTTGAACCTAAAGCTAATCCTCCCAAGCATCCCCCTACCGTAAAATTATCCCCTTCAGGTAGAGAAGGTACCATTTTCCCGTTAGGTATAGTGGTGCGGTTTATTTGGCCTACACTTACGGAAGCTTCACAGTCAATAAATTCATCACTAACACCTAAAATGCAGTTAAATTTGCTAGTATCTATNTTTTGNTGTTCTGTTTTAAAGTTTAAATCTCGATGATTATGTCCCTTNCGATTGGTAGTAATNAGTCTCTTATCTTTCTTTATAGAGTTTGAAATTTTTTTAACCTTATCTTTGTATTCAGTATATGTCATTTTTACATTAAATTTACTTTTCCTGTGATAAATGGATTATTCTTCCTTTCGTAACCGAGAATAGTTTCAGGTCCGTGTCCTGAATAAATGACAGTTTCATCAGGCAGAGGTAAAATTTTTTGTTTAATGCTTTGCATCAGTTCATTTGGATTTCCACCAGGCAAATCAGTTCTGCCCACAGATCCTTTGAATATGACATCGCCACCTATTAGCACATTGTCAGTGTAAAAGCATAATGAGTCTGGACTGTGCCCTGGACAATGTAATATATCGAAAGTAGTGTTACCAATTTTTATTTTGTCATTTTCATCTAGTAAGTTTCCATATTCAATTTTAGAAATATTATANCCGAATGAGGCTGCAATTGGCCCTACATTTCCAATCATTGGAATTCCTAANTGCGAAATTTCCAATTTCATATCCAATTTTTTCATAGCTTCATTACTCGCAGCGATGTGATCAATGTGGCAGTGAGTGGCTATAAGCCTAGTAATTACCATGCCTTCCTNATTCGCAGCATTGATAATTTTATCAATTTCATCACCCGGATCAAAGAATATAGTTTCTTTTGAGTCTACATCCATTACTAGTGTTGCATTCATTTCTAGCGGACCAACTGGAAATTGAAGTATTTTTAAAGCCATAATTAAAATATTTTTTCACCTTCAGGCGCAATTACTGTATTTTCAGTATCATGATTTAATGATANATCAGGCCCAATTATAGATTTTTTTATTGTAGCACCATAAATTTTACAATCAGATAGTATTACACTGTCTGAAATTACAGATTTTTCAATGAATGCATTTGGCCCGATTATTACGTTAGGGCCAATAATAGAATCAACTACTTTACTACTTTCGTGAACTTGAACATGTCCTTTCATTTTTTGTATTCCATCATCATCTTCATTCGGTTCTATTAGTTTAAAATTAGCATCTAGGTAAGACTTAGGTGTTCCTGCGTCTATGAAGTATCCTGTAAATGGCATTCCGTACAAGCCATTCCCAACTATTTTTGGATAAATGTCTCGTTCTATTGATACCTTTTGATTTTTTGGAATCATTTTGATTATTTCAGGCTCAAGAAGATACGTTCCAGCATTAATTAGATTTGATAACTCTTCTCCTTCAGGAGGTTTTTCTTGAAATTTTAGAATCTCTTCGTTAACATATTCTACAACTCCAAATCGATTAGGATTTTCTACTTCCCATAGAGCTAGTGTTCCTTTTGCATTCCTTGATTTATGAAATTCAATCATTTTTTCTAAATCAATTGAGCTGATCACGTCTCCATTAAAAACTGCGGTAGTTCCTGTTATATATTTTTCACAATTTTTCATAGCACCACCAGTACCTAGGGGTTCGTCTTCAGGAACGATTATTACTTTTCGGCCTACATTTGTTTTTTTAAAATGCTCAAGCATTTGTTCTAAGCCATAATTTACGGCCAAAATTATTGTGTCTAATTCTTCGGGTAAGTGACGTATCATCCTCTCAACCATTGGTACATTTGCAATAGGTAAGAGAGGTTTTGGAATTGTTTTAGTTAGAGGTCTTAATCTTGTTCCCAGACCNCCGACCAGNATTATGGCTTCCATTATTATTCTTCATCTAAGGAGTGATGTATTAATGTTATGCAGGCAGAGGTTAGTAGGCTAGTTTCTCCAATTTTCGCTTTATTAAATGGTTGCAGTATTTCCATTTCACTCTCATCTGGGTCCTTATCGTCCCCTAGTATAAACGTCTTATATTTTGATTCTATTTTTGTATTGCCATTTTCACTCAGTAATACTGGATTTGGCAGTTTTTTAACAAGTTCGGAAAAACTTTCCCTAAGAAGCGTCACTCCAGGACTGCTCTCTATCGGTCCTGCTCTGTTATTGAGTTTGATTAAACCATTACGTATTAGTGCAGCAGTTGACCTTTCATCTGGATTTAGATATTTTATATTTTTACCAGAAAAATGAACTGTAACATCTGGAGCAGGTNNCCCTCTTAACGAAAGCCAAACATCAGTATTCCTTCTGATACCGTGCGATTTCCAGAGGGATGCAGTTACAGACCTAACCAATACATCTAGTCTTCCTGCCCCTCCACAAATATCATCTAATTTCCAATCGGCAGCAGTATGAGCTCTATGTCCAATTATAAGGAAATTTCGTTCGGCGGTCATTTTTTCTTTTTATTTTTTTTCTCTATCATCTCTGCATCTTGAATATCGTCATCAAAATTCCATTCTTCAGTGTCATTTTCCGAATTTTGTTTTAGGCTGAAGGTCCCCATTATAACTGCACACGCAATGAAGACTCCTAGTCCAGGATAAATTGTAGGATTATCAATTATTCCAAGATAAATGCCNGACACAGCCATGGCGGCAAGACCNATTCCCATTATAGCTTCCCCAGCAATTAGCCCAGAAGCAAATAAAATTCCAGGACCGTGCATTTTTTCTTTAGTCGTTTCTAATTCTAATTTATTTTTAGGTTTAAATATTTCAGGTTTCTTTACCTTCAACGGTGCGTCAAATTTTCTATCAACGTACATCTTAACTAGCCCNCCAATTAAAATTGGAATTGTCATTTTTAAGCTGAGATACATTCCTACAGCTACAGCCATAATTGAGATATCAAGTTCCCCATTTTCTCTTATCCAGTATTGTGTTGCAGATATTGCTATACTTCCAGCAAATAGGAAAGCTGGAATTGCTTGTTCTATGTATCCTCCAATAATAAATATTACATAAGAGCAAATGAGAATATTTATGTAATTATCTGGGTGTCTTAGGGCTATTAGGCAAAAAGCAATTCCAGATCCCATGAATACCATTGCCCAATCCATTCCTCCTTCTAAAATTCCAGTGGTTATACTTGACATCAGAAACGCTTGAGGGGCAGAAAGTTCACCATTCAATATCTGCTCAGACAATAAATTTAGAACTAGAGGTATTGCTACAGCGCCTGCAGTTATGCCTACTATTTGTCCAATTTGTTGTTTCCATGGCGTCGCACCCAACAGATATCCTGTCTTTAGATCTTGTAAATTATCACCAGAAATAGCTCCTGCACATGCAACAAATGCAGCAACACCAATTACTGCAACTTGNAATTCAGCAGTATTTTCCCCATTGTAAACAAAGCTATTCAATAAAGTAAAAGTTGTTGCAGTTAAGATAACTACGATAATAGTTACTCCAGAAAGAGGGTTATTACTACTGCCAACAACTCCAGCCATGTACCCTGCAACNGCTGAAAAAAGAAATCCAGCCGTAAAAATAATNATTAATGACAATANNGCNGGTAAAAGTAGTCCAGATACAAGCCATACCATAAAGAACATAGGAATTGCCATAGCCATACTAGTTAATGCGACATAATTAGCAGGCAAATCTTCATCTGTTCTAATACTCTTATTGTTTGTTACAGTTTTTTTTGTAGCTTCGAACATTTCTGTAATTCCTTTTACGAGAGCTTCGCGCATCACAACTAGAGTGTACAGTCCACCTACAAGCATAGTACCCACGCCTGCCATTCGTCTTCTTTCATTCATATGTGTTGCATAATCGCCGTAATTTGCAACCTTTCCATTAGCAGCCTCTTCTGAAATATAACTAATGAACAAGTCTGTCGGATTGAGTATTGAACTTGCCACAGGAATTATGAAGAGNGCCCCTAAAANGCCTCCAAAAAATACAAAACTGGCTATTCCAGGCCCTACGATGTATCCTACTCCCAGCAAGGCTGGGGATAATTCAGCTCCAATATAGAAAGTAGTTTTAGATTTTGCATAAGCTACAGATTGATCTAATTTTCCGGTTAGTGTGTAAAAACCATCCCATCCATGTTGCCATAATCCAAAGCTTACTTGCTTTCCGTTAGCAATAACAGACGAGCATAGTTTGTAAAGAGCCCCAAAAGCGATTCCTATGAATATGGGTCGAACTTGAGTGCCACCTTTTTCTCCGGCAACTAAAACTTCTGCACAAGCTACACCTTCAGGGTATGGTAATTTTTCTTTAACAACGAATATACGCCTAAGGCTTATTGAAAACAATACACCAATTGTTCCGCCAACAAGTGCAATAATTAGAGTCTTGAAATATGGAAACTCAGCCCATCCAATTTCTCCATTGCTTTGGCTGTTCATTATTATTAGCGCAGGTAATGTGAAAATTACACCTGCAGCTAACGATTCACCGGATGAGACTGCAGTTTGAACCCAATTATTCTCTAAAATATTTGTTCCTTTTGAGAGATTAGTCCTCTGTAAACTTCTGAGAACTGCCATAGATATAACTGCAGCAGGAATTGACGCACTTACAGTCATTCCGACGTAAAGGCCCAAGTAAACGTTAGCAGCAGTTAATAAGAATCCTAAAAGTATAGCTAAGATGATNCCTTGAATCGTTATTTCAGGTAAAATTTCTTTGGCTGAAATGTATGGCTTATGGTCTNCATCAGATGGCATAACATATTACTAAGTTTGATAGTAACATTAATGCTTATGCCCCTCCGTACTTTTTAACCACCTACTCTTTAGCTCCTTGTGAGCGAAGGTATTTCTCTTAATTTCTTCAAGGAATCAGGTTTTACAAGGCAAACCTGCACCAAATGTAAATGTTATTTTTGGTCTACAATAGAGAGAGAACTTTGCGGAGATGCACCATGTGTAGAGTACTCCTTCATTGGAAAACCTTTACTTCCTAAGCCAATGAATTTAGACGAAGCTCGAGAAGCTTTTCTAAGTTTTTTTGAAAAAAACGAACATGAAAGAATAGATAGAGCCTCGGTAGTAGCACGATGGAGAAATGACATTTATCTTTCTATAGCATCAATAGCAGTTTTTCAACCTCACGTTACAAGTGGTTCTTCAAAACCTCCGGCAAATCCATTGACCATTTCTCAGCCATGTATCAGGCTAAATGACCTGGAGTCAGTCGGGAGAAGTGGGAGACACTTAACTACATTTGAAATGATGGCACATCATGCGTTCAATAATGAGCAAGAGATATACTATTGGCAAGACGACACAGTAAGGTATTGTCATGAATTTTATACAGGATTAGGACTTGACGGTTCAGAAATCACTTACAAAGAAAATCCATGGGTTGGGGGTGGAAACGGTGGTGAAGCCCTAGAGGTTCTAGCAGGAGGCCTTGAATTGGCGACTTTAGTATTTATGGATCTAGAGGAAGATCCTGATGGAGATATTGAGCTAAAAGGAATTAATTTCAAGAGAATGCCAAGATCAATAGTTGACACAGGTTATGGACTAGAGCGTTTAGTTTGGGCCTCACAGGGCACTCCTACAATTTATGAGGCAGTTTTTCCAGAAGCAGTTTCATTTTTGACAAAAAAGGCAGGTCTAGAACAGAAATTAGAGACATCAGGAAATTTGATTTCTGAAAATGCAAAATTATGTGGTGTACTATCCATAGATTATGGTTCCGATTTAGTGAAATTAAGGCAGATGGTTTTAGATAGGTTAAACTCACAAGGATATGATTTATCATTGACAGATTTTACTTCAACTATAGAACCACTAGAGAAGTTGTTTGCTATTGTAGATCATTCCAGAGCCTTAGCATTCATGTTTGGGGATGGAATAGTTCCGAGCAATGTCAAGGCCGGATATTTGGCAAGAATGGTTTTGAGGCGAACTGTTCTCTTGTGTAAAGACATCAATGTTCCAAATATTTTACCTGAGATGGTACAACACCATATAGATATTTTTTCAAAGTCTTATCCAGACATAAAACAAAATGAATCTCGTATAATCGACATGGTTAATTTAGAGATTGAGCGTTTTAGTCAAACGCTTGAGAGAGGTCGAAGAGCAGTTAAAAGAGCACTTGATTCAGGAGGCATAAATCAAGATAAATTACTGGAATTATACGACTCACAGGGTCTTCCCCCATCAGTAGTTAGTGAATTTTCAGAGGAGCAGGGTAAATCGATTGAAGTTCCTGACGGCTTTTTGGCAATGGTTGCAGATAGGCATGTAGGGGAAACTAAAGTTAAAGTAGAATCTGAAAGAGAACTAGAAGTTAAACCTACTAAGCTCGCTTTTTATGAAGACATGGAGAAACGTACATTCAAGTCTAATGTTATTTATTCAGATAACTCGTCAGTTTCTCTGGAAAGTACCTTATTTTATCCAGAAGGAGGAGGACAACTGGGAGATACGGGACTCATTGAATGGGGCAATAACAAAAGTAAAGTTACAGATGTTCAAAAGGTAGGAAATGTAGTAATCCACACGATTGAGGGCAGTATTCCTCCCGTTGGTGTAGAAGTGACAGGAATAATTGATGATGATAGACGTTCAAGTTTGAGTAGGCATCACACAGCTACACACTTAATCGGTGCCGCAGCTAGAGAGATTTTGGGCCCTCATGTTTGGCAAGCTGGAGCCTCTAAATCAGTAGATAGAGCTAGGTTGGATATTACTCATCACAGAAGACTGACACGAGAAATTATTGAATCAATTGAATCTAGAGTAAACAGTTTAGTTTTAGAAGATCATTTGGTAAATACTCAATTTTATACTCGTGAGGAAGCAGATAAAAAATATGGAAATATTTTATATCAGGGAGGAGCGCCAAAATATAGGGAAGTTAGAGTAGTTGAAATTCCAAGTGTAGATGCTCAGGCCTGTGCCGGAACTCATGTTTTTTCTACATCTAAAATTATAGCAGTTAAGGTTTTGAGGACCGAGCGGATACAGGATGGAGTGGAGCGTATCGAATTCTCAGCAGGTCCGGCAGCATTAAAGGCAGCACAAAAAGAGAGAGAGTTGTTAGAAAAGACAGCCGAAGAACTTGGTGTTCCTATAGACCAAGCTCCTTTTGCAGCTAATAAGTTTGTAAATGAGTGGAAAGAGTTGCGCAGTAAAGTATCTTCACTAGAAAAAGAATTAGCTACTTTTAAATCTTCAAACGTAGAATTTGAGAAAGTTGGTAATTTTAATTTTTACATGGATATAGTTGAGAATGGTAACATGGGTGAAATTCAAATCTTAATTCGAGAGCTTACCTCTAACCAAGATAACGTGGTTGCAATTGGTTTTTCTAATGGGGACAAAGGTTCAGTAATTTTAGCTAGTGCCAGCAACTTGGATATTAATTGCGGTTTAGTTCTGAAGGAGGCTTTGTCAGCTATAGGAGGTAGTGGAGGAGGTAAGNACTCTTATGCTCAGGGAGCCTGTCAACCCGATAAGCTTTCAACAGTTTTAACGAATATTAAAGAGTTAATTTCTTAGTTATCGAGTTTCAACCATTATACAAGAATTTACTAAATACTTAATTTCCTTTTCATTTTGTAACCATTTATCTAAATCTTTACTCTCCGATCCAGGCTGAAACCATAGGTGTTTAACTCCTAAGTTAAAAGCATGTTTTGCGATTTTTAGAGCGATTGAGGGAGGTACTACGAAGTTAGCAATATCAGGTAGTTTTTCCATACTTTCTATTGAAGGGTAAGCTTTATCGCCTTCAATAAGCTCTTCTTTTGGGTTTATTGGTATGACGTTGTATCCTTTTGTTCTCAAATCCAGATATATTTTATTTCCATATTTGTTTTTATCGTTTGAAGCACCAATTAAGGCAATAACTGTATTTTCTTCTTTTAATTTTTCAAGTACCATTGATTCAATCATGGAAGCTTCAGTTTTTATTATTTGAGATTGAGTTTGGGTTTGTTATTTTTTCCTTTTTTTTTTTAATGCATTTTTCCGGGGGACTATAGTCCCCCGTATTTTTCACCCTTTGGAAAAAGATATTTAATGAGCCTTTCAAAAAGGTGGTATCATGGATTTGGTGATTGTAGAGTCCGGAGCGAAAGCGAAAACAATTCAGAAATATCTAGGTAAAAACGTCCTTGTTAGGGCATCAAATGGACATGTTCAAGATTTACCAAATTCGGGTAAAGAAGGAAGTAAAGCCGTATGGCCCAATAAAAAATCAAAACTTCCAGAACCTTCATGGAGTTGGACACCTCGTTCGGAAAGCCACATCAAGCGAATTTTATCAGATTCTCGAAGAAAAAAAGTCGAAAGAGTCTTAATTGCAACTGATCCAGATAGAGAAGGAGAATTCATAGCTTGGAGATTAGCAGAGCTATTTTCTGAGTTCAGGGAAGTTAAACGAATCACTTTTAATGAAATTACAAAAGATGCGATAAGAAAGGCTTTGGATTCAGCAGGAGTCGTAGACTCCAATATGGTAGATGCAGCTAAAGTTCGTCGTTTTATGGACAGACTTATAGGATATCGAGCATCACGTTTTTCCCGTTCTTGGAATTTAAGCTCTATGGGTAGAGTTCAGACACCGGCATTAGGTTTTGTAGTGAAGAAAGAACATGAAATTGATAATTTTGTTCCTACACCTTACTGGGCGTTGCAGGCTTCAGCACAAAAGATAGATTTTAGAGCCCGATTTCATGAAAAAGATGACGATGATGCTTGGAGAGATTCAAAAGGCAAATTTGATTCTCATAGAACAAATATTCCAGAATTAGCAACTAAAGGTTTTGATGCTTTAACTAAGAACGGTTCGTTTGTAATTAGTAAAGTTACAACTAAATCATATAAAAGAAGTCCAAAAGCTCCATTTACCACAGATACATTACTCCAAACAGCTGGTAGCAGATACAGCTGGAAACCAAGCAATACGATGCGGCTTGCACAGGGATTGTACGAGGCAGGTCACATAACATACATGAGAACAGATTCAACTAGAACAAGTTCTTCATCAAGACTAGTTGCAAAAGATAAAATTACTGAAATTTGGGGTAAAGATCAGATAGGAAAAGGAGTAGTTTATGCTAAGAAAGCATCAGATCAAGATGCACACGAAGCGATTCGCCCAACAGATCCATCGGTAGAGTTACCAGGAGGAATTGATAGTTCACAAGCAAAGTTGTATCGATTGATTTGGGCACGGTTTATTGGAAGCCAAATGATTAATTCAGAATGGTCTTCAATGAAAATTGAGGCTTTAACTGAAGGTTTTCCAAAGCCTTTCGACGGTGACACTAAATGGCGAACTTCGCCAGGATGGGAGGCTGCGTTTGAAAAAATAGATAAAAAACCTTTGAATTCTCCCCCAAATCCAGAAATTAAGGCAAATGTCGTAATTAATTTAGATAAGAAAGATAGCAATCCTAATTTAATTGAAGATGAGACAAAACCTCCTGCTCGATATACACAGCATGGATTAGTGGCCTTAATGAAATCAGAAGGAATAGGTAGACCCTCTACTTATGCTGCAACTATAAAGAAATTATTGGACAGAAAGTACTGCAGTGACGATAGGGGTAGGTTGAAAGCAACTCCCAACGGCATGACACTTTGGGATGAAGTAAGTCCATTCTACAAGCAAGATAACAAAGATTTGTTTTCAACAAATTTCACTTCGGAAATGGAGTCTGATTTGGATAAAATAGAGACAGGTTCAAGAGAGGCCGTTGATGTTTGGGAAACCTTTCTCAATTATTTCAGAGAATTGCATGATAATGCACTCAAGAAGAAAAAAGAATTTCCTACAAAGCGTCAAATACAATTTTATGAGCGTTTAGCTTCTTTAGTCTCTGACAATAAACTTGAAGAAATATTGCAGGGTAAAGACCCTCTAAAGTGCGATAGTGAAACGATGGGAGAATTAATAGATACTCTGATGAAAGAAACAGAAGGTTTGGCTCTTCCACCTACTGCGAAACAGCTTTCATTCATAAAAAGCTTGGCTGAAAATTTAGAAATGACTGAATTACAAGCTTGTGAACTAGTTTCTATTTCCAGCTTTGATGAATTATCAGGAGGTAAGTCAGGTAGTGCTAGCGATCTGATTGGAAAATTAAAGGAGATGTCAGACAGTAAGCCTCGTCCCCCTAGCGTTAAGCAGGTAAATTTTGTCAAGAATTTAGCAAACAAGGCAGAGCTTGATGAAGAAGCTGCATGTAAATTAGTAAATATTTCAAATTATTCAGATCTAACTGGTGGAAGGAGTGGAACAGCAAGTAAGCTAATTGCTATCCTTCAGAAAAAGGCACCTAAAAAGGCTCCAAAGAAAAAATGAGTATTATAACTCATAAATATTTGAAGATAGATGAGTTAGAAGATAGATTATACCAATCAAATATTTCTAAGGCATGCTTAGAGCAATCCACATTGGTAATATTGCCCACGGGCATGGGTAAGACCGTTGTGGCAATTCGAATAATGATTGAACGTTTGGACAAAGGTAAAATTCTTTTAATGGCACCAACAAAACCATTGGCACAACAGCATTTTGATTTTTTTAATAAGTTTTTAGATGC
>PBPR01000028.1 GCA_002724775.1 Methanobacteriota archaeon
GAATCACCTGACTACATGGTTGCAGTTATTGCAAAGGATGATCTAAAAGGTCAAGTCGATAAGTTAATGGAATTATTTACTTTTTTCATTAACTTGTACTATGGCTTAGCCGCAGTTATGGCGTTCTTGATTATCGCTAACACTGCAACAATAAACATGTTAGAAAGGGAAAGAGAAATGGCTACCCTGAAAACACTGGGGACAAGTGATGTAATACTAAGTAAAGCCACTTCAGCTGAAAATTTTGTAATGGGTACTATTGCTGGAATATCTGGCATNCTAATCGGATATCCTATTGCTGTTTGGCTACTACAAACGTTCACATATGAAATATATTATGTTCCTACTTATTTCCCGAATGGGTTACCTATAGTGATGATTATTTGTGTTATACTACTCAGTGTATCTGCAACTATTCCTTCTTGGATTAGGTTAAGAAATATGAATCTTGGAAATTTGGTTAGATCCATTGAAAGATGATCTGATTATATATATGTTTTAAAAAAAAATTTGGGGCTTTTTTAAAATATGTCGTGAGTACTTATTTAAACTATTTTGGTAANGGCGCAAAATGGAACAACTAAATGTCCTTGCTAAACAAGTAAATCGTAATCCTTCGATAGTGATTGGAGCTGTAATGTTTGTAACTGCAATCATGTTTACTATTTTGATTACAGCACCTGAAGCTGGAGACCCAAGTCAATCTGGATTTATACCTGAAAACGAAGTTGTAGATGCNATGACTGATATAGGTGAAAAATTTAGTACAGAGTATCAAGTTGTTACACTTATAAAATCTGANGATGTAATATCNTCTTCAACATTTGTTGACATGGTAGAATTGCAAATAGCATTTACTGATGATGAAGATATATCTAAAAGTTTAACAGATCAACAGACAAAGATAAACAGTATTGTTTCCTTACCAAACTCATTAGCTATACATTTTAATTTTACAGGCGATAATTTATCTGAACTAAAGTCTCTTTATGAAAGTAAAAGTGATCAAGAAATAAAATCTGCTTTACAAGATGCTATTGGAGACCCTTATGCAGGAGCTGCAATAATTCCCCTACTAGGTGAATTTAATGAAAATAGTACTACTGCTAAATCTACAATCATTACACTAAAGTTAGACAACAGTAATCGTGAAGGTGAAAACTCTGTTCAAGCACTTGAAAGAGTTGCTAAGGTTGAAAACGTAATGGGAACCATTTCAATGGACCATCGCGAGAATAAATTCACTGGTACAAGTGCTTATTCATTGGGCCAAGGCGCAATGGATGCTGAAATTAATTCTCAATTTGAAGAGGATATTGGAAGTAGGCTGATGCCTTTCGTATTAGGTTTCATATTACTAGTATTGTACTTAACATTCAGATCTGGAACTGATATGCTATTAACTCTTCTTGCACTCTTTATATCTATAATTTGGACCTTTGCTTTTGGAGTTATACTCGATTTTGAACCAAGCTTTTTCTTGACAATAATTCCCATTTTACTAATTGGATTAGGTGTAGATTATGGAATACATCTAACTATGAGATATAGGGAGGGAGTTGTTGAAAATGGCGATATCGATAAAGCAAATAAAACTGCAATTATTTCCGTAGGTTCTGCTCTTTTATTTGCCACAATTACTACCATGATTGGCTTCTTTTCAAATCTATCNTCTGAAATTGTACCAATAAAGGAATTTGGTATACAAACTGGATTGGGGATTTTGTCTGCTTTTATTATTTTTGTAACTTTTCTACCTGCCTGTAGGATTGTTATTGACAGATATTACGAAAGTAAAGGTAAAAGTGTGCTTTCACAAACTAATATTGACATAATTAAAGCTAAAAAAATAGGCAGCGAAAGTGACGCCATATCTGATAAATTCATGAGTATAGGATCTACTTTGGCTCTTAAGTATCCTGAAAAAACTCTTGCCTTCTTTGTAGTTTTAACACTTATTGCAGGATATGGTGGAAGTCAAATTTCGTCAGAATTCAACGCAGANGATTTCCTACCACAAGAAGTTGAAGTTGTAAAACAATTTAACTACTACCAAGACAATTTCGGAGACTCGGCCGGTGAAGTATCATTCATTTATATAAGTGGAGAAAATTTAGCTACCAACGCAGTTTTCCAAGCTATCGANGACACTCAGGAACAACTTTTGATAGATGANACTTATGTTTCTAGTGATCCAAATAGCATATTCTCAGCTTTAAATGGAATGAGAAATTTGGCTTCTAATCAATCGGGATATTTCTATAACGCAACTTTTGCTGAAATGTTCAATTCAAAAGATGCTGATAATGATGGAATACCTGATACTGATGCAGATGTGAAGGAATTACTGGATTGGGTATTCGTAGGCGACGGTGTGAATCAGCCATCTATGATTAAAAATTTCATTTATTATGATGAAGANACCGGAGAATACACTGTTTCATATATTATGCTTACAACCAAATCTAAAAATGTATTTTATGTTGAAGTCAGTGATGAATTAAATAAAGACATTAAACCGCTCGAAGANATAGAATCCAGTAGTAAAATTAAAGTAGTTGCAACAGGACAACCTCCCATATTTGTGGTTGTTATGGACACTATAACTGCAACTATGATTCAATCAATTTTATACACAATTGCATTATCTTCTTTGGTTTTAACTGCAGTTTTCTGGTTTAATGATGGACAACCTCTGTTAGGTATTCTAACAATAATTCCAGTTTTATTAGTTCTCACATGGATTCTAGGAACTATGGTTGTTATTGGATATACTCTTAACGTAATGACTACGTTAATTGGAGCTTTGACTATCGGTTTAGGTGTTACTTATGCTATACACATTTCGCATAGATTTATAGAAGAGCTTGAAGAACATCATTCATTAGAAAAAGCCGTTAATAATACAGTAAAAAACACTGGATTCTCACTATTTGGTGCTGCAATGACTACTGTTCTTTCTTTTGGAGTACTATCTCAATCAATATTGGTTCCAATGCAGCAATTTGGTACTATTACTGCATTAACAATTNTATTTTCATTCTTATCCTCTGTTTGGGTTCTACCAAGTATTTTAGTTCTTTGGGCTAGACAATCTGGACTAACTGAAAATAAAACAAATGANCATGATAATAAAATACCTGAAGCAAAGGAAAAATCTGATGCTCCTNTGATGGCTACAANTTCGGATAACGAAAGTGANGACAATTCAGAAGAAGAATAGTTAAAATTTACTTATTAGCTTTAACACAAGCTTCTCGCAAGANNNNAGNNCNNTATCNTNNGANGATCTNAAAACNATNGTAGCACCNTAAACTCCNTCTCTNGANAANGGATANCTNCCNACNGANACATTTGAAAANTGNTNNTGNATTNNNGTTAATTCTTCTGCAAAAAAACTTTCNCCNACCATAATNTCATNNGANNTTGANTNNACNANNTCNCCNGCCTCAAGATANTCATACATTCCCTCNAACATNCCNTGCATTATTTTTGGAATNCCTGCCATAACAAANACATTNNCNATNTTNTAACCTGGAGCTTTNGTNNCTGGACTGTAAATTAATTCNCCNCCNNCNGGAANNNGAAGCATNTTNAGNANAGGNNCNGTTAATTCCTTNCCNTCGAGAAANNCNTTCATNTTTTCTAATGCATNNTCATCNACTTTNGCTTCAACACCAAANGCCTTNGCAACACANTCNGTTGTNATATCATCNTGTGTNGGACCNATACCNCCAGTTGTGAANACATAATCATATTTNTTTCTNAANGANTTNANTGNACNNATTATNGCNNCNTCNTCNTCNAAAACNACNCTANCCTCAGATANTGAAATACCTATTTTACCTAACCATTTAGCTAAGTATGCTAAATTCTTATCTTCAGTTCTACCTGAGAGAATTTCATCTCCAATAATAACCAAAGAGGCTCGCTTCACAGTTTTTCCAGTTCTTTAATTCTTTTTTCCATTGGTGGGTGAGTTGAAAACATGTTGATGAAAAAATCTCCTCCCCTCAATGGATTAACGATGCACATTGCTGCGTTGCTTGGAGAACCACAGTCCAATGGCTTCCTGTGATTTTCCCATTCTAATTTTTTCAATGCACTAATCAATGCCCATGGTTTGTTAGTCAACTTAGCTGCAGTCGCATCTGCATGATACTCTCTTGAACGTGATACAGCCATCTGAAGTAAAAATGCAGCCAAAGGTGCAGTTATAGCTACTAGAATCATAATCCCAGGATGGACATTTCGGTTACGCCCACCAAACATACTATTCCACCACATCATTCTAGCTGCGAATGATATGAAGCCAGCTATGGTTGCTGCAACGCACATGACTAAGGTATCTCTATTCTTTACGTGGGCCATTTCATGAGCCATCACTCCTTCAAGCTCGTTGTCATCCAAAACAGACATTATTCCGGTGGTGGCTGCTACGACTGCATTTTTTGGATTTCTGCCTGTCGCAAAAGCGTTTGGAGTAGATGAAGGAACTATCGCTACTCTAGGCATCGGTAAACCGTTTAAATCTGCTATTTTTTTTACTATACCAAATAATCTAGGGTTGTCATTTCTATCAATAACTTTGGCACCATATGCCCTTAGAACAATCGAATCACTATAAAAATATGAGAAAAGATTTATTGCAATAGCAATTACTGAAAAAATAATAATTCCATTCGAGGAGCCTGCAGCTACAAATCCTACTATCATCATTAGTAGAGTCAGCATAAAGTATAAGCCAAATAATCTCAAAAAAGCCATAATTTACTATAGTGCCCCCGTAAATAAAATTTGTTCAGTCAACATAGTGTTCATATTCATGATTTTCAAGCATTCGAATTGCTTTCTGCTCAACATCTGGATCATATCTGAACACAGGATTAGGACTATCTCCCTGAGGTTGACGTAGTTTATCTAAATCGCCCTCTGAAAAGGCTTTCACAGCCTCGACCATCAAATTTGAAGCTACGACTGAGGTTTTGTAACACAAATCATGGTAATCGTCTCCCCGCTTAACTTCTATTTCTCTTTTTCCAACTAAGTCACCTGCATCAATATCTGTTGAACAAAAGTGACAACTACTTCCAATTTTGATTCCCTCGTGAACGCTCCATGCTGGTGATGCTGAGCCTCTGCACTCTGGTAAAAGTCCCGGGTGTGAATTTAGAACTCCGCCTTTATTCCCACCGAACTCTAAGATTTTACCCCTTATGATTCTAGTTCCTCCAAAAACTATCAAATCTGGGTTCGCTTTTTCAATATGAACCATACAATGTTCGTCGTTGTGAATTGGAACTTCCACAAAAGGAATATTATGCTTCTCAACTTGAGAATGCATAGTAGGAGCTAAAGGATTAGAGCCAATCCTGAACTCAAACTTCTCTCTTTCGGTATTTCCGCCGTCTGAATTTTCTTCAATAATTAAGGATGGAATGAAGCCTGAGTCAATGAGCTGAGATAGCATTTCTCTACCCCAAGGATGTTCTGTTATAGAAAAAAATACAAAATTCATTTTTGTGCAACCACCTTAAACTCAACTGAGATAGGAGTAGGGAGAGAACCCACTTCAATTGTTGTTCTAGTAACTTCATACCCTTCCAAGTATTCTGAATAAATTTGATTGAATTGTGAAAAATCGTCTTTCATATTTGTTAAAAAAACCATTATATCAACAACATTAGACATTGATAAATTAGCTGCTTCTAAAATCGCATTAACATTACTAAAAACTGCATGTGTCTGTGCCTTAATTCCTTCTGGTATTTCATCAGTTTCGGGATGTCTTGGCCCTACTCCAGATAGGAAAACTAGATCTCCTGCCTCTTTAGCATGAACATATTTCCCTACTGGTTTAGCTGCTTTTTCTGAATTAATTGCCATCTCTTTCCTCTAATGGCCCCATACCTGGTTGATCATAAAAGTCTAAAACTTCTCTATCTCCTTTATAGAATTCAGGATCATCTTCATCGTACTCAAGGTCACCAGCTGTATCTTCTGCTGGAGTTAAGGTTACAACTGCTGCACCAGTTCCACAGATTGGTTCATAAGCAAGTACATTTCCGTCGTAAAGATTATTTTGACCCATTATCGAGGCCATTATCCAAAATGGCTTGAAACTGACTACCTTTGGAACTCTAGCTTCATTGTGAAATTGCCTAGACAACTGGGAAACATCTTCCAACCTACCTTTCTCAAGATACTCCAGAAACTTAGAATTCCACTCGTGATCTTTAAGTGAATGAATTCTGTCATCTTTAGGATCAATCTCTACAGTGTGTAACCTATTCGATAATGCAGAAACCACAACGACTGCTGCTTTTTTTCCACTTTCATCTATAGCATCTCTTATCGATTTACCGAGAACTATACTCTCGGCCCTATTGGCATACATATTACTTGAAACGATTATTGCAGGCAACTTATTATCTGGATTTAATAGTTTTAGAGCTACAATTGAACCTGTATCTATAGGAAAACCATAGTAAGAAACGGTGCGCGCATGCAATCCTCTATCTTTGCATTTAGTAACTGCTAATTCTGCAAATTCGGGATCCATTCTAAATTTATAATCTATACTTCCTAAATCGTGAAACTCTTCATCTACATAGGTCCATTCAGGTTCAGGATATGCTTGAATTTGATGACCTAAAATCGAAGGCCAAAATGTACTGTAAAGTACTAAAATTTCAGCTCCACTTTCCTCAATTTCTACTTTCGCTTTTTCATAGGCATCTCGGACCCTTTGCCAGCCTTCATTTTTCTCTGGACAAAGAAGTGGATGAGGTAAACCAGGAACTAAAACTCCCTTACAGACGTTATCATCTCTCATATTTTTGCCTTTTTAGGATCCCAACCAATAATTGCATTACCGGTACCTATTACTGTCCCGTAAGCATGTACTGTAGCTTTGTAATCTGGGAAACCAAGTGCACTCATTAACCAAGTTAAACAGCCTGCTTCAGTTTCAGCAACTGTCTGTTCGGTAAAATCTGGCATTAAATCAATCATTTCCCTTGTTTTACCTTCTTTCATTAAGTTAATCATCTTCATATCCCAAAGATATTGATTATGATTAGTAATATGCTCTTTACTCATATCTTCTGGAATCTCTGGCTCTGTTGTGAAATGGCGATGAGATAATGAATTGCTGGACAATAGTAATGCTTTCTTTCCTGAAGCTTCTACAGCTTTACGTGTTGCTTCTCCCAATTTTATCATATTAGCTTGCATAAGCTCTGAATTAAAATAAAACTTAGAACGATTTGAAGAAATACATACTATTGGTTTATCCCATTTAGGATTTACTAAGTGGCCACTGGTTATGGTTCCATAGTCTATCCTGAAATCTGGATTCTCCATCATTTTAACTAACAAACCTTCCTCTGCTGCACTGTCATGAATTGCCTTAGATAATTCTACATCGACTTTTAAATCATAATTATATCTAAATATATTTGGAAATATAGGATCTACTGATAGTGATTTAAATTTCTCAACGCCTAAGAAATGAGTGCCTACAAATGTAGCCCAGTGAGGTGTGTGAATTATTATAACATCATAATCTTTCTTTGACAAACTATCCCTCAATCTTTCATATCCCCAGCGAAGCTCCTCCCAGCCGCCTTCTGAAGTGGCTTCATTCTGTGGTGGATTCTCTGCATAAACAAGATGTGGAGGGTGCGGTGCTAGAGCACCCATTACTATTTCCCCTTTAGACATGCTTATACAATTAAACCCAGTTATAAGACAATTAGCTCAGTTTATGTTGAATAAAAACCAGCGTATTATTTGCTTTTCTAACCAATAAGATATGTCTCTTGACAAGAAAGCTACGTGCCCACCTTTTTTAGTTGTGTGAAAATTCAATAGAGATGAAGATAATTCCTCTGCTGAGGGAAAACAAGCAGGCGGCGATAAAGGATCATCTAAGCTATTCAGCATAAATGTAGGATGATTTATTTTATTCAAATGAGTTGCAGAGCTTATTTCACTGTAAAATTCTGAAGCGCTCTGAAAATTAAAATAAGGTGCAGTAATTTTATCGTCTAACTCATACAAAGTCCTAGATTCAAAAAAAACATCATAATTTATTTCGTTAGGGAATCTAGACTCTTTTAACTTATATTTATCTATAAGTGAGGAAACAAAGGATTGTTCATAAACCCTAGAAAATCCTTTACTCATGGCAACAACTCCTGGCTCTATTCGGTAATTACCTGAAATAAGAGCTGAAGCTGCTATCTTTGGCAATTCCGACTTTGGTCTCGAAATACAATTAGCTAGAATATTTGCTCCAAAGCTATATCCAACTAAAAAAATAGGACGAGATGGATTTTGATTTCTTACATGCCATATTAATTGCTCTAAATCCTCAGTTTTTCCTGCATTGTATGTGTAAAATGTATTATTAATTTCTCCTGAGCAAGAACGATAATTAATTGCATAACCGCTCCATCCCAATTTTTGAATTAAGGTCATTAATCTAGTAATGTGAGTAGAGTTGGAACTCCCCTCGAAACCATGACACGCGATGACTACAGGCCCTCGACCGTCTACTATATCTACATCAAAGAAATCTTCGTCAGGAGTAACTAATCTTTCTCTCCTATATTTTACAGATTCACCTTTGAGAAAAATACCTGCATATATTGACTGCGAATGAGGATTTCTTAGGTGGTATGGAGTACGAAATGAAGTTAACTGGAAATTTGCTTTTGATTTCATAATGTGTAAAATTTTACTCTTTAACGCAAATATTTACGGGTTGAGAGAAAAAACTTAGGCTCCAACGTCCACCTTCTGTTCCAACTCCGCTATTTTTAACACCACCAAAGGGAACGCGTAAATCTCGATGGAGCCACGTATTAATCCAAACCATACCAGTCTCAATTTTTTCAGCTAAACTTTTCCCTCTTGCAGAATCTGAAGTCCAAACTGAACCTGCTAATCCGTACTCCGTACAATTTGCCATTTCAACTGCATCTTCATCTTTTTCAAATTTATGTAATGTAACAACAGGACCNAATATTTCTTCTGTAGCCGTTCTGCTCTGATAATCAAGATTTGAAACTATTGTTGGCTCCAAAAATGAACCTTCATCAAACGGTGATTCCAAACTAGGCCTTTTTCCTCCATGCAAAATTTCGCCACCTTCTCTTTCTGCTAAATGAATATAAGATTCGACTTTATCTCTATGTGAAAGCGATACTAATGCTCCTAAATCNGAATCATCTGAGGAAGGATNTCCTACTTTCATGTTACTTACATGNTCTATAAATTTTTCTAGAAAATCATCCCAAATTTTATCAGAGACTAAAATTCTACTACCACATAAGCAAACTTGACCTTGATTAAGAAATCCTGATCTTGCGATCTCNGGTATTGCTGAATCNAAATTAACATCATCTAGAACNATTGTAGCATTTTTNCCACCTAATTCCAAACTAAGTTTCTTGAACATGGGAGCTGCGGTTTCAGCAACTTTTTTCCCAGTAATGGTTCCACCTGTAAAAGAAATCAAGTTAACANGAGGATGAGAAACAATCGCTTGNCCTGTCTCATGCCCAAAACCATGAACTATATTCACAACTCCTGCTGGTAAACCTACCTCATCAAAAACTTCAGCAAGAAGATTTGCTGTTAATGGAGTTAACTCAGAAGGTTTTGCGACAACTGTATTACCCATCACAATTGCAGGAGCTATCTTCCATGAAAGAAGGTACAACGGAAGATTCCAAGGAGTTATAAGACCAGCTATTCCTACTGGTTTAAAAATTACATGATTTGTGGCATCCTCCATCAAGAACTTTTGTTCGTGAAAATCTTTACTAAATTCGGCAAAGAAACGGAAATTTGCAACTGACCTTGAAGCGTCAACTGCTCTTGCTATCTTAATTGGTTTACCTGTATCTAATGATTCAAGTTTAGCTATTTCTTCCGAACGTGCCTCCAGTGCATTTGCTATTTTTTCTAACCATTTTCTTCTTTCATCTAGTGAAAGACTACTCCAATTATCACGCGCTTTATCTGCTGCCAAAACAGCTTCGTTTACATCATTTAAATTTGAGCGTGGAATGGTNGCTATGACTTCACTGGTTGCTGGGTTTATGTCTTCAATCNTTTCTTTGGAATCNACAAATATTCCGTTAACATAGTTTCGAACTAAAATCATTCTGTACTCTTGTANTCCTCAGGGTTAAAGTACCATCGATCATTATCTGGATCCCATTCATCCCATGTTGGAATATCCTTTAATTTTTCTAAATATTTCTCTGGAACAACACCTGGAACCAAGAATGCTTTCTGCCTTCTAAGAGGGTAGGGATTTCTTAATTCCATTCCTAAGACTCCCAATATTCCTCTTGCAACATACCACGTGGCTTGAGGATTCCAGCCGTGAGCAATCTTGACTACTACTCCTAGACCTTCAGGATAATCCTCGTGAATAATCGAAAGACCTAATAGACCGTCTGCCCCTTCCTTAGCAATTACTTTACCATTACAAGTTTTGATAATAGTGGTATCCAATCTATTGAAACCGCCTACTAAATCTGGATTTTTCGTCATAGCCTCCCAAATCCAAGTTTCATCTTTTTCTTTAGCTAAGCCAGCATAACAGGCAGCTAACTCGTTAACGGTATTAGATAAAGTAGGAAAACCATCACCATCACGTGCTATTCTTTGCGGATTCCAATCTTTACCTAAAAAGTGCCTTATTTCCTCTAAAAATGCAAAGAAAAAGGGATGACTAGGTAAGGTATAACCTGCTCTATTCCATCCTTTACGCCTACAACCAAGGAGTATTGCTGCGTGTTGACCTGAGGAATTTGAATACCAACGCCTTGCTCTTCGGACCTGCCTGCCAAATTGAACTAGAGGTAAATCTAAGGGCGTTTGCATTAATCCCCAATCTGATTGAGGAAGTAGAGACTGAGCTGCCTTAACATGCTCTGATGTACCATTATGACTGGCTACTGAAATTGCTTTTTGATCCCAATTTAAATCGGATAATTCTTCGTTAAAAACCTTCAGCATTAAGGGCTTCATCATTGAACGGCCATAACAAAGAACATTTCCGCCAAAACTGTGAATATTTTTTCCTCCACTATACCAAGCTACAGCACCATGAATTGTTGTTTCACTGACTCCATTTCTTCTGTAGTCAACTAAGGGTTCCCATTCAACATCTCTCCCCGTCGGAATATCTCCTTCAGTATCTCCTAAGGGGCTACTTGGATACAATTCTTTAATTTCTGTAGGGTGGCTCATTTTATTAATTCCTCAACACGAGGTACAACCTTATTCATGAAAGCTTCCATGTTTCTTACTACTCGAGGACTATCATGATTAAAGAAATCAAACCAAGTCATAATACAATCATCTGGATGAAAACGTTCGGCTATTTGCTGTGCCACTTCTTCTACGTTACCAATAACTGAATTATCTGCAGCTTTTGAAACCTTATTGGGGTCTATTGTTCCTTCTAAAGCACCCCAATATGAACTTAGTGAATTTTTAGCTTCTTGTTTTGCAGCTTCAGTTCTTTCAACATCAGATAAATTTGGTTCATCGTTTACAAAAATCATCAAAGTTCTGGGCATATAATTTCGCTTCCAATTTCCGCCTTTAGAATTATAATGCTTAACCATCCTATCATGAGTTGCCTCTATCACTTCAGGAGGCGTTATTGATAAGTTGAAAACTTTAACTGGCCTTATTTTGTTAACTTCTTTTTGAAGACTAGCATCATGGGAACCTAATATTAAATCTAGTAATTCCCTATTCCAAGACTGTGGAATGTTTTTAACGTCTTCAAAAACATACCTATTTGGAATATGAATTTCATCTGGAGCATTCGTGAGTGAATCGCGTTTCATAATGGCTTCTTGAACTTTAATCCAATCTTCATCACTACGGAAATTTGACCTTGTAAGAATTGTTTTTCTAATATCTTTGCTGTTTACAATTTCTCCATTAAGTAGTTTCAAGAAAATCTCAGAAGCTTCTGCAAAAATTTGACCTCTTAATGCTGGCCAAGCAGCTTCCTCTACAATATCTCTCGGAACAATACCATATGGTCTAGCCATAAACTCGAATCTACCTGCTGAGAAACCTATTCTTAACTTCCTTTTCTCATTTTCATCAAGGCCATGAAGTGCCAAAAAAGCTCCGACTCTTTCTGCAATTCCAACTGGCCCTCCGTGAGTTAATAGACTCATAACTGCGGAACCCACGTGAATGTTTTTTGTTCTAGAAAACATTAGATGTGCTAGTTGGAAAAAGTCTGTACAAAGCCCAACTTCACCCTGCCAATGAGGAACTACCGGTTGTTTGTTATTTTTCTGAACTTCAGTAGATAAATGAGCTTGAGCGACCCAGGCTGTACCAAAACCTAAATTATCTGCAGATTCCAGTTGCTCAAAAAAATTATTATACATCGTATTTTCGTCTGGCGTAACTCCATCTACTGGTGTTTGAGATATAGAAAGAAATATGTCAAAGTCCATTATATTGAACCTGTCCTTCCACCATCTACTGGAATGCTTGTCCCTCGAATAAAACTAGCTGCAGATGAGCAAAGAAAAGCTACTACTTGACCCAATTCAGAAGGATCTGCTAACCGACCTTCTGGAACTGTACTTAGCCATGCATTTTCAACTTCCTCTTGACTTATGCCTTTTTGCTTTGAAAGGGTTTTTTTCAGTTCAGTAAGTCTTTCTGTATCTGTAAAACCAGGTAGCACATTATTGATAGTAATTTGAGGAGGTAATTCTTTAGACAATGTTTTTGACCATGAAGCCATAGCTCCTCTGATAGTATTGCTTACACCTAAACCTGGAATCGGTTCTTTGACTGAAGTGGAAATAATATTTATTATTCTTCCATAATTTGATGATTTCATACCTTCCAAAAGCAGCTGAACTAAAGTATGAGAAGCTAGAACGTGCCTGAGAAATGCCTTCTCGAAGTCATTAGATTGAGCCTCAATAATCGGTCCTGAAGGAGGGCCGCCTGAATTATTGACTAAAATGTGGAAATTTCCGTTTTCTTCAATTTCCTTAGTTACTAACTCTCTAAGGGTGTCTAAATCTTCAAGATCACAAGAAATCGTATTATCTCCGGAAGCACTTCTAGAAAGGACAACTACCTCTGCACCATTTTCCACAAGAGAGTCAACCGTAGATTTCCCAATACCACTTGTTCCTCCACAAACTAACGCCCTTTTTCCCTTTAAATTAATCAACTACTCACCTCTAAACTCATAAAATTCTTTGTTTTTTAATTCAGGCAGAGCNTCTTTTTTAATCAAAATACTACGAACTGCCCACAAATCCACAAACACTCGATACTTAGTAGTCATATCCAAATAATCAACACCAGATGAACCTCCTGTACCAATTCTTCTCCCTATCATACGCTCAACCATTCTTGCATGAGACGTACGCCACAGAATCATGGATTGTTCTAATTCGATTAAAGTAGAAATTAATTTACGTGGCCAAGCTAAAAGAGGAAGTTCGCGATAAGATTCTATAAACACTAAACCTGCACGTCTACGGCGTAAAGAGCTTTCTTCCTCAAAGAAATTTACTGCATCCTTATTTGTATCTGGATACAATTTTTTGTGAGCTAACAAGTAATCGGCAATAAAATCATCAACATTTTTCTCATCATTTGTAGAGCCGTAAACGGACCCCTGTATTGGTGTCCTTTCTAGCCAGTCGCATGTAACATCATACAAGGAATTGCTAGTTTCCGGCTTTCCAATTAGTTTACCATCAATCCATTTTGATCCCATTAAGGATTCCATTTCTCTCATTTGAAAGGATTCAAAACCTGAAGCTGTTCCTAACTCATCTCTAAAATTGAGGAAATCTTGAGGTTCTAGAGTTTCCATAACGCGCCATTGCTGTGACATCAATTTGAAAGTCTCAATCACTCTCTCCATATGATGCACTGCTTGAGGCAATTTAGTTTCCTCTACATAATCTGATGATAGAATGTTTCGTGTACATGTTAATTCATTAATAACTAACTTAAACCACAACTCAAAATTTTGATGAACTAAAATAAAATGAAGTTCATCATTACTAATATTTCGGGTTTCTCTCTCAACTCCTGTTTGTAACTTGAGCAACTCCTCTAATCTCAGATACTCTGAATATGTTGGAGACATTAGTACCCATTAAGGATTGTATATTATATCGACTGCGTTTAGGGTAGTATGATAATCTGGGCGCATGGATTATGGGGAAATCCAAACGGAAGTAAGGTTACAGCCATAAGAGATAGTGGAATTAAGATAAATTCACCCGACTTTAATAATATGGAATTAGGAGAAAGAGTTGAAGTACTCGACAACCTAGTTTCAAATGAGGATGTAACTCTAGTAGGATCAAGCTATGGAGGATTAGCATGTGCGCTTGTCGCTCAGAAATATCCTGAAAATGTGAANGGAATGCTGTTACTTGCTCCCGCATTACATTTACCAGAATCACCGAACGACAAACCTGAGGAGTTGGTAGCTCCAACTAATTTTCCTATAACTATAATTCACTCATTCACTGATGAAATTGTACCTATAAGTGCTAGTAAAGATTACATCAAGCGTTCTGGAAACAATCTAAGACTGATTGAAGTGGAAGATTCACACGTGTTAGANAATTCATTCACTTTAATNATTTCCGAACTCAACAAATTGATAAACTAAGAGGACTCNTCTGATGGAGATGCTTCAGGCTCTTCTTCAANAAAATAATGATTATAGATTGGTTTTTTGTCTGAAGGCAATTCTACTGATCCTGATTTTGCCATAGTCAATACATTATGTGCAGTAATTGCTTTTTCACTAATTGCATAAATATAATCTCCTCCACCCATAAATATACTACGTTTAATACTTGGAGTGTCCCATGAAAATCTTGAACCGTAATATGAGGAATGATCAATATTGTCATTGTAAATTTCCAACGGTTTTTCTGGTGTAGCGTTAATCAACATTAATTTAGAAACATATTCATAACCGTAATAATTATATGTTTTACCATCCTCAATAACTGAATTTTCAAACCATCGACTGGTAGATAATGGAATTGCTAGCAAACCATCACTTTCCCAATATTGGAATGCTTTATGTTCATATGTAGCTTCGCTATGTGAATAAGACCAACCATTCTCTCCATTAGGTGCTGGATTTAATTTCAGCTCACTTTCAAGAATAGGATTAGAAAAGTCACTAACATCAAAGAAAGAAATTTGGGTAACTCCCCAATCCAATCCTTCGTCATCACCTGCAATTCCTATTGTAAGAAGATGAGTATCTCCTACTGGATGGATATATGTGGAAACTCCAGGAATTTTTAATTCTCCTATAATTCTAGGATTTGTTGGTTCGCTTAAGTCTANAGTCCATAAAGGATCAATATTTCTAAATGTTACAATGTATGCTTTATCACCAATAAATCTAGCAGACCAAATACTCTCNTCTGGTGCAATATCGCCCACTTTCCCTATAACCTCATATTCTGTTTCATCTGCNTTTAATCCTAAGACAAAAACGTGACTTAACATTGGTTCTGGGTCATTCATCCACCATCTTCCCCACTGTCCTGTAGTAGAACAAACACGGATGTTTCCATTATGCTCAGATAAAGAAAATTGATCTTGAATTGTACCATTTATTCTTCCACTAGCAATGTAATCTGTTTGGCCTGGGTTTGAAATGTCAAAAACATGAAGATTTGTCATCTCTTGAAAATCTGACTCTTCATCGCCCCAGAACCACCATGAACTTTGGGAAGCTTCAGCCATAACCATTACATTGCCTGAAGCGTACACAGTAGCCCAATTACTCAGAATATGATCTGCATTGAAACTAAAATTTTCCTCTAATAAATTAAGAGTCATNATGGAAGTTATACCTTGTCCTGTACCATCTGAAGCTGCTGCAAAATTTTGACAATTACCTTCTTCAGATTCTGTATATTTATGAGTAATAATCTCTTCTCCAGATTTCTCATGGATTCTTGGTAGAAGATTATCCAATGGTGTTTGGTCAATTACCTTATCATTATATTCGATAGTTTCATTCATAACTTCCATCCATATTTGCTCTCTTTTTGGACTATCCCAATCAAGGTCCCAATATGTTGTGTAGTCTGAAAAATCTAACCATGNTTTCAATCCANCAATTTCCATCCAACCGTAAGAAACCATACGAACAGTGCCTTCAGATTCACGGGCAGTTTGATAGCTACCTTCAATATACAATTCCTTCGAAACTTCAGGTAAACTTCTGTTAGTTAAATCTAAAACTGTTAATTTAGTAAAAGATGTAGTTCTGTAATAGTATCCATAGTCAAAAATCTCTTCGAAATCGTCTGAACTATCTATTCCCTCATCGGATTCTGCTGATGACTGCGTTGAACCTACTGAATTTGATACCTTTCTTTCCTCTTTAACCACATCATCGAGAATGTGCTTTTCATCATAATAACTGTAGATTTGAACGTTCGAATAGACTACNGCTTTATCATCAACTAAAAGCATCTCAGTAGGGCGACCTTCTATAGATATATTTGACAGATATGAAATATTACCTGCCTCTGGAATGTCAAGAATGTGAAGTTTACCTGAGGGATAAATTCCATAATCTGAATAACCTTTATTGAGCATGTAAACAAATGAACCATCAGTTTTAACGAAGTCAGCTTCATCCACTCCTTGCTCCTGATTATTAGTTCCTGAAAAATCAACACCTTGTTCACCACCGGGGGAATTTTTAGGAGAACCTCCTGAGTTTGGAGCTGAATCTGCTGTTGGAGATGCACCATCCATTTCCATTACTGCGTCTTCCACCATGATCGCGTCATCGATAAACCAACCTCCTCCACCGTAGTAACCAGTTCCTAAGGTAACACGCATCTCTTCTTTCAAGTGCTCTTTCAAGTCCATTTCAAGAAAACCGCAGGTGTCATAAGATGATAAAGTGGGTGAAGACCTAGATCTATCAGAAAGTATATTTTCAAGATAAGTTGATTGTGATGATGTCAAAGTACTTGAATAATTGTTTTGCTGATCTTCTTCAGGCATATACGTTGCTATTGATAATGTAAGAATAACTACTGCAAAAATTGCAAAGACACCTGAAGGTATGCCTCCAAAAGGTTCAGGAATAGGAGCATCTCCACCAGACAGTCCTCTTGGCTTGTTTAACGATTTTCCAAAAACTTCAATTTTATCCATTAGAAAAAATACCTTTACTTTTACTATTGTCGTCTTTACTGTAAGACTCCAATTTATCAAGACATCTCTTGCAAGTTACATGAATCCTACTGGAGTTTTTCATCTGTTTCAATTCTCCAGTTGTCAAAGGCCAACCACAAAGTGTTTTATCTTCTGTACCAAGCATATGTCTTCTTCTCATAAGTATAATTTTTCTTAAAAGTATATAAAAGAATGCCAAAAAAATTTGGACTATTCTTTAAGCTCAATAGTAAAAAGTCGAAGTAACGTTAAAATTGCCTCCTCTAAAACCTCATTATCTTGAGAGATTGCTTGAGAAAAATCAATACCTGTTGCTAACTTTTCTATTAATTCCTGAGTTATGACTGTTTCTTTGAGAAATTTNTATATATTTTTATCCGAAAAAATNTTCTGNGCTGTATACATCGAATCTGTCTTAACTAATTGTCCATTATCAACCAATTTATCTATATGATAGTCTACTAATTGTGACGATATATCTGCTACATCTGCTATTTTTCTTTTAGAGGCTGGGGCACCAATCTTAATCGCTGCAAATAGAATTCTAAATAGTTTGTCGGAATCTTCAAAATTATGCTTCAGACGAACATTTATTTCCGACATTAGTTAATTATTAAACTTGACCATATAAGTTATTGCCAAAAAAATTTGGCATAAAATTAATCAAAATCAATTAAAACTTTACCAATATTCTTTCTGTCTTGAATATAATGATGAGCTTCTGAAGCTTGCTCTTTAGAGAATACTTTATCTACATGAGGGTTCACTTTACCTTCTTCAATCCATTTTAATAAATCATTTTTTGCTTTTTCTANGTGAGCCAAATTTTTCCAGCGTCCCAAGTGAATTCCAAAGACACCTCTGTTACTTGTCATCATTTTAAGAGGGTCGAATTTAGGGAAAGTCATCCATGATTTAAAACGAGCCCATTGACTTTTACGTTTATNAGGCGCCATATCTGATATACCAAATGAGCAAACCCGGCCCCCTGAACCTAGACATCTNTATGATTGCATCAAGTGCTCACCACCAATTGGATCTAAAACTAAGTCNACACCTTTTCCTCCAGTCCAATCCATTATTTCAGCCAAAAAGTTATTTCTNTCTATTGGAAGAACTCCNTTATCAGAAATGAATTCGTGTTTGCTTGGGGAACATGTGCCNAATATATTTTTAGCACCTGCAATTTTAGCCAATTCAGTAGCTGCAAGGCCGACACCTCCCGCAGCACCGTGAATTAAGATTGACTCGCCAGGCTGTAAATCTCCTGGATGTATGACCATCAAATATGAAGTCAAGTAAACTGCTGGAAAAGCAGCNGCTAGTTCAAAAGAAACATCATCTGGGATTTTAAAAACTGTAGAAGAGTTTGATATTGTATGAGTCGAGTATCCACCACTACCACCAGAACCTACAACTCGGTCTCCAACTTCAAAATTTTCAACATCAGGGCCTATTTCATGAACGATACCTGATACTTCCATCCCTGGTGTAAAGGGCGGTTTTGGAGCTCCAGGATAAAGTCCCATACGTGATAAAATATCTGCAAAATTAATACCTGCCTTGGAAACTCTGATACAAACCTCTCCTGCACCTGGAGAAGGTGTGGGTAAATCTTGAAGTTCCATACAATCTGGATCTCCATGCTTAGTTACTATAATCGACTTCATTAATCCTCGTCGTAATAATAATCTAATCCAAGATGGGTAATGATTGTCTCACCCATCAAGTGTCTAAGCGTATTCTCCAGCTTAACTTTCTGCGAAAACAAATCATGAATTGGATATAGATCTGGTTTGCACATTGGCGATTTGAAATAGAATGATAACCATTCCTGAATNCCATGCAAACCAGCTCTCTTTGCNAAATCTAAGAANAATGCTAAATCTAAAACTATTGGTGCTGCTAAAATGGAATCACGACAGAGAAAATCAACTTTTATCTGCATAGGATAGCCTAACCATCCCTTGATGTCTATGTTATCCCAGCCTTCCTTGTTATCTCCCCTAGGCGGATAATAATTAATTCGAACTTTGTGATACAAATCTCCATACAATTCGGGATTCTTTTCCGGCTCTAATATTTGCTCGAGAACTCCTAGCTTAGACACTTCCTTGGTCTTGAAAGATTCTGGATCATCTAACACTTCCCCATCTCTATTCCCTAAAATATTTGTCGAGAACCACCCGTCAATACCAATCTCTCTTGCCTTGAATCCTGGTGCAAGAATTGTCTTCATCAATGTTTGGCCTGTCTTAAAATCTTTACCTGCAATTGGCACGCCTTCTTTAGCAGACAATTCAAACATTGCTGGAAAATCTACAGAAAGATTAGGGGCACCATTAGCATATGGAACTCCCTCCTTAATGGCTGCATAAGCATACAAAATTGAAGGGGCAATAGACGTACTGTTTGAATCTAGAGCCTTTTCAAATTCTGTAAGAGAACTATACATTTTGTGTGAAGGATCTTGGTAAGTCTCAGTGCTACCGCACCAAACCATAACAATACGTTGTAAATTATTATCTTTTCTGAAATTTTGTATATCTTTTCTTAGAGCCTGAATTCTATCTCGGTGAGTAGTCTCTGATTTTACAAATTTACCATCTAATTTCTTAACAAAGTTCTTGTCAAAAACTGCTTTCATTGGCTTAATTTGTTCAAGTTCCTCTTTTATTTTGTCTAACAATTCTTTCTCAAGAACTCCAGCATTTACTGCAGCTTCGTAACAGTTGTCCTCAAAAATATCCCAACCTCCAAAGACCAAATCGTCCAAAGTACTTAATGGAACAAAATCCTTGATTGGTACTTCACGTCTCTCATTTCTTTTCCCAAGCCGGATTGAACCCATTTGAGTAAGCGAACCAATAGGAGTAGACAAACCTGAGCGAACTGCTAAAGTACCTGCGATAAACGTTGTACTTACAGCTCCAAGACCTGGCATTAATACTCCTAATTTACCTTCAGCTTTCTCAATTGAAGTCGGACTTTCTATGGACATACTATTCCCATACACATGATTATATTAGAAATTAAGTTAATCATATAAAACAGATAAACACGTTAAAGAACCGTCTGCTTCTCTGAATTGCGACATATCCATTTCATGTACCTCTAAATTAAGATTTTTAAGAATCTTAAGTGTAGATTGATATCCCTTGGCCATCATAACGTTATTACCAATTGGAAGAACGTTCGCTGCATAAGCTTCACTAGCTGGTATCCATATAATTTCTGACTCTAAGGGAAAATCTGATTCTTTGAACCAACCTTCTGGAGCTAGTAATTTACCTGGAACTGGTGAAGTACAAATTGAAATCAAATGTAATGACTCTGCTGGAACTTCAATGACATGTAGACCAAAATTTCTCTTGGAAAGAAATTTCTTCAAATCATCTATTCCCCTTCGGTTTGTTCTTTTACTATGACCTACTAAAAATGTATCTCCAAACTTAAGAACATCACCTCCATCCATCCGTGCCCCATCGGACATGTACTCAAGATTAAGATCTTCACTTAATGCAAATTCAACTTCATTCCTTTCCCCCAAACGACTATCATGTCCTGCATTAGTCATCAAAGCCGAATCTCCAGCTACTATTGCATGATCTTCAACAAAGCAACAATCAGGATAATCTGAATTTGATGGAATCACTTTGACCGAAACTCCAAAATCTGATAACTTTTTGACATAAGCTTCATGTTGTTCAAAAGCTTCTTCGAGATTTGTTGGACCTGAACCAAAATATTTGGCTAGTGCTTGATCAAATGATGAAGAAACTTTTCGAACGATTGCTCTCATAGTAAAGGACCAAAAATCAAAGGTAAAAGAACTGTTGCATCTCCTTCAACCGTAATTCTCCTAGCCTTGGAACGAACTTTACCCCAAGAAACGGCTTCTCTAACGCGTGCGCCACTTAGTGATCCATCCCACTCCGGTGCTGTAGTTACTTGAACTGCATAGTCTAAACCATCTCTGAATTGATTCCACCATATTGTGTGGTGTTTGGAAATACCTCCGCCTATCATTACAGCGCCAGTTGATTTAGCATCATGAACTATATCTGATAGTTGGTGCTCTTCGCCTAAAATATCTAATGTGAAATCCTTGTGAGACTGCCAAAACAACCACAACTGTGAACCAACAGAACCGTCTGTCGGTCCCGGTACGAATACTTTAATTTTCTTCTTTGCACAAANTCCAAGAAAAGATTCAGAGCCTCTCTCCTCTTCTAAAATTCTTAAACCGAGCTCATGCCAAATTTCCCAAGGTTCCCAATGCTTTTTTTCACCATACAACTCCTCAAGAATGGGTTGCATCCATCTTTCAATAGGAATGCCATACGAATCATCCGGAACTAAAACATTTCCAAGCCTGTTAACTCCTTCGTCTCTCAGAAGCTCATCATCCATTGCAAAATCTCCGTGATAATAATCTGCAAGAACTCTAGCAATATCGTGATCTAGTGTTCCACATGTTGTTACAACTACATCAGCCATATCATTCTCGACAATTTGCTTCATTAGACCTCTAGTTCCTGTTGCCATTATATCTGCTGGAAATGATACGAATTTAGTACAGTCTTCTGAATTCATATCCTTGACTATTGAACTAGCTNTGGATACTTTAGAAGCCACAAAGCCCCCTGCCTCGCCAAATTGCTCTACTAAGTCTCCCAATTTAGTGTCTGAATTAATGTTGATATCTTTTACTGGATCTCTATTCATCATTATCTTCACTGGAATTTAAATCTGAATTCTTCTCTTCATCATCTTCATTATGTAANGCTACAGCAACAACTTTTTCTTTTTCATCGACAGACATGACTTTAACNCCTCTGCCTACACGAGCTATTTCTCTTATAGAATCAATGTGAGTTCGTATNACCTTACCTGATGAGGTNGTAGCTAATATCTGNTTAGCCGCACCGGGAGTCAGTGCAACTACAACTTGACCACTCTTTCCATCGACTTTAATATTCTTGACTCCTTTAGCTCCCCTTTTAGTCAATCTGTAATTTCCTGCATTAGCTCTTTTGCCATATCCTTTTTCGGTGATAGTCAATAGTAAGTCATCTTCACTGACTAAACACATACTNACTACTTCNTCTTTATCTTTAAGACGCATACCTATTACACCTTGGCCGTTTCTGCCAACTATTCTTACTTCACCTTCTGANAATCTATTAGCCATACCCATTTTTGAAGCGAGCATAACTTGACTNTCTCCTTCTGAAATTGCAACACCAATTAACTCGTCCTTTTCTTTGAGTGTTATAGCCCTGAAACCTTGATCTCTTGCCCATGCTCTTTCAATTCTGGATGAATATTCTTCTAGTCTGGTTTTCTTTATGATTCCTTTCTTTGTTGAAAACAAAAAATAATGTCCCTCCCCGGACATGTTTGAAACAGGCAGCATACAAAGAACTTGTTCATCTTTTTCCTTACGACCTTCATCTAACTTTTGAAGTAATTGAACAAGAGGAGTTCCCTTGGAGTACCTAGAAACATCTGGGATCTGCCAAGCTTTTAGGAAATACATACTTCCAGCAGTAGTAAAAAATAACAAATGATCGTGCGAACCCATTGAGTACAGTTCAACTGGGAAATCTCCCTCTTTTGCTTTAATTCCAATTCTTCCTTTACCACCTCTATTTTGCGCTTGGTATTCATCTAAATCAACGCGTTTGATGTAGCCTTCTTGAGTTCTCATTACTACAACCTGCGACCTTGGAATTAAATCCTCTGTATTCAAATCACCATCAAAATCTGAAATTAAAGTTCTTCTTTCATCCCCATACTTTTCATTCAGGCCTTCCAACTCTTCTTTGATTATTGACATTATTTTAGAAGAATCTGCCAATATTCCAGAAAGTTCTGCCATTTTAGCTTTTAATTCTTCGAGCTCATTTTTACGCTCTTCAGCGTCTTGACGAGATAATTGGTAAAGCCTCATATCTGCGATCGATTTTGCTTGGATCTTACTTAGCTTGAAATTAGCCTGTAAACCTTCAATGACTGCATCTCTTCCTGCTGCGTCTCTGATAAAGGCTATTACCTTGTCCATCTGAGAAATGGCCAACAGTAACCCTTCAACTATGTGAGCTCTTTCTTGAGCTTTCTTTAGTCTATATTCAGTTCTTCTTGTAATGATTTCCTTTCTGTGAGACAAATATACATTCAGTAAATCAATCAAATTCATTCTTCTAGGTTGGCCTTTAACTAAAGCTACATTATTAATTGAAAAACTATTTTCAAGAGCTGAATGTTTATACAATTGATTCTCAACTATCATTGGTGAAGCGTCTCTCTTAAGTTCGAAAACAACTCTCATACCTTTTTGGTCGGATTCATCACGTATGTCTCGAATACCTTCTACTTTTTTATCACGAACTAACTTAGAAACTTCTTCGAGCAATCTATTCTTTTGTACCATGAAAGGAATCTCAGTTACTACTAAAAATTCATCTTTAGTTGTTGATTCGTGTTCTATTTTACCTCTTATTTTAATTGAACCTTGACCTTTGGAAAAAGCGTCAAAAATACCCTTTCGGCCCATTATAATTCCACCTGTTGGAAAGTCAGGACCTGGCATGATATTCATTATTTCTGATAGCGATGCTGAGGGATTGTCAATTAACAAAATAAGCGAACCTATAACCTCAGACAGATTATGGGGTGCCATGTTTGTGGCCATACCTACTGCAATTCCTGATGAACCGTTGACTAAGAGCCCAGGAAGAAGACCAGGAAGAACTGAAGGTTCTTGTAAAGAGCCATCATAATTATCCATGTAGTCAACTGTTTCCTCGTCAATATCTGATAAAACCGTATCTGAAATCGTAGCCAAACGAGACTCTGTGTAACGCATAGCTGCTGCACGGTCTCCGTCAATTGAGCCAAAGTTTCCTTGGCCATCTACAAGAGGATAGCGTAGGGAAAAACTTTGAGCCATGCGGACTAAAGTATCGTAAATCGCTTGATCTCCATGTGGGTGGTATTTACCCATAGTATCTCCCACAATACGTGCTGATTTTTTGTAAGGTGAGCGAGGGCCTGAACCCATCTCTTTCATTGCATAAAGAACTCTACGATGTACAGGCTTCAACCCATCTCGTGCATCTGGAAGTGCCCTGCCCACTATGACTGACATTGCATAATCCAAGTAGGATTTACGCATCTCTTTCTCTAAACTTATTGGCAGTATGGTATCTGTATTTTCTTCTGTCAANGTTTTCACCAAATTATTACTAAAGTGCATGAATGTACCCCCTTAAAAGGGAGTCCCCTAGCCAGTTAGTGACTCCACCAGTAAACTTAGTCCTCATTAATCCAAAAAAAAATACAGAAATCGACGAGGAAAATAGAAGATTAATAGCCCGAGTTGCGCCTGTTTGTTTAGCTTATGATTTACATTTGTGGCTAGCTAATTTTGGAACTAAAAAAACACCNCTTGATTTCGCTGAAAGTATTGCTCCATCAACCTCAATTGGAAAGGGAGGGGAGGATTTTATTGAAATATGCAAAAAAGGAAAGGTAAACTTTACAGATTTGCAGTTACCACAAAATATAGGTCTACAAGTAATTTGTACAAATTTACCCGATAAATCAAAGGAAAAAAATATAGAAGAAATCGTTAAAATCTCTGAGGAAAATNCTATTGCTTTCCTTTTTGGTATAAGCCAAAGAACAAATAAAGCAATTAAAAAAATTAAAGATAATGCACATGCACATTTAGATATTACAAATAAAAAAATTAGGTTAAGCTTGGACTCTGAAATCGGGGCCGTATGTCATTCTTTTTTTATAACTAGAAAAGCTTGAGCGCTTCTTCCATCCTACCCAATTCTACACCTGTACTTTGCCTACCGCAAACTGCACCATTAGAATTTGCAACTATTCCAGCTCCAACTAAAGGTAAACCAAAATTTACCGTACCTTCCATTATTTCAATATCAAATATTTCTCTCATTTTATCTTTTTCGGAAGAAGANATCTCAGGATGGCAAATACCGCCTTTGTTAGTTATGCAGCCTATCATTCCCAATGTATCCATATCATTAATTGATTGGGAGACTAAATTTATTTTTAGGATTTCTTCAGCCTTATCTTTTGCCCTTTTACCCAGTCTTTCATTAGAGAATCCNCCTCTATCGTTAACCAAAAAATTATTGCCAATTGCGTTGGAACGATCTGGAAGAACTCCAAAATCTATCTTATGATTCTTTGAAATATCTGCAAACTTTTCCAACTCAAGGTCTGTTACAATATTCGATACCAAAATTCCATTATTATTCATCGCTATTAGCGTTCCCAATACTCTACTACCTCCAAGCGTAATAATCTCTAACTCAGTACCTAATGCCTCAGACATAGCCTTCATGTCATCTTCAGGAATACCTGGNGGAACTAGTGTCAGATTATCATTTGTTGCACAAAAAACACCTGCATAAGGACTATTGAAAAGATCCTTCTGAACTAACGCCATTACTTATTCAGCTAAATGAACTATAACACTACCATCTTCAAATTTTAGTGCCCTTACACGCACTTTAGAAGGTGGTTTTTCTATACCTCTTGACCAAATGTACTGATTTACTGGAGGATCGATGAATAGCTGTTTTTCTTCACCGCTACCTGTTTTTGCTTGTTTGGAGGTTTTGAGAACTTCTCCTTCCCTTTCAGGCTTCATATGTCTCACGATAAAATCTTCTACCATTCTCATAGCTACTGGNGCTCTACGAGTCCTTGTTACCTTGTGTAACNTNCGAAGTGGAATGGTGTACAATCTTTCTTGGATTAATTCATCGTCAGCCATCTATATCACCTATGTAATTTACCTCTTCTCCAAAAGTGGCGTTTTGGATGATTAGTAAAACGTCTATTTGTCCTCTGGATAACCCAAGCTGGAACACGCCTGTTACGTTTAACTAATTTGTTTAATCTTAACTTTTTACCAAAAACTTTTCTACTGGACATTTGATTAATATTTACTTAATGAAGTAATCTCCTTTTGTAATTCTTTTTTAACTTCAAAGGCAGTGTTATCTAACAAAGATTGACCTTTAGGTGTTAAGTTTCTGCCACCCTTTTTTGCTTTTTCAAGAAAACCTGCGACTTCAAGCTGTTGCATGATTAATCTAAGTACTTTACGACTGCCGTTTTCACTTCTGTTAGGCTTTCCTCCCCTATCTCTTGCGCCTGAATAATGTCTTGATAATCGCTCAGTTCCAATTGGTCCGTTGACACCCACTTTTCTCATAACTGAAGCTGTGCGGAAATACCACCAATCTGCTTGTGTAGGTGATTTCTCTTTGTGAACTGCTGTTTTAGCGAATTCAGACCACTCAGGGGGTTGTATAGCGTCCTCGCTCTTTAGCGTCTTTGCAAGGGCATTTACTAGGTGTTCACCGGGAACGTCGAAGTGTGTTGTCATGTAAGTAAACCTCTTACAGGGATGAGGCGCCACACGGAGTGTATTATAAACTTAAGCCTAATTAATAGAAATAATGAACGAGATTAGCAATTTTATAGAAAAACACAATACTTTAAC
>PBPR01000029.1 GCA_002724775.1 Methanobacteriota archaeon
AAAGCAAAGCCATAGTCACCTTCCTCCTCTACGTGAAGAGTTGCAAAAGCTACATGGTGCTCTTCGTGGTCATTAATAGTTACTTCGACCCACATAAGCTCATCTCCTACACATTCCTCTTCAATAATGTGATCCATTATTTCATCACTAACCATATCATAACAATAGGATTCAGGCTCATAATCTTCTTCCCAAGAGTGCCAGAATTCATCAAAAGAAAGTAATGAATCGTTGTTAGTATCAAACATCATTAAAACATCTTCTGGAGTCAATACGAATTCGGATTCCTCATCATGATGGGTTTCATTATCACCATGATCATCATGAGTTTCATTGTCATCATGGTCATCATGAGTTTCATTGTCATCATGGTCATCATCTCCATGGTCATCGTGATCATCATGGCCATCTTCGTCATCAAACTCCATTACTGCTGGAATAAAATGCTCAAGTTCGGTTAGATTTAGGAAGCCATCGCCATCTGCGTCTGAACTATTGAAGATAGACATTAATTCAGTCATCTCTTCATTGTGATCATCTCCGTGATCGTTATGATCATCTCCGTGGTCATCGTGATCATCATCATGGTCATCGTGAGTTTCATTGTCATCATGGTCGTCATGATCATCGTGGTCATCTCCGTGGCCATGGTGGTGGTGGTGAGCGTGACCGCCCATCATCTTGAGAACTACCATGTCAAACTCGGTAGCTGCTCCGTATTCGAATTCTAATAGATATTCTCCTTCTTCAAGGTGGAAAACCGATACAACCGTGTCTGAAGGACAATTTGCTGGATTACTGATTACCTTTTCAGCCATTGCATGGTTGTGACCTGCGTGATCATCGTGATCATCTCCATGGTCATCGTGATCATCTCCGTGGTCATCGTGATCATCTCCATGGTCATCGTGATCATCATCTATTTCAGGATAGGATACCTTGTGAGTCATGGCTTCTGCATGAATTTCAACGTCTCCTGCCTCATCATGATGGTCAGCAAGAGTTACTGCTTCGTAAGCATCATCATTCAATGCTTCACATATGTCGTTCAGAAGCATGGACTGATAATCTAATGTATTTTCACCAGAAGGCATTGCATGGGTTTGTATTGCATTTGGTGCATCACCTCCCAAGCTTGATATTGTTGATTCTACCCAAGGCTCAAGGTTCAAACCATGGTAGAAAAATAAGTCTACTTCTTGTAATCTAATTAGATCAGAAGCTGAAGGTTCATAATCATGAACCGGAACGTTTGAGGGACTAATAATTTCTACTGTAATTCTGTCTCCTCCAACGGCCCTAGCAAGTTCAGCAACATGATAAGTTGAAACCATAACATTACCTAGACTTGTAGGGCTTGTTACAGAATCTGTTTTTTCTTCCTCATTATCAATACAACCTACAAAACTAGAAAAAACCATTACAATTGCGAATGCTATTGCTGATGTCTTAGTATTCATCTATCAGCACCCCAAATTACAATCGCATTCAACTTCAGGGCCGTGATTATAGTCGTAAGGGCATGCTGGATAAAGTGCATCGATGGCACCTTGATCTAACGACCACTTCAATAAATCTGAAATTAGTTGAGAACGGCTTATACCTTCTATATTTGACTTCCAACCATCTAGCTGTTGAACTAGAGACACTGGAATATCTGCGGAAACTTTAGTCAGTGCGTATCTTGAACGACGTGTCATAATCCAAACTCAGAAGGCCTGTATAAAAAGATTAGGATAGTAATATTTTTCTAATATTATCCTATTATTTAGTTATTTTATAAACTCTTTTCTTAACAAATATTTATAATTTTAACCTTGAAATCGAGGATGAAAAATGTGTTCAAAAACTTAGAGTAGAATAATAAGCACACACCTTAATGTAGTTAAATGAACGAAAATGCAGTACAAATTGGAGTAGCACTTGTAGTCCTTAATTTGGTTGCCTGGGGTGGCTTTGTTGCCCTAGAGGATGAAGATTCGCCAATTTACATAACAGAATACATCACAGAGACCATAACTGAATATGTAAATGAAACTGTATATTTACAAGAGAAAGTTGAAATTGCTAATGTAACTGTTCACATTGATTACAATGGGGCTGAGGCTAATGCTACGGCAAACACTAACATAACTACAATAAGTTATAATGTCACTGTAATTGGAGACAACTCTGCGTTTAATGCAACTTTAGAAGCTGCAAAAGGAAACTTTCAAGTTACTTTCAGCTGGCACCCATCATTTGGTGTATTCATAGAATCTGTAGATGGAGTTCCTGGAAGTCCATGCTATTGGGAATTACTTTATAACAATGAAACATCAATGCTAGGAGCTTCAAGCTTACTTCTTGCTGAAAACGATTCAATAACTTGGAAATACAACACCGACTGGTGTTAATCTGTAGCGAAAATCATATCATCGCTTTTGAAAGCTTTGAACTCAAGTGCATTTCCGCAGGGATCTAAGAAAAACATAGTGGACTGTTCTCCAGGTTCGCCTTTGAACCTAGTATGCGGTTCAATAATGAAATCGATGCCTGATTCCTTTAATGATTGAGATAAAGAATCCCATTTTCCTTGTTCTAAAATTACACCAAAATGACTAGAAGGCACGTCATCACCATCGACTGAATTTGTTTCAGCCTTTTCCATGGCATCTACCAAGTGGGCAACTACTTGGTGACCATACATATCAAAATCTATCCATCTATCTGAGCTTCGACCTTCCTTACAGCCCAAAATCTTTGTGTAAAATTCTCTAGTTTTTTCTAAATCATCTACCGGGAAAGCAAGGTGAAATGGACGCATAAGATAATATTATGTTGCTCTTTTTACGTATTATCTTAAGTAGAAATGTCTAGGTGAACACTATGGACGAAACTGTATTGATTATCGCAATTGTCATTTACGGATTGTTCATTATTTTTGGTACAAAATGGGTTTTCGAATTCATGATGGCGCGAAATATGAAAGAAAATGTTGCCATTTACTACAACCGCAAAATTTTACATATGTTCTGTGGCGGGCTTATAGGAATGATGGCTCCCTCTATTCTTAGCGAGCCGATCTATGCTCTCTACATAGGATTTTTATTTACAATTATAACTTACATTCCATATTACACAGGCCATTTGCTGTATTGGGTACAAACTAACGACAACAAAAATGATGTTAATTTTTGTTTCATGGCAGGATTATCTGTATATCTGATTTGGGAATTACTGGGAGACCCTTACCTAGCAATTATACCTCTGTTATTCATGGCGTTTGGTGACGGAGTAACTGGAATTGCAAGAAATTTAAAATTCGGTTATCGTACTAAAAATCCAATAGGAAATGTATTCATGGCAATTGTCTGTATCCCTATGGGATATTACCTAGGTGGCTTATCAGATCCTGCTCTTCCTATCTGGGGAGTAATAGCTGCGATTGTAGCTACAATTGTAGAAAGATATGAGTACGGACCTATAGATGACAATGTACTAATTACCGTAAGTGCTACAATAGTCCTTTTTATCGGAAATGATGTCGGACCTTTAACCGGGTAATTTGTGTAGTTAGCTATTTATTTCTTAGAAAATCTACTCATAAAATCCCAAGCAATTTGAGGAGTGTCTACTCCTCCCGGATTACCTGGCTCAGGTGAACCTGGATCATTTTTCAAGTAAACATTATGGGCTGCTAGATTGAGCGAAACTAGAGCAACCTCAGAGCCATTATCGCAGTCTGTAAATTCCTGTACTGTATAACCTGCATTTGTCTCACTAAGTGTGGGAAGGGCTTCTGTACAGCCATTCATTTCCTTCCATTCAAACAAATTTTGCTCGGCACCCGTAAACCATACTTGTTGCTGGAAAATAATGCTTGAGGTTATCAAACTTCCATATGGCGCAATTGGGTCTTCTAGACCGTGTATTTCCATAATCGGAATCGCATTGTAACCAGAGGAAGGCTCCTCGAGTAAATACATAGACATGCATGCCATTGCAGCTAAGATATCTGAAGCATCATTAGCAAATGCTTGAGCCATTGCGCACCCAGTAGACCAGCCAGTCATGTAAATTCGATTTGTATCAACAGGAAATGTATCTGAAGTATGATAAATCAGAGTTCTCAAAAAACCATAATCATCGATACCATCTTCATTAGCTGGATCGCAGCATTGTCCAAAATTCCAAGAATTCTCGTACCCATGAGGATAAACAACAATTGCATTATTTTCTTCTGCTATTCGATCCATATCAGATAATCGATACTGATTATCCGCAGATCTTTCCAAAGCATGTAAATCTAAAATTAATGGAATTGATTGAGAATCATCTGTTGAGTTAGGAACGTAAATTGTCCAACATCTATCTATTCCATCATACTCAAAACATTCATCCTTCATACCAATGAAAAATGAACTGTTATCTTCTTGCGGAGGTTCCTCAGGTTCTTCGGGCTCCTCTGGCTCTTCCTCTACAGTTTCATTTGTTTCTTGAACTTGTTCTTGTTGAACTTCTACCTCATCGGAATCTTCCAATTGATAAATAAAAAAATACCCATATGCGCCGCTTGCACCTGTAATCAAGAGCAATGTAACTAGAATTAGGGTGATTTTCTTCATTTAATTAGATTTCTAGTGAAGAACTATACTCTCCACTACAGGCCAAAGAATTCATTTCAGCCCGATGGTGGAAAACTGCATAAGTGGATTCTAAATTATCTTTCTGACCGTTCCAAGTTTTCAATGCTGATTGCTGCAATGCTCGACCGTACGAAAAACTCAAAGCCCATGGGTGATCTCCCATTTTATTCATTGCGTTCAGGTGCTCCGTGGCTTCTACTTCACTTTGCCCTCCAGATAAGAATACTATTCCAGGAACTTCAGCTGGAACTGATTCTGTCAAACACTTCACTGTCATTTCAGCTACCGCCATCATATCTCCTTGAACGTTACATTCACTTCCTGAAATTACCATATTGGGTTTCAATAATATTCCTGGTAAATAAACTCCTTCATTTTCCAGCTCCCTGAAAACTGTTTTCAATGTTTTTTCTGAAACTTCATAACATGTTTCTATTGTATGATCTCCATCCATCAATACTTCCGGTTCTACAATTGGAACTAACTCTGCGTCCTGACAGGCTTTTGCATATTTCGCTAAAGCCGATGCATTTGCTTGAATGCAGTCATCTGTTGGTATTCCGTCTCCAATAGTGATGACTGCTCTCCACTTAGCAAAACGTGCCCCCTCCTTGTAATANTCTAAACATCTTTCATACAGGCCGTCTAAACCCTTTGTGAGTTTNTCNGATGATGATGATTCNATAGGNTGNGCTCCTTTGTCAACCTTTATTCCAGGATGGATTCCTTTAGATTCTAAAATTTTTGTAAGTCGAGTTCCATCTTTTGCTTTTTGCATAAGTGTTTCTTCAAAAAGAATAACTCCTGAAATATAATCTTCAATCCCTTGAGTATCAAATAATGCNTGTCGAAAATCTCTCCTATTTTCCTCAGTGTTTTCTTGGTCAATCATAGCGAGTCTCTTACCCATTGTAGGTGTACTCTCATCTGCTGCTAGAATGCCTCTGTTAGACGCAACTATATCGCTTGCGACTTTAGCTAAACTATCTTTATTCATAATTATTGACAAAACAGCCTCAATAAAACAATTAGGGGCTATTTCTGGCCAATATCTNCCATCATTGTCTCAAACCAAGATTGAGAGGTGTCGAATTCTTTACCGCCTTCTATAAGTTGCAAATCAATCAAACCTAATTTATCTTCATTGTTCTCATCTAAACCAACCAAACCACTTTTACCTTCCAAACCCATTTCTGCCGCCATAAATGCTGATTTTTTTATCAAATCTAAATCTCTTGTGCCTGGTTTAGCAGATCTTGCAAAATACCCGCTTTTTTGGATCAACGTTTTATCTGCACCAAGAGCTTCTGAAAATTGTTTAGCAAACCATTGTCCTGGATTTATTTCGTCAAGACGAACATGCCCAAATGCATCTCTTGGTACTTTGCCACCTTCGGCCTCTATTTCTCTTACTATGGTATCCATTCCTGCGCCTTCACTCAAAAAAATATTTACACAGTCATTACTGTCCATTATTTTTCGAAGCCTTGCAGTTTCTGAAGCGAAATCAATGTCCAGTTCTGGAATGTAAACTGCATGAACATCCCACCTATCTTTGGAGATAAATAGCCCTGGAAGATANTTATTATTTTCTAGAAGTTTTCTGTATTCATAAGCAGTTCCTGCTGTAAGCCACCCGCAATGTCTACCCATAACTTCGTGAATGATCAACTGTCTACGGCTTGTTGTATTTTCGTTGACGATGTTTTGAAAGAAACGTGCACCCTGCTCTGCTGCAGTCCATGCACCCAGNGTTTGTTTAACTGGAATTACATCGTTATCAACTGTTTTTGGAAGGCCTACCACTGTCAATTTTTTTCCAGATTTTTCAAGATGGGCTGCTAAAGCCGCTGCCATTGTGTTTGTGTCATCTCCCCCTATTGTATGTAAAATATCAATATTGTCTTTTTCCAATTGCTTTGCTGCAACTTCAAGAGGATCTTGACCCTTAGAAACATAACCTTTCTTGATGCAGTCTTCTATATTCGTTAGTTTTACTCTACTGTTACCAATAGGACTTCCACCAAAATCATACAGAATATGAAAATTATCTTTTACTTCNTTGCCAAAGACAACTGATTTGCCAAGTAATAAGCCCCTGTAGCCGTGCATGTATCCAATCATTTCAATATCTGAATTTAATTGATTGTACTTTTCAATCAATCCGCCTATTGATGCTGAAAGGCAGGGCGCGATTCCTCCACTAGTCAAAAATGCTACTTTGGGCATGATTGGGTAAGAAGGGCAGACATAAGTATTACCGCATCCCTGAAAAGAAACCTCTTTTATATACTGCTTGCTTTGAATTACATAGTTAATTGAACTAAATACATAATATAACGTAATATTTTATGTTAAAATCGTGTTTAAACTAGAAAAAAAGGGCATTTTGGAATAGATGTTATATAAACCACCCGACTGGCCACAAGCTCCAATATCATCAGTCTTGAGGTTAGCGAACAGTAGGGCCTGTAGCTCAGCTAGGTAGAGCGTCCGGCTTTTAACCGGACGGCCAAGGGTTCGAATCCCTTCAGGCCCGCCAGATGATTTGGAAAGGATGCCAAAATGAACGATAACATATTGTGGTTAAACAAGCTCGTACCGAAGCACGTTTTGCTTAAGGAATCTGAAATTGAGGGAAAGTTAAGTCCTTTAAACATAACTAGAGATCAATTGCCTAAAATTCTTTTGAAGGATCCTGCTTTAAAAGCACTAGATGAAGAAGCAAAACCAAATGATGTTGTTGAAGTTCATCGCTTTAGTGAAAGTGCAGGTAGTAACCTTGCATACAGATTGGTGGTGGAAGAATGAATTCACGTGCATTAATCAAAGGATTCTTTGATAGCCGTAGCGTTTCCGGGCCAAGTGCTGCACTTGTTAATCACCAATTGGGTTCTTTCAATGATTTCCTACCGCACGACAAAAACCAAGCACCGTGGATGCAGAGAGTTGTTGACAATATCTCTGTAGGAGCTGATGAATCTCTAAGAGGAGCAATAAGATTGGAATTGGGTGACCTAGACGTAATCGTTAACCTAGGCAAAATTAGGATTGGAAGGCCTATGGTCTATGAAGCAAATGGTTCGCAAACAGATTCCATTCCTATGATGGCACGTCTAAGAAATATGACCTATGCTGCACCTATTTATCTAAATTTTACAATTGTTGAAGAAGGCATTGAAATCGAAGAAGTAGAAGAAGAGATTGGAAACATGCCTGTTATGGTAAAGTCTATTCTATGTAATCTTCATAGAAATTTCTTAACCGGTGAAAATTCCAGCGATGCTGAGTATCGAGAGGGGCTTAAAGCAAAATCCGAAGACCCTATGGACCCTGGTGGTTACTTTATTGTAAACGGTACCGAACGTGTTCTCGTTTGTCTTGAAGATTTGGCTCCAAATCGTGTTATGGTAGAGCAGGAAGAAAGATACCAGAGACAAACCGAATTAGCAAAAGTTTTCTCACAAAGAGAAGGTTTCCGTGCTTTAACTGTTGTTGAAAAGAAAAAGGATGGTATTCTATCTGTATCTATTCCTGTCGCATCGGGACAAGTACCTCTTGCAATCTTGCTAATGGCCCTTGGAATGGAATCTGCAGATGACATAATGGCTGCAATTACAGATAACAAAGACTTGCAAAACTTAATCTTGGCAAATATTGAAGAAGTACACAATGAAGAGGGTATTTACACTACACAAGAAGCTCTCGAGTATCTNGAGAGAAGATTTGCTGCAGGACAATCAAAAGAATACCGAAAGAAGAGAATTAACTATATTTTGGATAACACTTTGTTACCTCACTTAAGCACTACTGAGGATTCAAGAATGAAAAAGGCGGTTTTCCTTGGCCGNATGTCAAGNGAAGTTCTTGAGTTACATGTAGGTGACAGAAAACCNGATGACAAAGANCACTATGCAAATAAAAGATTGAAATTAGCTGGAAATTTAATGGAAGAATTATTCCGTTCTGGACTTCAGGCACTACTTAATGATATGAAATACCAAATGGAAAGGTCATACTCGAAAAGAAAAGAAAACAGAGTTCACCATGCAGTGAGAAGGGATGTTTTAACAAACAAAATCATGCATGCAATGGCAACTGGTAACTGGACTGGAGGGCGTGCTGGAGTGTCACAATTATTAGACAGAACGTGTAACATGTCTACTCTTTCTCATTTGAGAAGAGTTATTTCTCCATTAACTAGATCTCAGCCTCACTTCGAAGCTCGTGATTTGCACCCTACTCAGTTTGGTAGATTGTGTCCTAATGAAACTCCTGAAGGTCAAAATTGTGGTTTAGTTAAAAATTTGGCTTTGATGGTCGATGTTTCTGAAAACGTACCAAATAGCATCATAATGGATTCTATTGCAAATTTAGATATTCAAGACATAGACAAAGCAAGCCCAGAGTGGGGTAAAGTATACTTCAATGGAGATTTGATTGGTGCACACAAGGCACCTACTGATCTCGTAAAAGAAATGATTCAAAGAAGAAGGCAGGGCCTCATAAGCAATGTTGTTAACGTTAGATATGATAATTCTCTAAATGATGTTATCATAAACAGTGATCCTGGAAGAATCAGAAGACCATTGATGATTGTCAAAAGAGGAAATAAATTGGCTATAAAGGATANCGATATTGAAGCCTTGAAAAATGGTAAAATNGTATGGGAAGATTTAATTGATAAAGGAGTNATTGAGTATATTGATGCTGAAGAGGAAGAAAATTGTTTAATTGCATTAAACACNGACTACTTGACTGAAAAGAAGAAAACTCATTCATATTCACACATGGAAGTNGATCCATTGACTATTTTAGGTGTTGCAACATCTAACGTTCCTTTCCCAGAACACAATTCAGCCCCAAGATGTACGATGGGGGCGGGTATGTCCAAACAGTCATTGGGAATGGGTCAAGCAAATTACAGAATAAGGCCTGATACCAGAGGACACTTACTTCATTATGCACAAAGACCTATGCTTCAAACCGAAGCTATGAAATATAATACTCTCAGAGCAAGGCCTGCTGGACAAAACCTAGTTGTTGCAGTCATGTCCTATCACGGATATAATATGGAGGATGCTCTGATATTCAACCGTGGTTCTATTGATCGCGGAACTGGAAGATCAACTTTTGTTAGGACTTACATGTCTGAAGAAAGAAGATATCCTGGTGGTCAGGAAGATNGATTTGTAATTCCTGGACCTGAAGTACGAGGTGCCCGTTCAGAAGAAGCTTACTTTTATCTTGAAGAAGACGGATTAATTTATCCTGAAATTGACTTGAAAGGTAANGAAGTTCTAATTGGAAAAACAAGCCCTCCAAGATTCTTGGCTGAACCTACTGATTTCCTAAGTCCNCAAAAAGTCAGGGAATCNTCTTTGACTGTCAGACACGGTGAAAAAGGTACTGTGGANTCAGTTATGCTTTCTGAAACNGAAAATGGTTCTAGAATCGCAAGAATTAGGGTTAGAGACCANCGTGTTCCTGAAATGGGTGACAAATTTGCNAGTAGNCACGGACAAAAAGGNGTTATTGGACACATGGTCCCTCCAGAAGGTATGCCTTTCACTGANGATGGNATCACTCCTGATTTAATNATCAATCCTCATGCAATTCCTTCCCGTATGACTGTTGCACANGTTCTTGAAATGATTGGAGGAAAGGTNGGCAGTATGGAAGGNCGAGCTGTAGACGGAAGTGCTTTNTCTGGTGAAAAAGAAAATGACTTGAGAGATNCATTGTCTCAATATGGTCTAAANCACAGTGGAAGAGANGTNTTGTACGATGGACAAACTGGAAGGCGTATAGATGCTGAAATTTTCGTTGGAGTTATTTATTATCAAAAATTACANCACATGGTATCTGGTAAAATGCATGCTAGATCAAGAGGTCCTGTACAACTTCTAACNAGACAGCCAACAGAAGGTAGAGCAAGAATGGGAGGTCTAAGATTCGGAGAAATGGAACGTGATTGTTTGATTGCACACGGTGCTTCAATGGTTATCAAAGACCGTTTACTAGATGAAAGTGACAAGACTGTGCAGTACGTTGACAGTCAATCAGGACACATTGGNTATTTGGACAGAAGAGGTGTGCTAACATCTCCTATGGGTGATAACACTTCTATTTATCCCGTTTCGATGTCCTATGCGTTTAAATTACTACTAGAGGAACTTAAATCGCTTGGAATCGTGGCTAGACTCAGATTGGAGGATTTATCATGAGGGAAATGATTCCAAAGAAAATTGGCAAAATTGATTTTGCTTTAATGGGTCCAAAAGAAGTCCGAAAATTGTCTGCAACAAAAGTCATTACAGCTGACACATACGACGATGATGGGTTCCCAATNCCGATGGGATTGATGGATTTACATATGGGAGTTATTGAGCCCGGATTGAGATGTAAAACCAGTGGAAGAAAAATGGATGAAGATCCTGGACACTTCGGTCACATTGATTTAGCCATGCCTGTGATTCATTCAGGNTANTCTAAAACAATCAAAGATATTCTAAATGCAACNCATCCAAGTTCTGGAAGATTAATGCTAACTCAGGACAGAATTGATCATTACACTAAACAAATTAGAGCACTTATGGACTCTGANGCNGGAACCACTGTTTCTATCGGTGGAATTGCAAAGAGAGCAATTAGNGAAGCNACAAAATCAAAGAGTTGTCCTCATTGCGGTGAACCNAAAGTTAAAGTTACNTTAGATAAACCAACTACTTTTAGAGAAGAAGGACGNAAATTAACTCCGAAAGAAGTCAGATCTAGACTTGAAAAAGTACCTGATTCTGATTTGNTATGCTTAGGTTTCAATCCTGAAGTTACAAGGCCTGAATATATGGTTCTAACTGTACTTTCAGTNCCTCCTGTTCCAATGAGGCCCTCTATTACTTTNGAATCTGGGGAAAGNTCTGAAGATGACTTAACTCACAANTTAGTNGATGTACTAAGAATTAATCAACGTTTAAGAGAAAACCGTGANGCNGGAGCTCCTCAGNTNATCGTGGAAGATTTATGGGAATTACTTCAATATCACATTACTACTTATTTTGATAANCAAACTGCAGGAATTCCTACTGCAAGGCACCGTTCNGGAAGNCCGCTGAAGACTATTGTTCAAAGATTAAAGGGTAAAGAAGGACGATTCCGTTCAAACCTTTCTGGAAAACGTGTTAACTTCTCAGCTCGTACCGTAATTACGCCTGATCCTTATTTGAGTATTAATCAAGTTGGAGTGCCTGAAATGGCTGCTAGAGAATTAACTGTTCCTGTAAGAATCAATATTCACAATCTTTCATTCATGAGAGATTTAATTAAGGAAAATTTTGTTCCTACAGATCCAGAAAAATATATTCCTGGTATCAATTACATGATTAGGCCAGATGGCAGAAGAGTCAAATTGACAGAAGAAAACTGGGAGTTTAATCACGATCGTCTAGAGCCTGGCTTCATTGTAGAGAGACATTTAATGGATGGAGATATAGTATTGTTCAACAGACAGCCTAGTTTACACCGTATGTCTATGATGGCTCACGAAGTTCGAATTATGAAAGGCAAAACGTTCAGAATTAATTTGTGCGTATGTCCTCCATACAATGCAGATTTCGACGGTGATGAAATGAATTTACACGTCGTTCAGTCTGAAGAAGCTAGAGCTGAAGCTAGAATTTTAATGAGGGTACAAGAACACATCAGATCTCCAAGATTTGGAGGTGCAGTTATTGGTGCTATTCATGACCACATTACCGGAATGTTCCTACTCACTCACGGAACTGCAAGCTATGATATTGATCAAACCGTAAGAATTCTTTCTCGTGTCAGTTACAAAGGCGATTTGCCAAAACCAGAGTACCCAAAAGCCGAAGGCGGTCCAAGATGGTCTGGAAGGCAAATATTCTCTGTACTATTGCCTGATGATATGAATTTGAAGTACAATGCTTCAGTTTATTTCGCAGATAGAACTCCGGAAGAAAATCGAGAACTTGATATGATTGTTGAAATTGTAAACGGAAACATGATTAGTGGACCTGTGGATGGTAACTCCATTTCTGCATTTAANGGTCAAATATTAGAGGAAATTTCGAGATTGCAAGGTGCAGACGCAGCTAGAGACTTTATTGATAAAGTAACTCGTTTGGCTGTTGGGGCGTTGATGGAAACTGGATGTACTACTGGAATAGATGACGCNGACGTGCCTCAGAATGCATTAGACCAAATTACTGATGCTCAAGTTGCTGCAGTTAAAGAAGTTGATAAACTTGTAAACGCCTACAATAAAGGAAAATTACAACCAAGGCCTGGTAGAACTGTAGAAGAAACCTTAGAAGTTGAAGTTATGGGAGTTCTTGGCAGAGTTCGTGATAAATCAGGTGAAATTGCAGGATGGCATTTAGGTATGGATAACTTCGCTGTTATTATGGCTCGTTCTGGAGCTCGTGGAAGTATGTTGAACTTGTCACAAATGGCCGGATCTATCGGTCAACAGGCTGTTAGAGGTGAAAGAATTTCCCGTGGATACGAAANAAGGACACTCTCCCACTTCAATAAAGGNGACTTAGGTGCAGACGCAAAAGGATTTGTTAGATCTTCTTACAAAAGTGGATTGTCTCCAACTGAATATTTCTTCCACTCTATGGGAGGAAGAGAAGGTCTGGTTGATACTGCAGTTAGGACTTCAAGGTCTGGATATATGCAGAGACGTCTAGTTAACGCACTTGAAGATTTAAGAGTGAAATATGATTACACCGTAAGAAATACTGCCAATACTGTTGTGCAATTCCAGTACGGAGAAGACTCTGTTGATCCTACTAAGAGTAAATTTGGACGTGCTATCGATGTTGATAGCTTAATTGAAGATGTTACAGGAGGTAAATAATGGCGCGATTAGATACAATTAGAGCTCTCGAAAAGAGAGGTCTTTCTAGCCAACTAGCTGAAAAAACTGTCGGACTAGGATATCAATTAGGTACATTGAAGAAATGTTCTTTGAAAGATCTTGAAAAAGATTTTTACTATAAGGAAATTCTACAATTAATTGATGTTGCGAAAATTAAATCTATTGATAGAGAAGATATCGTCGATAAGGCTCTAAAAGAAGGTGATGTTTCCGATGGACCTATTTCTGCAGATCAAGCTCTACGAAGAGTTGAAAAGAAACTAGGTGTTATTTGGTCGTTACCTGAGGGATATACTATCGACGGAGTTTTGAAACAAATTTCTAGAAAAGGTCAAGTACTTTTAGGAGTTGCATTCCCAATTAATTCGAAACAATTCAGATATCCGTTCCACGGATATGTATATCTTAAAACAAGAGGAATATGTTACCAGTCCGTCATTACAGAAGTTGTTTCTTTTGATAGGCCAAATATTCCTGAAGAAAAAGAGCTATTGCTTTCAGCCCACACTAGTGAGCCCTATGTTACATTCCTTAGAATTGAAAGACTTATTGAGATGCCAAGAACTATTCGTCTAGAAGAGTTCCGTAAAATGGATGGAACACAAGTCAAATCTGCCAGAAATTATACTCAGGTTGAAGATAGNCTTGATTTAGATCGAGAAAGGCTTAGATTTGAGGAAGAGAGAATAAATGCATTGAAGTTGTTTACTGAAATGGGGTTGAGTCAGAAAGTTTCACTCAGTCTGTTCACTCATGGTATATTCTTAGCTTCACAAGTAGTCATAGCAACGGATAATGAATTGAGAGCTGCTGGCGTTCCTGCTGCAAAGCTGGCTAAATTTAGAGATGCTGCAGCTGAAGCTGCTGCCGTAGAACTTCAAGAACCTGTAAGTTCTAAAAAAACTGTAAAGAAAAAGAAGAAAGCTGAAAAAGAAGAGAAGCCAGTAAAGAAAATAAACAAGTTCCGTAAAGCTGCTGCTAAATTAGCATCTGATTTACCTGGGCTTTACGTAGAGGAAATATCTATAGAAGCTGAAACAAGCAAACTAGCGAATAAAGAAATTGAAGAATTAGTTAAAGAATACACTAAACTTAACGATGCCGAAACTAACATAAAAGAAATTTTAGCTAAAAAAGAAGGTTCTTTACCTCAAGGAGTTGTTAGAGAAATAGCTGAAAAAAGTTTAAAACACAAACTAAAACCTAAACAAATTGAAAAAGTTATTGACGGAGGTATTCTTCAATACGTTCAAAACAAAGTTGACGCTACTGAAGCTGTTGGTGTTATTGCTGCGCAATCCATTGGCGAACCTGGTACTCAGATGACAATGCGTACTTTCCACTATGCTGGAGTCGCTGAAATGAACGTTACTCTAGGACTTCCAAGGCTAATAGAAATTGTAGACGCAAGACGAATTCCAAAAACTCCAATAATGGAAGTTTTCCTAGAACCAAAAGTCTCAAGTTCTCAGAAAAAAGCTCTTGAGATTGCAAATTTAATCGAAGCTCAGTCAGTTTCTCAGTTAGCTAAAATCAGTACTGATATCACTAATCTAAGAGTTATAATTGAACCTGATATGAAAATTTTGAAAACTCGTGGATTACCTATTGAAGAATTAGCTGCTAGAATTAAGAAAAAAGGTAGATTAAAATCTAAAATGACAATTGAAAAAGGCGTTATTACCTTAGAAGAAGACGACGTTTCTTTCAAAAAATTGTATCTACTTGAGGATAAAGTTAGTCATTTGATGGTAGACGGAATCGGAAATATTCAAAGAGCTATTGTTAGAAAAGAAGGTGATGAATATGTTATTTTCACAGAAGGGTCTGATTTACAAGCCATTCTTGAAGTTCCAGGAGTAGATCCTACTCGAACTAATACAAATTCAATACATGAAGTGGCTGAAGTACTTGGAATTGAAGCCGCAAGAATTGCAATTTCTAATGAGTTACACAAGACTTTGTCAGAACAAGGTTTAGCTGTAGATCCTAGACACAATATGCTCGTTTCTGATGTTATGACAAACACTGGAGCTATACAAGCTATAGGTAGACATGGTATTTCTGGAGCTAAAGTTTCAGTATTGGCTCGTGCTGCTTTCGAAATTACTTCTACTCACTTACTACAAGCAGGACTAAGTGGAGAGTCTGACGTTCTTACCGGTGTTGCTGAAAACATCATTGTTGGACAGCCAGTTCACCTAGGTACTGGGGCTGTAAGTGCTATTTACAAGCCTAAGTCCAAAAAAGGAGGAAAAAAATAGATGGATCTAAACAAATCACTAAGAGCTGCAATTGATACTGGGAATGTATTTGTCGGTTCAAAACAAGCCTGTAAAGCAATTGAAGCAGGGTCTGCAAAATTAGTAATTTTAGCTTCTAATTGTCCAGAAGATACTGTAAATACAGCAAATAACGGAAATGTGCCGGTGTATTCTTTCAATGGAAACAACTCCGTTTTGGGAGCTGCATGCGGAAAGCCTTTCCCAGTATCTGCTATTGCCATTTTGGACGGTGGAAAATCCGACGTACTAAATCTTAAAGCAAATTAATACGGGAACGTTTAAGGCCTCTTTCTAAATGAGGTTACATGGTTTTTCCGATTAGCTTTGATAGTTTCGTAAATTTAGAATTAAATAGTAAAGATAAATTGTCAAACTCTAACTTAGAAAAGTTGACAAATAATATTGAAATAGTAAGAGATGCCGTAATAGCCACTACTGCTTTTGCAAGAGCTAAAGGCATTGGAGGGCACACAGGAGGACCATACGATATTGTTCCTGAAGTTTTGATAGTAGATGCATTAAGAGATGGGGGAGAACCAATCCATGACGAATTTTTTGATGAGGCTGGACATCGATCTGCTGTACAATATGTTCGTGGTGCTATCAGAGGTAAAATGCCTACTGAAAATTTGATGCATTACAGAGAATACGGATCTGGATTAGCTGGACATCCTGAGCCCGAATTATTAGAATGTATTGATTTTTCCACTGGAAGGCTCGGACATGCTGCAGGACATGTTAATGGAGTTGCAATAGCAAATCCAGATAGCTGTGTTGTCATGTATGGTTCAGATGGTGCACAGATGGAGGGAAATAATGCTGAAGCTGCCCGTTTAGCTGTTGCTAATAATTTGAATGTTAAATGGATTATAGATGACAACAATGTAACAATTGCTGGAAATCCTGGAACTTACATGGAAGGATTTAGCGTTTCTAAAACATTAGAAGGGCAAGGCTTCAAGGTGATAACTTGCGACGGAGAAAACTACTCTGAATTATTTGAGGCCATTTCTAAGTCGGTTCAAACTAAAGGGCCTGTTGCCGTAATTTGTAAGAGGACAATGGGACCAGGAATTCCAGATTTAGAAGGTGAATGTCAACTACATGATGTAATTCCGTTAGATGTCGGGATCACTTATCTAAAAAATAAAGGACATGAAGAAGCCGTAAAACAGCTCAAGGAAACTGCTGAAGAATATAACTCAAAAACTGCTCAAACTTTCAAAGGCTCTGGAGAAATGGGGGCTTGNAGAAAGCAATTTGGAACTTCAGTCGTTAGTATCTTAAATGAAATGAGTGCCTCTGAAAGAAAGAAAGTACATGCATTTGATTCTGATTTAGAAGGTTCTGTGGGTTTGACTGCAGTAAGAGAAAATTATCCTGAATGCTTTACAAGAGCNGGAATACATGAAAGAGGAAACTATCTTGCTGCAGCTGGTTTTGGATCGCAGGAAGGGCATCANGGGATTTTCGCAACGTTTTCAGCCTTTATGGAGATGGTAATTTCAGAAATAACTATGTCAAGACTTAATGAAGCAAACGTATTGGCCCATTTTTCACACGCTGGTGTTGATAATATGTCCGATAATACATGTCATTTTGGTCTAAATAATTTCTTCGCTGATAATTATGTAGAAGAGGGAAGTTCCACTGGACTATACTTCCCTGCAGACGTGAACCAGATGGATGCGATAATAAAACGAATATTCAACGATCATGGATTGCGATTTGTTTTTTCAAATAGATCTAAAACNCCAACAATTTTGAATTTGAACGGAGAACCTTTCTATGGTAAAGGATATGAGTTTACTCCTNGTGTTGATGAAATAATTCGAGANGGAGANGCTGGNTGGATTATATCTTACGGCGATATGCTACACCGATGTTTGCACGTAGTTGAAGAATATCGAGAAAATGGANTAAATATTGGACTGATAAACAAACCAAGCNTAANTTCAATTGATGAGGACATAATGGAGAANATAGGAAAATCTCCTTTTGTCTTNGTTGTTNAAAGTTTGAATTCAAGNACTGGACTAGGNATTCGCTTTGGAACTTGGTTATTGGAACGTGGCTTCGCCCCAAATTACGATTACATAGGAACTACTAGGCCTGGTAATTGTGGACAAGAAGAACAAATTCTTCATCAAGGGCTTGGGGTTGATGGGCTGAGAGAAAAATTGTCCAGTTTCTTATAGATGGCAATGGGGATACCTGCCCGTGTTTTTGCAACCCTCTTGAGAATTGTACCAGGTAGAACTCGAAACTGGATGTGGAAATGGTGGTATCAAAGATTAGCGAGAGCACATAAAAGAGCAGATTTTCGCTTCATGAATTATGGCTATATGGACGACAAAAAATTAGAATTATTAAAAGAAGATGAACCAAACAGACTTTTCATTCAATTATACAATGTAAACATTCGCGATGTGGATTTGAATGGAAAAGAAGTTGTAGAAGTTGGTTGTGGACGAGGTGGGGGAGCTTCTTGGATTGCTAAAACATATAATCCAAAAAGTTTGATTGCATTTGATTTTTCCAAAGATGCAGTTGGGTTAGCCAATAATTGGTATGCCTCTCAAGTTAATCTTTCTTTCGAAGTTGGCAATGCCGAGGATCTTCCACTAGATGATAATTCTAAAGATATTATCTATAACGTGGAATCGTCACATTGTTATGGAAATATTGAAGCGTTTGTGAAAGAGGTTTTTCGTTCACTTAGAAGTGGTGGTAATTTCTGCTGGACTGATTTTAGAGATAAAGAAACTATGGAAACATTACATGATATTTTTCTGAATGCAGGATTTGAGATTGTGTCGAAAAAGGACATTACCAAAGAAGTTTTAGATGCTTTAGACGAAATTAATGATAGTAAAGTCAAAGGAATCGGTGAAAATGTACCAATGGGAATGAAAAAAAGCTTTGAGACCTTTGCTGGAGTCCAGGGAACTCCTGTTTATGAGGCGTTTAGAGCTGGAAACCTACATTATCATAGATACTTAATGGTAAAATCATGAACGGTCGGACTTGCTTAATCACAGGAGCTACTGATGGAATTGGTAAAGAAGCTGCTATCGAGCTAGCAAAAAAAGGATGTAATCTGATTCTTATTGGAAGAAGCAAAGAGAAAGGGGAGAAGGTTGTAGAACAGATAAGAAAAGTTGCTGACAATCATGTAGACATTGATTACCTGATAGCAGATCTTGTGTTAATGAAAGAAGTTTCTCGAGTTGCTGATGAAGTATCAAAAAAATATCCTAGAATTGATGTTCTGCTAAATAATGTTGGAGCATATTTTACGTCTAGAGAAGTAACTGAGGAAGGGTTTGAACGAACTTTTGCTTTGAATCATTTAGGCTACTTCCTGATGACGAAGAAATTACTACCTCTCGTTGAAAAGAGCAATTACAAAAGAATCGTCAACGTTTCATCAAGTGCCCATTATGGTATTGATTTTGAATTCGATAATATTAATGGTGAGAAGAAATATTCTGGTTTTGATACTTACAAAAAATCTAAACTCGCTAATGTTATGTTCACCTATGAATTAGCAAAAAGAATCGAATCAACTGGAATTACTGCAAATTGTTTACATCCAGGGTTTGTATCTACAAATTTTGGCAAAAATAATAATTTCTTCTGGAGAAATGCTATAAGACTAGCAATGATGTTGACTGCAATAAATGTAAAAGATGGTGCAAAGACCAGTATTCACTTAGCTTGTTCAGACGATGTAAAAGACATTACTGGAAGGTTCTTCGCTAATAGTCAAGTGAAAAAAGGTTCTAGTAAGGCTAGAAACGAAAAGCATAACCAACAATTATGGGACCTTTCTGAAGAATTTGTGAAGCCTTATCTCTAGTGACTAGTGGTAAAATAACTTATGGGCACTAGCTGTTAAAAGTTGGCACTAGTAATGAATCTTTATATGCGATTATCCAGAGATGTTGTTATGGAAATTAAGGACAGATACACCGAATTGAGCAATAGTGAAGTAAGATATTCCATAACTGGAGGTCCATCAAAAACGCTAGTTGTACTCTTGCAAGAGCCTAACTCTTCAAAAGACGTTTTCGATGATTTAACAATAAATATTGTAAATCAGGGATTCCAAGTTTTATCATTTGATTTTAACGGAAAAAGTCAATTCAATTACCTTGCTGAAGTAGATAAGGATGAAATATATGCAGAACAGGCTGCTGAACTAATTTCGAAATTTATACCTTTTGAAATTGAAAGGAACATTAATTTGATCGGGAATTTTTCTGATGGAAACGTTACTGAAATTGTTTCGAATAGACTTGAACATTATACCTCTTTAACAATGAACATGCCTTCAGAAATTTCTCAAGTGCCTAGCTCCTCTGGACTAGTGTCATTGCTGCATAACTTTCAATCTAGTGAAGAGATTAGTGCATAACCTATAAATCTGTACATTAAAATTTAGACTATGGACACAAAGACTTTGTTTGGCGCATTATTAGT
>PBPR01000030.1 GCA_002724775.1 Methanobacteriota archaeon
TGTTTTTATCGTTTTAAGATTTTCTGTAATATCATCACCATTAACACCATCACCTCTTGTTAATCCTTGAACTAAATCACCATTTTTGTAACTCAAACTGACAGAAACACCATCTAATTTGAGTTCACAACAATAACTTATTTGACTTGAATCTATTTTTTTTCTAATACGATTTTCCCAATCAATAAGATCAGCTCTAGAGTAAGAGTTTTCTAAAGAATACATTTGAAAATTGTGCGCACTGGTCCTGAAATCGTTTGACAAGGAGCTTCCAACTCTTTTTGTTGGTGAGTTGGGATCATCAAATTCGGGATATTCTAACTCCAACTTCTCTAACTCATTAAGCATTAAATCAAATTCATAATCAGAAATTTTAGGTTCATTTTTTACATAATACAAATGATTATGTTCATGCAAAATTTTTCTTAACTCAAGTATTTTTTTATGATTATCCATTCCGAGCTTTAATCATCCTTTTATTATTTCTAAAATCTGATCTTATTTCAATATTAGAAAAACTATTTTTTAATAAAATATCATTTACTCCGTTGATATAATCTGAATTACATTCAAAAAAAATGAATCCTTTTTTATTTAAAGATTCCTTAGCTTTTTGTGCAATTTGATCGTAAAAAATTAACGGATCCTTATTATTTACAAAAATAGCATTATTAGGCTCAAACTCTACTACTCTTCTGTGCATTTTATCTTTATCACTTACAGAAACGTATGGAGGGTTGGAAACTATAATATCATATCTATTTCTAGAAAGGCTTTCATTTAAAATATCAAGAGAGAAAAAATTAATTTTCAGATTATTATTTGATGCATTGTTTTTATATTGGGACTTGCCTGGAAAAAAAATTTTAGGATATAATTTTTTGAAATTTAAAATGGTTACATCATGACTATTTTTTAATTGAGTAACTAAATGATGATTAAAATCTGCAATACCACCTCTAAAAGGAGAATAAGGACCAATAGAAACAATTTTTAAATTATTATTCAATTACTTCTTTAATGAAATTTTTTGTTTTGTGATTTTTATTTACAATTATTTCACCAATTAATCCAAAGGTAAATAATTGCACACCAGTAATTATTAACAAGCTCCCAAAAATTATCATAGCTATGTGTTGTTGAAAAGAGTGGAGCAAAACATACTTACAATAAAGAACATATATCTCTGCTATTAACCCAAATAATATTGATAAAAATCCAACCATTCCAAAAAAATGCAAGGGTCTGTCCATATACTTTCCAAGAAATAAGATTGTCATAAAATCAAAAAAACCATGTTTATATCTTTCAGCTCCATATTTTGATTTCCCAAATTTTCGTTCTCTATGATTTACAGGTATTTCCTTTACATTAAACCCTTTTTGATGAGCTAATAAAGGGATATATCTATGTCTACCTCCATAAAGATTTAAAGACTTGGCCACTTCTTTTTTTAAGACCTTAATTCCGGAGTTTGAATCTTTAATTTTTAATCCACTAAAAAGTTTTATAAAAAAATTAAATATTTTTGATGCAATTTTTTTCTCTAAAGGATCTAATCTATCTTTCTTCCATCCTACAATTACGTCATCTTCATTTAATTCACGAACAAGATTGATAAGTTCTTTTGGATCATCTTGAAGATCACCATCTAATGTAGCTATTAATTCATTTGAAGCAATATCAATGCCGGATTGAAGTGCTACAGACTTTCCATAGTTTCTATAAAGGTTAATGAGCTTCCATGTAGAATGATTTGCGATTTCATTTTCAATCACTTTTTGGGACATATCTGACGAACCATCATTAATAAAAATAATTTCAATTGATTGATTATTCTCAAAACTGGATTTCAACTCTTCAAATAATGCCTGAAGAGATTCTTCCTCATTATATATTGGTATAAGTATAGATAAGCTTTTCATTATTCAAAATTTCTTCTATTAAATTTTAATGTATAGTTCTGTTTATCATTATTAAGTAAAAATACAATCTCGTTCAGATAATTACTACCATCAATTGAAATCAACTTAGTTGTAATGACGTATGAATTTCTCAATTGAATATCGACTTTACTTAAAGCTTCAGTATCTCCCCAAAGAATACTTTTGTAGAAATTTGAATTCAATTGATTTGATAAAGGAAAAAATCTATTAAACTCCTCTTGGGAGATTTCAACTTTTTTGCGGACATTTAAATATCTAATTGAATCATTATTTACTTCAATCATATACTGTCTTCTTCCCAAAAAATCTTTGAACACGATAATTGAATTATTTCCAGAAGATTCAAAAATAAATGGTGAAGAAAAATTTGATTTTCCTTTTCCCTGTAATACACCATTGCCAATAACTCTATTAAAATTTTTTTCTAATTCCTCAATTTTAATATTTTCAGAATCTATTACTTGAATGTTATTATTGGTGGAGCATGAAGCAAAAATAACTGCAAATACGACAATTATAAGTTTTTTATTGAGATTCATATGAAGAAATCTTTGTTTGTAGCTGTTCGTTATCTTCATCTAACAACAATGCTTTGTTATAAAAAATAAGTGCTTCATCTATTTCTTCTACACTTATTAATACATCTCCATAGTGCTCAAGAATTACCGCGCTTGAATCATCATATATTAATGCTTGAGCAATAAAATCTTTCGCTTTTTCAAATTCAGATAATTTGTAATAAATCCATCCAATTGTATCTAAGTAAGCTGATACATCTGGGCTTATTTGTATAGCTTTTTCAGCGAGAGTCAAAGCATATTCTAAATCTTCATCTCTTTCAACTAGGCTATAAGCAAAATTATTATACGCTTGTGCATCTCTGTCATTCAAAGCAATTAATTTTGTGTACAACTCGTCAGATTTATCCCATTTTTCAATTTGATCATATGTCATTGCTAAGCCATGCATGGCTGCTACAGATTTTTGATCAATTAATAATGACTTACTGTAGAATTGTTCTGCTTCATTAAAATTTCTTGCCGAATAATTTGCTAATCCCAAAAAATAATTTACTTCAAAGTCGTTCGGAAATATTGATACCGCTATATTAAGCTCATCTATTGCCTCAGAGAAATTTTGTAAACTTATTAATGCAATAGATGAATTAATATATCCTTCCTTATCATTAGGATAATAAGAAGTATGCTTCTTTGATACTTCTAATGCTAAGTCATTTCTACCTATATCTCTGTATACCAATGACAAGTAATATAGAGCAAACCTATCATTATCCTTTTTTGATAAGGACTTTTGCAAAAATTCTTCTGCAGAATCTAATTTTCCAATTCTTAGATATTCCAGTGCTATTTGATTATATAGATTATTATAAAATGGATTTGATTTAATAGAATCTAGATTTAATAGCTCAAGCAACTCTTCAATATTTCCACCATCATTCGATTCAAGAAAACCTCTCATGTATTCTGAATTAGAAGGGTCTGCTAAAAGGAGTTTTTTAAATATCTTTGATAATTCTCTATGATTTGAATTATATGCTAATTCTGCTGCGACCTCCAAAGCCAAAATTAAGTCATTATTCTTGTTATAGGCTTCTTGATAGTAAAGCAATGCTCCATCAATATCATTTAACTCAGCTTTTAAATCTCCAATGATAAACAGCACATCAGCATTATTAGGATCGCTTTCAATTATTTGATTAAAAATCAACAAAGAAGATTCATAATCATTTAAGGCAATAAACTTTTTTCCTAATGAAATCTTATAATCTAATGCATTTTCATCCATTGCAATTGCCTGATTGGCAAATACAATACTTTTTTCAAACTTTTGCAACATCCAGTATGCTTCGGACATATTAAATAAGACTTCTGCAGAATTTGAACCAGCATCAATAGCGTCCTGAAACTCTAAAATTGCTCTTGCATAATCACCCTGTTCAAAAAACATCATTCCGTCCATGAAAAATTGAACACCACCGAAAGGATCAATTGAATCTATAGTTTTTTCTTCTTTTTTAGATTCTTCAGTGTATGATTTGGGTAATTCTAAAGATGTTGAAGCGCAATTTGCTAAAAAAATTGTGGAAATTGTAATTATTAAGTATTTCATTTTCATAACTATGCAAATTACATCCGAGATTGGATATTTACAATTCTATGAAAATTAATCTTTATCGCTTACAAATGATCCATTAACATCATTTAATAGCTCAACATCTTTAATTTCAGTATCCTCTTCTTCAGATATATTTTCTTGCGTTACTGATTCTTCATCCGCTATAAAATAGTTTGATTGAGAAGGTTGAATTAAATAAGCTGAGAGCATGAAAATACAAAGTACAGACAGGGTAAGATAAACAAAGTTTTGTCTTGAGAATCCCATAATTCCACTACTTACATTTTGATTATCATTTAATGCATTAATACGATCTTGAAGTTTTTTATCAAAACTATCGGAAGTTTTTAAAGAAGGAGCAGTTTTCATAATATTCATTGCATTTCGAACATCATCAACTTTTTTCTTATGTTCAGGATTTTCAGCAAGATATTTTTCAAACTCCTTGCGTTCTTTAATATCCATTGAATTTTCAATCCAGTCAGATATTCTATCCTCAAATTTATTATAATCCATAACTACTCCTTAAAATGTTTCATTTTTTCAGCCAACTGAATACGACCTCTATTTATTCTAGATTTGATCGTACCAATCGGTATTTCCAGTATTTTACTTATTTCTTCATAGGAAAGTTCCTGAAAATCTCTCAAGACTACAGCCATTCTAAAATTTTCGGGAATCTCATCTAAAAATTTGTTTAATTGATCAATTGCAATTTCATTTTGGACTTTAGAATCCAAAGATTCTTCTTTAGAATTAATATCGATAACCTGTCCATCATCAGTCCATAAGGAATCGGTCTTCTTCCTTTTATTTTTTCTTAATTCGGTTAACGCATTATTTTTTGCGATTGTAAAAATCCAAGTTGAAAATTTTGCAACGTTCTTATAATAGCTTGCATGAGTGTATAATTTAATTAATGTATCTTGCACTACATCTTCTGCCTGCTCAACATTATTGAAATATCTTAATACAAAGTTTAATAGCCTATCTTTGTATCTTTTAACAAGCTCGTTATATGCGTTAATATCTCCTTCTTGAAATCTTAAAATTAATTTTTCATCAGAATATTTAAATTTATCATTCATGTCGGAAGGCTCCGTTGATAATGTTTGTAAATTCTGTCTCATCAATTATTTTCTGTGTTTTTAATTTAATGTCAGTTTGAGCAAAAATATTAATCGCATGCTCCAGCTCATCAAGTGAATAGTTATTTGTTGCTGGGCTTATTCTTTTTAATAAATTCCCTCTAATACTTCTACTTGATGATTCAATTAAAGTTCCATTATTTTTTTTGGTAATAAAAATTGCTTCTAATAAAGTGAACATAGAATTAATCACATATGAAAGACCGTATTGTTTCATGATTGATAAACCATTTTCGAAAATTGCATCAACTCTCCTATCGCATATTGCATAATTTAATTCCCATAACTGCTTTTCTTTATGAATATTGCCTGATTTTTCAAGAGCATTCAGAAGATCTTTTTCATCGCTTGACACTAAACTTGATTTAGACATCTCATTAAAAATTTCTGAGAAGTTGTTTCCAAAAATTTCAATAATTTTTTGAGTATATGTATCTGAAACTTTCAGATTTAATTCATTTGCAAATAAATGTATCCAATGTTTCATTTCACTCTCGAAAGGAGTAGAAATATCAACGACATCCATTACTTTTGCATATTCTTTAGTAACGGAACTTTTGATAGTATTTGATTTAGATTTATAATCATATGATAAAAAATTATTGTCTATAAAGATGATTTGGTCTGAACTATCTGAATCAAAACTGTTAAGAAGAAGTTCTGAATTTTTCTTATTTAGCTTATTTATATTTTTGATAATTATGAGCTTATCGCTTGAAAATAAATCTTGAGATCCAAGCACATTCATCAATTGATCTAAGGAATCGCTTTTATCTGCACAGTCAAATACAAATGTTTCATCCTTTTTTTGCAATTTTTTAACTATTTGATTCTTTATAAATAGATATAAAAAATCATTATCCCCAACTAGTAGATAGTTATTACTAAAAGATTGATTTTTATCAGAGAGAAATTGTAAAGCTTTAATCATATTTTTTCAATTAAGATATTCCATAGCTACCAGATTGTATTTGAGTACCTGAATCTCTATTAGAATTTTTTTCTTTTTTTGTATAAGTAAATTTACTAACTACTATAACTACAATAAATGCTAATACAAAGCTTGTTAATCTTTCAGTAACAATCAATTTTAAAAACTCACTACTTCCCCAAATCATTGTTACAATTGACCCAGTTAGAAGACCGGCGATAATACCTTCCCTGGTTGTCTTTTTCCACCACAAAGATAAGATAACTGCTGGTCCAAATGAAGAACCTAATCCGCTCCATGCAAAACTAACAATTCCAAAAATTGTATCTCCTGAAACTTCGGAATACATAGCGGTTGCATATGCGAATAACCCAAGAATGATTGTGATATATCTAGTATTAGTTAATTTATTTGATTTTCTTGTTTTAATCACTTTGTTCAACTTTAAATCTTCGCTAATCGCAGATGTAGATACTAATAATTGAGAGTCAGCGGTGGACATCATGGCTGCAACTGCGCCAGAAATAAGTAATCCAGCAATCCATGCAGGTAATAAGGTTTGCGCTAATAATGGCATTGCAATTTCAGAATCTTTACCTATAAAAAAATCTTCACCAAAATAGCCTAATGCTACAATTCCAATCATAAATGCACCAGAAATTCCAGGAATAGCCCAAAGAGCTGCAATCCATTTAGCTTTTTTAATATCATTAACAGACTTTATAGCCATGTATCTAATTAGTAAATGGGGTTGACCAAAATACCCGAGACCCCAACTCATTCCACCTAATGCAACTGACAGAGCTCCAAAACCAGTAAGTCCTGAAAAAACTGAATTTTTTTCTATTGAATCAAATTTCAATAATTCAGATAAACTTTGATCAAAAGAAAGTAGCTCAAAAAGACCAACAATTGGCAAAACAACTAAAGTTCCTATCATTAGCACGCCTTGAATCAAATCGGTCCAAGCTACTGCCAATAAACCACCCAAAATTGTATATATGATAATGATTATAGCACTTAGAGTTATTCCATACAAAGGCTCAATACCAAAGATAGTGTTTAAAATTTTTCCTGAACCATGAAACTGCGCTGAGACATAAAAAGTAAAAAATATTCCAATGATTAAAGCTGAAATAATCCTGATAAGACCAGACGAATCATTGAATTTTTTCTCAAGGAAATCTGGAATGGTTAATGAGTCAAATTTTTCTGTTTCATCTCTTAAACGTTCTGCAATTAAAAACCAAGAGGATATAATACCAATCGTTATACCTATTACAGCCCATATTTCGCCATATCCGATAGCGATTGCAGCGCCAGGAAGCCCAAGAAGAAGCCATGCTGATTCTCCTGAAGCTCTTTCTGAAAAGGCTGTTACCCATGGTCCAAGCCTTCTTCCAGCTAATAAAAAATCTAATTGCGAAGAAACAAATTTATTTGAAAGAATTCCAACACAAATAATTAACAAAAGATAAAGAATAAATATTACTTCAATCATGTCATAATGCTCACAATTATACAATACAATCCAAACCACCAGAAATCAAATTTTTTCAGAAATGCTACTAAAAAGTATAAACTCAAGTATCCGAAAATGAATGATGATAAAAATAATCCTACTCCATCTAGCAAGTTTATAGCATCAAATCCTGAAGAAAATAATAATTCATAAAAAATTGAGAGAATAATAACTGGTATCACCATAAAGAAACAGTACTGAATAGATTTTTCTTTATTTAGCCCTAACATTAAAGCTGAGCTTATTACCATTCCAGATCTGGAAATTCCGGGAAGAATTGCAATAGATTGAAATACTCCTAAAAGTAAAGCAGATTTTAAATCAAAATTAAATGAGAAAGAATTTTTTAATAAGCTCATTAGTATTATTAGAGCTCCGTTAGCTAACAATGAGTATTGGACAAATTCGTAATTAAAAAATTGCTCAAAGTCAAATATAAGGCCAAAGATGATAGCTGGAATAGTAGATATTACTAACAACTTTAAAGTGTCTGGGTTAAAAAAATCATTTTCGTTTTTTGAAGAAAAGAAAGAAGCCTTATAAAATAAAAGTATGCTGAATAAGGTACCAAAATGAGCAATAATTTCAGCAGAAGCACCTTCATTTTTTATTTTCAAAAAATCTTGAAATAATACTAGATGACCAGAACTGCTAACAGGAAAAAATTCAGTTAATCCCTGAATCATTCCTAAAATAATATAATTAATTAATTCATTCATAATAAATTAAACCAATCATTCTTTTTGAAGTCTTATTGCGTCGATAAGAATGGTAATTTTCATTTTCGTAAGTACATTGATTGCAATCAATAACATTTTTAATTCCAAGCTTTTGTAATTGAGAACTTGCAACAGCTTTTAAATTACAAAAAAATTTATCTTCAACTTTATCAATGAACTCATTTCCAAAATAGTCAATAAATTCATTTTTCACCTCATAATTTTTTTGTGAAATTGATGGTCCAATAAAANCTGTTATTTCGTTAAGATNATTAATATNACTACTTAATAACTTAGTAGATTTTGAAATAATACCATTTTTAAGACCTTTCCANCCTGCATGAATTACTCCAAAAATATTTTCATNTTCATGAATNAAAAAAATAGGNAAACAATCAGCTGTTTTAACTTGTAAAGCATANTTTTTATTNCNTGANAAAATTCCATCCNNNTTNNTNTATACTANTTTTTTATTATTTACTACTTCTATATTTGTAGAATGNATTTGAGACATAGAAACAATAGNTTTTTTTGTTAAGATNTTGCTCTCTTCAGCATTTGAAAAAATNANTTTTANTCCATGTTGATTGATTTTATCTGAAAAATCAAAAATCATAATTTTATNTNGAATTATAGATTTTTCTATTTGAAAATCTAANNACCTTAGAACCTNGNTTTGATNTGGAATTAGAAAAATCAAAATTCCTNGTAATTCCTTNAAAACTTNATGNNGAATTAAAATCAAATTTTGATTTANNAAAACTTGAATTAATTAAAAAGTTTGAAAAATCCATTCCAAAATGAAANNCATTATTTAAAGATGGATCATAATCATATTCACTATTATTNAANTATTTNGGNATATAATTTGATNCNAACAACATATCTGAAATATGCGGTGAAACACTTTCTTGTTTAAGTAAGTCNAGATTAAGCCAATTTTCNTTTCCTAAAAGTTGNGTTTCNAGATTAGATAATGANACTTGAGAAGCAACAAACTCTAAAGCATTNGAACTNACNGGATAAAANAATCCATCNATGGTTTCCAAAATCACTTTTGTNGAATCAATTGACTCTTCTTNNTCTAAATTNAACATATCATANACTTCATCATTATCTACTTCAAACATNGAGTCAAGAACATCAATCTCAACACCTAAAAATTCTTGATACTCATCNNGNGTTTCNATCTCCCATGCAACCTCTCTTAATTCATTAAAATTTGGACGAAGGTCAATTNCAGAGTTTTCTTCATACCAACCNATATATACTGGCTCTTTATTTANCTTATCTANAGCTATTAAAAANGAATCAACTTCTTTTATNCCTAGATCTGTTCTCGGCGCTATAACAGCAATATTATTTATTTCAGAATTATCTAGATAATGATTTACCAATAGTTGATTTCTAAAATCAACAGATGAGTTTAATAAATATATATTTTTATTAACATTAGAAAGATTGTCTAATGATGTAAATGGAGCAAAGATTGGAATTTTTGTGGAAGAAACTGAACTTGCTCCCGCAATTAAATTCTTATCTAAAAATGGTCCAATAATCGCACTTACGTTATGTTTATTAACAAGATTTTTAAATGCTTCAACGGTTAAGATTGGGTCTTTATAATTATCAATGACAATAAATTGAATCTTATCATTCGACTGAGAACTTTGATTTGCTTCTAATAATCCTTTCAAAAATGCATTAGTAATTTCAAGACCTTCTCCTTCCAAAGGAAGTACAACTCCAACTTTCTTCGAAAAAGATGTTTTAGAATCAATGTTTCTTTTTAAAAAATTGTAATTAGATCTAAACTCTCTATCTAAACTGCTTTGGTCAATTTCATCAAATTTGTTTGAGATTTCTTTTGAATTACTATAGACCAATGAAAAAGATTGTGCTAAAAGAATNATATTTAAATTACTTGTATTATCTTCAAGAATTTCCATTAATTCCAAATTTTCAAAATCTAGATTTAGTGGGATAATTTTAACTAATCTTTTATTAATCACTCTTTTTGATCGAGGATCAATGTTTGATCTTCTTGCATCTATNTAATTTTTAAAAGCATAATCGTAATAACCTTTGGAAGAATAAATATCTCCCATAGTTAGATAAAAAGATGTTTTAAGATTAGNAGAATAGTTGAGTGGGTTCATTGATTTTGCGATTTTAAGAGCAGAATCAAAATCTTTTAAGTTATAGTAAGCTTTGAGTTTTAAGACTTNAGCATGATTTGCATAATCTGTATTGATAATAGCNCTCTCATCAATTCTTTTNATTACAGAATTATTTCTTTGNCGATTTAAATCNTCTACAAGNGATTCAATAAATTTTTCATTTNNTTNACTATCAATTGATTGAGCAAATAAACTACCAAATAAAATAATATTTACTAATAATTTCATAATAATTGAAATATAAGCTTATTTAATCAGTTTTAAACACATTTACCAAGACAACACCAATTACAATCATAAATAGTCCAATTACTGTTGGTGTATTTAATGGCTGCTTATAAAATAAGTAACTTAATATTGCGACTGAAAATACCCCCAACCCCGCCCAAGAAGCATATACTATCGATAATGGTAACTTTACAACTGCAATGGATAATAAATAAAAAGATAAAGAATAGAATATCATTACTAGACTAGTTGGAATTAATTTTGAAAATTCTTTAGTAATTGGAAGTAACATTGTGCCAGTTACTTCTAATACTATCGCTAAAAATAATGCAAGGTAGATATTCATTTATGAACCTTTACTACTCAACTGTCATAGATACATTATTGGAGGGTGAAAATAAACCCT
>PBPR01000031.1 GCA_002724775.1 Methanobacteriota archaeon
AGTAATGCCTGATGAGAACATCATTGGAATCAGTCTACTAGCTTCAATAGTAGCTTACTTCATGATTACAAAAGTAAGTAAGTTTAGTCTAAATAACGAGGATAAGATTGCATTTTCTCTACTTATTTTCACAATTGTAGTCCATGCCATACTCGGGATTGATGATCTAAAGTTATTAGCTGGAGCTGCCGGGTTCCTCGCATTTGGGGTCGCATTTTATGTATTAGAAATACCATTTGTTGAAAAAAGTAAGACTATTTTTTCATATTTGCTTATTATTTACACGCTAGCCATAGTCATATTCTACCTATATCTGCATCCAGATTTAACTAAAGATGGAAGTTACGATTCGGTAGGAATTCTTACNAAAATATCTGAAATNGGAATNATNGCTTTNACTCTGAGAAAATTAAATTAAATGGAAATNGGAATACANACTTTCGCATCTGCGAATTTTAAGGATGNAAAGGGAAAACAAATTCCCAATAATCAAGCCATAAANGAACTGCTGGACCGAATAGAGTANGCAGACAAAGTTGGTATTGATGAAGTAGGAATNGGTGAACACCACAGAAAAGAATATTTGGATTCTGCAGCCCACATAACACTCGCTGCTGCTGCTGCAAGAACTAAAAATATCAAATTAACCAGTTCAGTAACTGTACTTAGCGCTGCTGATCCTGTCAGAGTCTTTCAGAATTTTGCTACACTGGACCTTGTTTCCAATGGAAGGGCTGAAATCGTAGCTGGAAGAGGTTCTTTCACTGAAGCTTATCCATTATTTGGATTGAAAATGCAAGATTATAACGCTCTTTACGCAGAAAAATTAGAGCTATTGCTAAAGATAAGAGATAATGAGATAGTAAACTGGTCAGGAAGATTCAGACCTGATTTAGTTAATCAAGCCATTTATCCAAGACCTATCCAAAATCCTCTACCAATATGGGTTGGCGTAGGGGGAACTCCTGAATCCTTTATTCGCGCAGGAATGTTGGGATTGCCACTAATGATTGCAATAATTGGAGGAGAAACTCATAGGTTTGCTCCGCTAGTGGAATTGTACAAAAAGGCAGGAATTAAGGCAGGTCATGACCCTGAGCAATTGAAAGTGGGAGTTCATGCACTAGGATATGTTGCTGAAACTAGGCAACAAGCTATCGATGATTTCTTTCCTGGATATGCAGAATCGTTTACTCGCATAGGTCGCGAGAGAGGATGGCCTCCAGTCACTATGGACCACTTTGAATCTCAAATTACACCCGCAGGGGCTCTAGTCGTCGGAAGCGTTGAGGAAGTTGCTGAAAAAGTTCTCAGACATAGCGAAGCACTTGGCGGACTTTCAAGGTTTAGTTTTCAACTCGATGTAGCTGGATTAACACATGACCAATTAATGAACGCTATTGACTTGCTAGGAAACAAGGTAGCTCCTATNGTTAGGGAAAGTTAGCGAAGGCGTCTAGAAACTAAAATAATTAGAACGAGAGCAGGTATAAACAAAAATCCGCTTAGAGAGCTAGATGTAGACATATCATCTTGTTCAGAACCGACCGAACTTGTTGAGTTAGATCCAGTAGAGTTGTCGTCATTATATGGATTTACAGTAATAGTCCCTACCATTTCTAATAATTCGTGAGGTTCACAAATAAAATTGTAAGTGTCATTTGTTCCTTTATCAAAAGTAAANGAATAATCTACTTCTTTTTCAGGCTCTCCAGAATTGAAAATACCGTTAATTGCAACTGCGTTGTGATCTAAAAATTCCCCACTCCAGAAAAATCTAACCGTTTGACCTTCGTTTATTATAACTTCATTTGGTGAAAATTTAAGATTAGTACTATCAACCGTAATGACTACAACGTCGTCGTTAAGTTCAGCGGAAACTTCTACTGATGAAAATTGAAAACTGAGAAGACAAAATGCTACTATCAAAGTTAATAAAAATCTGTCTTCCAATGCTTTGTTCATANTATTACTTCGATTGTTTGCATATAAAGCTTCATAACTAGTGCCAACTTTTTATCACTAGTGTCTAAAATTTATTTTAGTTGATCTTCTAAGGTCTTATCGTCGGTAATTGGCTCTCTACATGCATAATTTTTGCAAATGTAGGCAGTAGATTTACCCCCTAGTGGCCCTTTGTCTTTTAGCAAAGGAATATCTAAATCTGACGATGTTTCTGCTATTATTTTACATGGTAAATATTTTTCTCGTATGACTTTCAGTAATGAAATATCTCCATCAACTGTTGACAAGGCAATTTCATGAGGGCCTTCTGACAAATATCTGTTGACAAAAATAGCTGTAGAATGAGCGTGTGGATATTTGTTGATGTAAACTCCAGCTTTCTCCATGGATGCTTCGACTATTTCTCTATAATTCTCATCTCCATAGTAGTAATGAAGTCTAATGAGTAATAGACTGCTGGTGAAATTGTAAGAAGGTGTAGCATTATCCATGCTATTCACACTGTTAATGACCATATTCTTCGAAAGTGATTGTTTGAAATATCCGTCACTAAAAAATTTATCTACTAGAATATCAGCGTATTTTTTAGACAATTCAAGATATTTTGAATCAAAGCTAGCTTCATACATATCAATCAAAGCATTACCAAAATAGGAATAATCTTCGGCAAAAGCATCTATGTGACTTAAATTATCTCTGTAAACTCTGTTCAATGATCCGTCTTCTTTAGACATTTTATCTACAATAAATGAAACTGCTCTGTCAGCGATTTCAAAATATTCCTTATCGTCTAAAAAGACGGAAACTTTGGCCAACGAACTAATCATTAAGCCATTCCATGATACTATAATTTTATCGTCTGTACCTGGAGCAATTCTAGATTTTCTATGCTCTTTAACCGCTAGCCTTGACTTCTCTAAAGAAGAAGAAATTTCATTTTCTGGAATTTTTAATAACGTTGAAAGAGAAGACTTCTTCATTATGATATTTGGAATTGAATTTCCTTCCCAATTTCCGGTTTTACTAATATCATAATATTGATTGAAAATCTTAGCATCGTTTTCCGATAACACAGCTTCTATTTCTTCTGGCTTCCAAACATAATATTTGCCTTCAACACCCTCTGAATCTGCATCCATCGATGAATAGAATCCACCATTTTCATCTATCATTTCATCTTTTAGCCATTCTAAAATCTGTGAAATTACTGTCAAATAGTCTTCATTCTTGGTGAGTTGATAGCCAACAAGGTATGCTTCCATTAATTGTGCATTATCGTATAGCATCTTTTCAAAATGTGGAACTAACCATTTTTCATCTACTGAATACCTTGCAAAACCCCCGCCAACGTGATCATATATTCCGCCTTGAAACATAGAATCTAGAGTCTTTACAGCTGAATACAAAGAGGTTTGATTATCATTAACATTGTAATCATTAAGCAAGTGCAAAATTGCTCCTGAATTTGGAAATTTAGGAGCCTGTCCAAAACCACCCCATCTCTTGTCAAAATTAGAGTTCCAATGTGATATTGCATTAACTGAAATATTACTATTCACTTTAGAATTTTCATTGTTGGCTGAATTCAGATGATTAACTATTGTCTCGGCCTGAGACACTAACTTTTCTTGATCTTTATGCCACATTTCAGCAAGACTAGAAAGTAAAGTTGGAAAGCCAGGTCTTCCATACGCATCTTTTGGAGGAAAGTACGTCCCCGCAAAGAATGGCTTCAAATCGGGCGTCAAAAAAACTGTCATTGGCCAACCACCTTGGCCTTGATTCATGACTTGAGTCGCTGACATGTAGGCTTCATCAACATCAGGTCTTTCCTCTCTATCNACCTTAATATTAACATAAAACTCATTCATTAGCTTAGCAATTTCTTCGTTCTCAAAAGACTCTTTTTCCATCACATGACACCAATGACATGCAGAATATCCTACGCTCAAAAGAATGGGTTTGTTCAGCTTCTTAGAAAGGTCTAAGGCCTCTTGAGACCAAGGGTACCAATCTACCGGATTGTGAGCGTGCTGTAACAAATATGGGCTCGTGGAATTAATCAGTAAATTAGTATGCTTCTTTGAAGCTGACATAGCTAAAAGGTGTCAAACTGTTTAATTAAATTAATCCTGTACTTGCCAAAACGTCTAAAATAACCATGCTATTCCCTACTTCTTGTCAACTCCCATGATGCGTCAGTATCACGCCATAAAACGAGAAAATCCAGACTCGATTCTACTGTTTAGAATGGGTGATTTTTACGAAACCTTTGGCGATGACGCTAAAATTGTTGCAAAAGACGTTGGGATTTCTCTTACTGCTCGTGATAAAAATTCAGACAATCCTATACCATTAGCTGGAGTACCTTACCATTCTTTAGATACTTATCTAAGTAAATTAATCAAAAAAGGACACCGAGTTGCAATTTGTGAACAGCTAGAAGATCCAAAGAGTACCAAAGGCCTAGTCAGAAGAGGAGTAACTAGAGTAGTTAGCCCTGGAACTGTTGTTGAGGGTTCTATGTTGAGCAAATCTAACAATTTCTTAGCAGCAATCAACGAAACTGATGATGGACTAGGATTTTCTATAATGGATATATCTACTGGTGAATTTTCAACGGCTCAGTTCAAAGATAGAGAGTCTTTGGAATCTGAAATGGCTCGTTATTCGCCTACTGAAGTCATCATTCCTAGTGAAAATGAAAATATTTCAAATTGGATGATGGCAATGGGTGTCAACACTACACCTAGAGAATCTGATTCATGGGCTTACCCAGTAGCTAAAAAAATTCTTGAAGAAAGATTTGGAAGTGTCTCTGAATTGAATACTTATCCAATGGCAATAACTTCTGCCGGTGCAATATTATCGTACGTGAAAGATACGCAGTTTAGTGATTTACCACATCTAAGACCTCCATCATTGCTAATTAAAGCAAAAACCATGACACTGGATGCTGTAACTCTAAGAAATTTAGAAATTGTCAAGACCGTTGGAGATTCTTCCAAAGACACTCTATTCGCAACTCTAAACAGAACTTCAACTGCTGGAGGATCTAGAAAGTTGAAAGATTGGCTGCTTAGACCTTTGCATGATTTAGACAAACTAAACCAAAGACATGATGCCGTTCAAGAATTGTTTGATAATACTTTAAGTCGCCGAGAAATAAAAGATATTTTGAAAGGATTTCAAGACGTGGAAAGATTGTTATCTCGTTTAGGTCACGGATCTATTTCACCGAGAGATTTAGACAGTCTAAGAACTAGTCTTAATACGTTAAAAGACTTGAAACAATTTCTAAGTGAAGAACCACTAAAATCAAAACTGATGAAACGCTTAGTTAAGTCGATAGATGTACATAAACAAGTTTCAGAAAAATTAGATGAAGCATTGGTTGAAGAACCACCTTTGGTACTCCGAGATGGTGGAATTTTCAAGAAGGGTTATTCTGAGGAATTAGACGATTTAAGATCTAGAGCAAGTAGTGGAAGAGAGTGGGTTGTTGCCCTAGAAAGTGAGGAAAAAACTAAAACTGGAATACCTAAAATTAAAGTTGGATACAATCGTGTTTTTGGATATTATTTAGAAGTTCCAAAGGCATATGCAAGTAAAGTTCCTGAGCATTACCACCGAAAGCAGACCGTTGCTGCTGGCGACAGATACATTACTCCTGAATTAAAGGAAAAAGAAACCTCCATTCTAAGAGCTGATGAAAGATCTCAAGCTTTAGAAACTGAACTATTCAAGGAATTAAGAGAATGGATTATGGATTTCCTAGGTTCTTTGCAGGCCACAACTATGGCTGTCTCAAAGATTGATGCTATTTGCTCAATGGCTGAAGTAAGTCAATCTAACAATTATGTAAGGCCTGAAATGTCAGATGATGGTGCATTGTCAATATCTGATGGAAGACATCCTGTAATTGAAGTTTTAAGAGAAGGGAGCTACATTCCAAATAGTTTACAGTTAGATAATAAACAAAGACAATTGATGATTTTGACAGGACCAAATATGGGTGGAAAATCGACCTACATGCGTCAAACTGCTCTAGTATCTGTAATGGCTCAATCAGGATGCTTTGTTCCTGCTTCCTCCGCAAGATTGGGGATGGTTGATCGAGTATTCACAAGAGTTGGTGCTCACGATGATTTGGTACACGGACACTCCACATTTATGGTTGAAATGTTGGAATTAGCGAATATTTTNCGAAATGCTACTCCNAACAGCTTAGTTTTGCTAGATGAAATAGGAAGAGGAACTTCCACTTTTGACGGATTAGCGCTTGCTTGGGCAGTTGCTGAGCAATTACATGCCGGAAAAGGTGTGAAAACTTTGT